>DASZXJ010000093.1:0-20714 GCA_035545895.1 Tepidisphaeraceae bacterium | reverse complement strand
GTAATTGCCTTCAAACCAGATGACCTGGCTGTCTCCTTCAAATGCCAGGATGTGCGTCGCCAGCCGATCGAGGAACCAGCGATCGTGGCTGATGATGACCGCGCAGCCGGCAAATTCCTCCAGCGCTTCTTCCAGTGCCCGCATCGTATTGACGTCAATATCGTTGGTCGGTTCATCCAGCAGAAGCACGTTGGCGCCGCTTTTGAGCATGCGAGCCAGATGCACGCGATTTCGCTCACCGCCGCTGAGGACGCTGAGTTTCTTCTGCTGATCCGTGCCGGTGAAGCCGAAGCGCGAGACGTACGCCCGGCTGTTGGTTTGCGTGCTGCCAAGTTTGATTAGTTCCTGTCCATCGGAGATGGACTGCCAGATCGTGTCGTCCGGCTTTAGCGCCTGGCGACTTTGCTCGACGTATGCCAGTTTCACGCTTTCACCCACTTTGAATTCGCCGGCGTCCGGTTTTTCTTCGCCGATGATCATTTTGAAAAGTGTCGTCTTACCCGACCCGTTGGGTCCGATGATGCCGACGATTCCGCCAGGTGGGAGAGAGAAGCTCAGCTTGTCCATCAGCAGTTTGTCGCCGAAGGCCTTGCTGACGTTGATTGCCTCGATCACTTTTTCGCCCAGTCGCGGGCCGGGCGGGATGTATATTTCGATTTCGCGTTCCTTTTCACGCTGATCCTGCGCCAGCATTTTTTCGTATGCCTGCAAGCGTGCTTTGCTCTTGGCCTGCCGCGCGCGAGGGGAAGATCTCACCCATTCCAATTCTCGCGCCAGTGCTTTTTGTCTTGAAGATTCCTGCTTTTCTTCGATGAACAGCCGACTCTTTTTCTGTTCCAGCCAGGAAGAATAATTGCCCTTGAACGGAATCCCACGCCCGCGATCCAGTTCCAGAATCCACCCAGCCACGTTATCGAGAAAATATCGATCGTGTGTCACGGCAATGACCGTGCCTTCGTATCGCTTGAGATGTTGCTCCAGCCACGACACCGACTCTGCATCGAGGTGATTCGTCGGCTCGTCGAGAATCAGAATGTCCGGCTTTTTCAGAAGCAGTCTGCACAGCGCCACGCGTCGTCGCTCGCCGCCGGAAATGAGGTTCACCGGCATATCCTGAGGCGGGCAGCGCAATGCATCGAGCGCCATTTCCAGTTTCTGATCGATATCCCATGCGCCGACTGCATCAAGCTTTTCCTGAATCTTTCCCTGCTGCTCCAGCAGCTTGTTCATCTGCTCATCGCTCATCGGCTCGGCAAATTTCTCGTTGATCTGCTCGAACTGTTTGAGCAGGTCCATGGTTTCCTGAACGCCTTCCTCTGCGACCTGCCGGACGGTCTTGGTCGAATCGACCAGTGGCTCCTGTTCCAGCCAGCCGAGCGTATAGCCTGCGGACAGGGAGATTTGCCCCTCGAACTGCTTATCCACGCCGGCCAGAATCTTCAGAAGGGTGCTTTTGCCCGAACCATTGAGCCCCAAAACGCCTATCTTCGCGCCATAAAAGTAAGATAGGTAAATATCCTCTAGCACGACCTTGCGTTCGTACCGCTTACTGACCCCGATCATTGAATAGATGATTTTGTTAGGCTCGTTACTCATAACCGTGTAAACTCAGGAAACCCGCCTCCATGACTGGCCGAGGATAGCGGGGCTCATCCGAGCAATCCACCGATGAAACGTATCCGCAGAGGATTTACCCTGGTCGAACTGTTGGTTGTGATCGGCATCATTGCGGTGCTGATCGCGATTCTGTTCCCGGCCATTAGTGCAGCGCGCCGGCAGGCGGCCACGGTCACCTGCCTGTCCAACATGCGCGAAATATCCCAGGCCGCCGTCATGCACGCCAATGATCATGAGGGATATTTTCCCCTGGTTGGCGAGGTCAAGGTCAAGCAACGAGCCGCAGATGGTTCGAATCGTCTGGCGGTGGCCCTGGCCGACACGGCTCATCGCCGCTACACCTACGTTCCCTATCCTGCATTCTCCAGCCTGTTTGTCGTGCCGATCACCGGCGCGCTGGCGCCATATCTGGGTTACAAGGATTTGCCGATGGACGACATCGACACGACCGATCAAGCGATGAACAACCCGCAATTCGTCAAACGTTTCATCTGCCCGGCCACCGATTCGTACGCCAAGGGCCGAGCCAGTTCCGATCCCGCCGACGCCAGCCTTGCCGGGCAGGGCGTTCTCATTTCCGTCATCGACGAAGGCGGCACGGGTGATATGTCTGCGTGGTCAACCAATTCCGATTATGCCTTCAACGAAGGCGTGATGGGATTTCACTGGAACACCAAATACGCCGCCCGGCGGATGCGCGGCAAAATCTCGCAATTGCGACACACCGCCGAGATGGTTCTTTTCACAGACGCCAAGCTTCGCAAGAATTTTGCGTATGCGTGGCTGACGCGTCCATGGTTATGCTGGACGCCGTCGCTGGCCAGTACGGGTCCGGCGACGCTGGCTGATGCATTTGACAAAAACGGAAAAGCCGTCGATGCGTACATGTTCGATATCGACCGGCATGGCAACCGAGTGAACGTTGCTTTCGCCGACGGTCATGCCGCCACCGTTTCGATTACACACAACGAGCTATCTCATCTTTATTTATTGCCACCTTGAACTCAGGCATGGTGACACGGGCTTTCCAGCCCGTGAACATGGACTGGAAAGTCCATGTCACATTAAAAGCAATCCCAAATTGGTCGCACTTGAACAATTGGACCTCGGACCCCAAACTACAAGCCGAACATGTTCCAGGTCATTCCCAGCATTGATCTTCGCGGCGGAAAAGTCGTCCGCCTTCAGCAGGGCGATTACGCTCGCCAGCTTGATTACGATCTCGATCCGGTTGACACCGCGCGATCATTCGCAGCCACGGGCGCGCAGTGGATGCATATTGTCGATCTGGACGGCGCCAAGGAAGAGCGAGTTGCGCAAATTGATCTGATCAAACGGATGATCGACGGCTGCGGTATGCGCGTGCAGGTCGGCGGCGGGGTGCGATCGACCGATGATATTCAGCGACTGCTCGCTGCCGGCGCCGATCGCGTGGTCATTGGTACGCACGCCTTGGAAAACTGGAGCTGGTTCGAAAAGCTGGCCGCCGAAAAAGCAATGCAAGGCAAGCTTGTTCTTGCCGTCGATGCCAAGGACGGACACATCGCCACTCGCGCCTGGACGCAAACGACCGAGCGGCTGGCGGTGGATGTCGCCAAACAAGTCAGCGGCTGGGGATTGGCAGCGCTGCTCTACACCGACGTCGCCAAGGACGGCATGTTGCAAGGCCCGAATTTCACGCAAACAAGACTCCTTGCCGAAGCCGGCGATACCCCCATCATCGCCAGCGGCGGCGTCGGCAGCCTCGACCACATCCGGCAATTGCTCGCTCTATCCATCTGGGGCGTCATCATCGGCCGTAGCCTGCATGATGGCAGAATCGCATTGGCGGATGCGATCAAACTCGCAAATTCGTAATTTTTTTCAGCCATTTCATTCTCAAATTTGAGAATCGAGTAATGGAATAAATTTTCCTTGCACGACAATAAAAGGACCATATATTCCCAATATCAAAGGGAACTTCCATATGCAGCGATATTCGCTTCAGATCGTCTTTAGCCTCTGCATTTGTGTCATTTCATCTTCCGCCCGTGCGGGCATTGCAGGGTCCAAGCATGACTTCGGGCGATTTCGCTGGAGTCAGACGCAGATTTGTCTGCCTTGTCATGCGCCGCACAACGCGATTGTTCGCGACGCTAATGGGCAAATCGTCGATGCGCCGCTTTGGAATCACACGCTCTCAACCGCGACCTACACACTTTATCTCGATGCCAACGGTCAAGGCGTGACCGGGCAGGTGGATACCAACAGCAAGCTGTGTCTGAGCTGTCACGATGGAACAATTGCGCTCGATAGTTTCGGCGGCGCCACCGGCAACCAGGAAATGACCGCTGGAGTGTTCGGCACGGACCTTTCCCACGAACATCCGATCGGCGAAGCCGCGCTCTGGCCGACGCCCAATCCATCTTATCTTGTTGATCCTTCGCTGCGCACCGCACAAAACATCATGCCCCTGCGTAAGCTCAGCGACGGCCGCCTGGTCGTCGGTTGCACGAGTTGTCACGAGCCACACAATCGCGCCAACCAACTGCATATGACCTGGGTGAACAACATCGGCCCCGCGACGACGGTCGATGGCCGCGCGGTCACCGGAAGTTTGCTGTGCATGAATTGTCACAAGAAGTGACAGTGTTCGGTACTGGGATCAGTTTACAAAGCAACGCCATTTTAGCCCCGCCGCAAGCGGCGGGGCTAAATGATCTAGGTTGCCTGATGTAGTTGGACAGAAAAGATTAGATTTCTGGACAGCTACTTTGGCAATGGACCGAAGAAACAATTCCAGCAAGTGACCCCAACGGCCTATGTACGACATGATGTTGCGGCCGGAGTTTGTTTGTTCTAAATAGCGGTTTTTGTGGCATTTTTGTCATTGCGAAGTATGTTCGAATGGACGCAACTTATTTATTGCAAGTAAGTTAGCGCAAGCCAGCGTATTAGCTATGACAACCTGGAAAGTTGGATATGTTTTCGGAAGAAATGCACAGGAACAAAGGGCGTTAATCCCTCATAGTGCTATTTTTCAGCCAAGGTTATGACGCCATCCAGCGGCGCAAGTATCCGGCGCTCTATAATTTCAATACACAATTTCAGATAAAAGCCAGCGAGTTTGTCATCGGCGTCTCGCCTTATCAGCGCGGTTGCGCCATCGCGGCAGGCATCAAAATCATTGCGAACAAATGCCTCGACCATTGTCTGGGTACAGGCGACGAAGTTGCGCTGGTCCTGCGTAGCAGTTGGATATTCACACATGGGCTCAAATACTTGATTGGCTTGTTGCTTACCGACGACGCGCATCCGCCCGATGGCCCTCATCAAAAACCGCTCCTTGGTTAAATCTCTGGTGCGCTCAGAAATGAGGAACTTCGTTCCCAACTGCTTGTTTGCCGATTCGAGGCGCGAAGCGAAATTGACACAATCGCCGAGCACGGTGTAATCGCTTGCCTCAGCCGAGCCGGCGTCCCCAACGACCATCTCACCCGTGCTGATCCCGGCACGTATCACCAATTGCGGGAGGCCCTCCAAGGTCAGCTGCCTGTTCAGCTCGGCCACTGCAAGATGCATATCGAAAACTGTTTTTACAGCGGCAAAGGCGTGCGACGGGTCGATCACCACATCACAAGACTTCGTGGCCAAAGACGCGGCAACATCTCGACATTGAGGATCGTTCAAACTCCGTTAGTAAGAACAAATAAGTAGCTTTCAATGTCCTCACCTGATGATTCAGCCAGCGACTGTGCCCTCCTTTTGTCTAAGAATTTCTCAAAGGCAGGAAGGCAGACGTAATTTCGCTCGTAATTAACAGAAAAGTTGCTGTAGCTTTACATTTTCAATTGTCTCTGCGTGTATCGAACACCGATTCCGCCCCAACATGGTTGTCCTAAGGATTCACCGACAGTGAGTTCGTTGATTTATGTAGTGGATCAGGAAAAACCTGATCCACAAACGAGTTCTGATGGAGATGCTTGAAGCCGATTTTGCTATGGTAAAAAAGATAGGTAAATCCTACCATTTTTGCTTGACATAGTTTTCGTTGAGCCTAACATGCGGGCGTACTAATCAGCTACGCTCTGCGCAAGGTACAATTTATATGTGTGTAGGCGCGCCAAACCGAATTTGAATTCCATCATATCGAATAGGTTTGACTTGTCGGTCAGAGGTGCGATTCAATAGGGATTAGGAGAGAAAATGCAGCAAAGAGTAATTTCACGTTGGGCGCTACGGTTGTTTATTGCAATCGTTTTCCCGGCTAGCGGCTTTTGCGCGGCTGTAGCTCCGTACAACACGAATGGCTTTGAGCTCACGCGCTTTCATGTCGGGTTGCTGAACAATACGCAGGACGTTGCTTCAGGGGCAAACTGGCAAACGTCGGCTGCCACTGGTACTGCTGCGCAGGTGACGACGTTCAATGACCTGTCACAAGGTGTTGCGGTTTCGATGAACGATGTTGCTGCCGGTGACGGCAGTTACTGGTGGCCACAGGTGCCGATTTCGCCAGGAAGCGGCGTAGTGTCGATCAAATGGGCGATGTTTGTGACGAGCGGTGCTCCAGGATTCGTAACTGAAGGTGATCCCTTCTTTGGAATTAGTGCGTTTGACCAATTGGGTAACCGCATCGCGTCAGCCGGCATTAATGCCGCGAACGGTGCGCTAGCGATTTCTGATTCATCTAGCTCTACAAGCGAATTCGCCAATCTTTTCACCGACGCGCTGAATACTTGGCATAACTATGAATTAGATCTTAATTTTGGCGACTCGACCTTTCATATTTTTGTGGATGGGACTGAAAAGGGTACTGGCTTCGGTTTTGTTGCTGCTTCTACAGATTTTGGTGATGCTGATATTAACGCTTTCGGATTGACTAACCCACTTCAGACAACGGGGTTGGCATACTTCGATAATTATGTAGTATCAGTTCCCGAGCCATCGATGTTCATGATTGTGGCTAGTGGATTGGCCGCCGCACTTCGGCATCGCCGCGCGACGAAGTAGGAATTTAAGGAAATTTTCACCATGAAAAAGGAAAATCTAAGCTCGAAAGGTAAGGGAGCAGCGATTGCGGCTGCTGCAATGGCAGGGTTGTGTGGCACAGATTCTCAGCTACATGCAGGCCCACCGCCTTCCCGCGTTGTTACTGCGACGCCAGCTGTGGTTTCAGTACTCAATTTTGACCCGTTCGCCCTTAGTGCGAATGCGTCGCCCGCGAAGGCTCCGGTAGTCGTGCCAAGCATTCCTGCGGCAGCTCCGGCACCGGCAATTTCGTCGATTCCGGCAGTTGCAAGCCTACCGGCGACTTCGTTGCCACCAGTCCAAACAACGCCGCCAACCACTGTCGCGAAACTGCAGCCCGTAACTGTTGTCGTCGCGCCGCCAGTTGCAGTCACTTTGGCTGCACCGCCCCCAACGCGTAGTGGGTTGAATCCGCCACCTCCGCGCAATCCACCGGCACTTCCACCTCCGCCACCTCCGCCACCTCCGTAATTGGCAACCGAATAGGTTGGTAAGGAGCAGAAGGGCAAGTATTCACTCGAATGAATTGCTTATTTCATCCGAGATGGATGTTTTGTTCGCTGAGCGGTTTTGGGTTGCTTTGGCATTACATTTGCGGTCCGGTTTCGGAAGCATGTAGTATAACGTCCGAAATGCAGGAACGCCTGTCTTTGTGGGAGAATATGTATTTCATGTAATTTCGCGGTCGGTCGAAGAAATGGAAACGCATATTAATCAGGCAGTGACTGTGGGAATCCACTTTGATCTAGTCATTGCTGAA
This sequence comes from Tepidisphaeraceae bacterium, assembly GCA_035545895.1. GTDB lineage: Bacteria > Planctomycetota > Phycisphaerae > Tepidisphaerales > Tepidisphaeraceae > DASZXJ01. The sequence continues at coordinate 13,330 of DASZXJ010000093.1, read as the reverse complement.
AGTGTCGACAAGCTGGGGAAGTGCTCTATTTTGCAGATGTTCGCATTTCGCCCCGCATGTCTGAACAAAGTGGGAGTGCGGCATGCTCGAAAAACGGTTGAGAGAGACTATGTTGGCAGCGGCAGCTGCGGGATCGAGTGACATTGAATTAGGTGCTGCCGCTCCTGTTTCCCGGCATGCGCCTGGCATCGAACTACTTGAAGTGGTGTGGCGTCGTCAATGGTTGGTTTGGGCTTGTTTTGTCGCGTTTCTGGCTGGCGGATTCTTATATCTTTCCCAAGCTATTCCGATATATAGCGCCAATGCCAAGCTATTTATTCAAAAGACCGGTCCCAAAATTATAGCGGAGACACTCCCTCAGCAGTACGGCAACCCACTTTCGACGCAATCCCAAATCATTCAATCCACAGCGATCCTCTCGCAGGTCGTGAGTTCCCCGGCCGCTAAAGATCTTCTAACGTTGCGAAGCAGCGACAACCCGGTCGCAGTAATTAAGGGCTCATTGAAAGTGGATCCTGACCCTCAGGGCCAAATTATCAATGTCGCGATGGAATCTGTGAGTGCAACTGACGCAGCGACAATTGCAAATAGCGTGGTCGATGCGTTTATCACGTACGTTGCGGAACAGCAAAAAAGCAACTCCGCTGACGTTTTAAAGATTCTTCAAACCGAAAAGCAAAAACGTGAAGGCGAATACACGAAAATTACAAGCGCGATTCTCGAATTTCAACGAACGAATGGCATTCTATCGCTGGACGATAATCGTAATGACCGACGAGCATCGGGCAATATTATCACGACGCGATTAGCGGAGCTCTCGGATCTACACACACAGGCCGAAGTTGCCGTGTTGGATGCGAAGATTGCATTGCAGACGGCCGACTCGATGAAAGCGAATTCGGCTCAGTTAAAGCGGTGGGTTGAAAGTCGGATCGCGACGTTGCCTGCCGCCGCGACGTCACGATTCGATAATTCTGTTTTTTGGAAAGATTACCAGCAACTCGTCCATTCGCTTCGAGTTGTGGAGCTCCAATATGGACCTGCTCATCCTAATGTGCTTCGTGCGAAGGCTACGCTTGAATCATTGCGGTCTGAACTCGACGAGCTGGACGGCCGAGCTGTGGAAAATTATCTCACTTACTTACAGACAGAGCTTGCTGCATTGAGTTCGCGGGAAGATCAGCTGAAACAAGCGTTGTTAACACAGCGAGATCTGGCCCTCGACTTGAATTCAAAAGCCGCCGAACTAAGCCAGCTTCAAACAGACGCAAAGCGTCTTGAACGCTTATTAGATGTGCTAGACAACCGTATTAAAGAGGTGGATGTCAATGGCGATACTGGCACGACTACGGTAAGCATCCTTGAACCCGCCAGAGCTGCGACGTCGCCAGTTTCTCCAAAACGCTCTCGTGTGCTCGGAACCGCAATGGCGTTGGGCTTGATGTTTGGCATAGCCCTTTGTGTGTTGGTAGATCGGCTCGATATGCGAATTCGTTCAATCGACGAAGTGGCACAGGCACTCGGATTGCCTGTGTTGGGTGTGATTTCCCATATGGATCGTCGGAGTTCCATTATTCAGCGTGGACAGTACGTCAAGCTTCAACCAAGGTCGGATGTGGCCGAATCGTATCGCACGTTGCGTACGGGCATTCATTTCGGAGTGCGATCCAACTGCCGTACTATTCTTGTTAGTTCCCCAATGCCTGGAGACGGTAAATCGACTTGCGCAAGCAACCTTGCAATCGCGCTGGCTCAAACTGATTGCCGTGTTCTGTTGATCGATGCAGATTGCCGAAAGCCCGTTCAGCATAAAATTTTTGAACTTAAAGATGAAATGGGTTTGGCAGCCATTTTGGAAGGTAAGGCGGCGGCAAGGCAAGCAATTCGCACCGGGATATTAGATCGCCTGGATATTCTTCCGTGTGGCTATCTTCCTGAAAATCCTGCTGAGCTTCTCAACAGCGAGGCATTCAAACAGCTGTTGGCTGAAATGACTGTTCAATACGACAAGGTCGTTATCGATTCTCCGCCTTTGATTCCTGTGACTGATGCCCGAATTCTTTCAGCGGCATGCGACGTTACGATCATTGTCTTGCGTGCTGATAAATCGACCCGCCGAGGGGCAGAGCATGCGATGACAGCGGTTTCAACGGTAGGCGGGGTCGTGCTGGGGGCAGTCGTGAACGATGCCCCGCGCAATCGAGGTTCGAAATATGGCTATTCCTACGGATACAAAGGTGATTACGCATACGGCCATGATCGCCGCGAACTTGAGAGGAACCCTGCCAACGGTAATGGTCACCGAAGCCGTCGCAATGGCAACGGGGATACTGTAGCCACATCGATGGCCACCGAGGTTGAGAAAGTTAACGATTGAGCGTAGTCCCTTTAACAGAGAATTTTGTGTTGTTGAAGGATCAAAAACGTTTCCCAGTCCAGAACGTGAAACCGGCTGTCAGCCAATGGATCACGGGGGGGCTGCTTACGTCCGCATTCATTTTTGCGCCTGCCGCGTTTGGCGCGGCCACAGCGTGGGGGCGCCTCGTATTGATCGGCATCTTGGGATTAGCGACCGTCGCGCTGCTAGTTGGATTGCTTCGAGGTGATGTCGACCCCGTCCAATCTTGGACTTATCTACCAATCGCATTATTCGTTCTTCTAGTCATTTTCCAGCAAATTGGAATTCCTGCGTCGCTTATGCAACTGGTCTCGCCGCAAACTGTCGCAATCAAGCAGAATTTGCTTTCTCGGGTTGGACAAGCGAACGCCTTAGATTCGAACGCTATCAGCTTTTACACGCTGGGAAGTCAACGGGATCTTCGTGTTATATTGTGCGCGGCTGTCACTTTTGTGATCGTTCTTCATCTGTGTCGCGATTCAAAGCAGATCGAACGGCTGCTGATTGTCGTCAGTCTGATTGGGTTAGGCTGTGCTGTTCTTACGATTTCACAGGCCGCATTCGACATGAATACCATCTACGGCGTGGTTCCTGCGGGCCATAAAGCGTCGGGCCCGTTTACCAATCACAGCCATTTCGCGCAATTTATGAATCTTTCGATCGGTGCTGCCCTGGGATTATTCCTGAGCCGCATTCCTGTATTCGGTGACCGCAATAATGTGAACTTTGCGTCGATTCGCTACGCGATTGGTGAGGCGCCGCGTGCTCTAATTTTTCTCTGTGGAGCAACGATCATCCTGGGAACGCTGGCGGTATTTCTCTCATTATCACGAGTCGGAATTATTTCCCTCGTGGCGGCTGGTGGCTTCACCGCAACTTTGCTTGTCTGGTGTCATGGCGGGCATGGCCGAGCCAGCGCGCTGCTGATCTTTGTGCTTGTATGCTTCGCAGGCCTCCTCGTGGCCGGGATAGATCCTATTTTTGAACGTCTGGGAACACTGCGAAATATCGACGCGGAAGATGGCGGGCGCTGGCAAACCATCAAGGATGTGGCCGTGGCATGGCGACAATTTCCGCTTTTCGGCACGGGGTTGGGCACATTTCAATATGTCTACCCAATGTATGATCACACCAATGTTCCGCGTATAGCAACGCATGCTGAAAATGAATACGCCCAGCTAATGACGGAGACAGGTTTGGTGGGCGTTACATTGTTTCTCGTCTTCATCGGGATGGTTGTCGCAAAATTCATTCGTGTGGTTCGATCCCAGCGAAGCTCACTGCAAGCCAGTGCATTTGGAATCTGCTTTGGCATGATTGCTGTGTTCATTCACAGCAACACGGATTTTGGCCAGCACGTTCCTGCCAATGCGATTCTCGCGGCATCTCTTTTGGCTGTGCTGGTTAATCTTGTCGACCTTCCAGGAAGAGTCGTACATGAGGTGGCTGTAACACCACTTATTCATTCGCGCTTTCGTCCGTTTTCTTCAATCATCTCAATTATTTTGCTAGCGATCGGATTGGGATGGTCGCTTTTGGGCGAAGTGCGATCAGCTCGAGCGGAAGCAGCGTTTGCGCGCGCGAGCGGCCTTGCAACTGAGTTGAAAAAAGTGGAGTGGCAAGCCGATAACGACACTTATGTCACGTTGCTCAGCGATGCCGCGGCAGCATCGGAATTCGAACCTCGGGATGTTGAATATCGATATTGGCTCAACGTTTATCGTTGGCAATCCATTAGCCGGATGAAGGATAGGGCTACCGGCCAAATTCTTCTTAACGAAGTTGGAATCGCAAACACGAAGCGGATAATTGGCGAATTCGATAAAACTATTGCGCTCTGTCCTACCTTTGGCCCGACGTACTGGATGGACGGTCGGTTACGCCAAAACATCCTTGGCGATTCCGATGGCGAAAAATTAATTGATCTAGCCTATGACTTGGCGCGGCAAGATGCCAACATTGCCCTTGATGCTGCGTCACTCGATTTTCAGGCTGGCAATTTGGATGCGGGGATGACCAAACTGCGCCACTCGATCGAACTGCGTCCAAATTGGGCATCACGTGCTGCATTGGTCTGTCTTGCACAAAGCGATAACGCGGAACTGGCCGCATCGCTTGTTCATGGCGATGTGCAGGGATTGCTTGATCTCGCCTCTGAACTTGGAGTGCGCGCGAAAAACATCGCAATTGCTCAACGGTGCCAGCGTGAGGCACGTGAATTGCTTGAGGCAAAGGCGGCGGAAAAATCGATTAGTGCCGACGCGCTGGTGCAGTTGGCTGACTTGGACTTGCGTGATGGCCGCATAGATTCAGGCATTGCGATGTATCGGCGGGCGCTGCAATTGAATTATGTGCAGTTGGATTGGCGAATGCGGCTAGCGAGAGCGCTCGCCAAGCACGGGTTGCAGGCAGAAGCAGAACAAGAGGCGCGGATTTGCCTGCGATTAAGTCCGCAGATGAGCGATGCCTCTAAGTTCATCGATGAATTGGTTTCATCGAATGAACTAAAGCGTTCTCGTTAAGAAAACGCGAGCGTTGTTTGTAAAAGCGATTAATGAAGCGAGCACGGTGCGCCGAAGGGGACGAAGTGCGCGCAGGCTAAGGCTAAGCGTTCGTGAGTAGATATGTTGAAGCTTGACGAAAACCCTCCACTACGTAGTTCCTCTGAGCCACTCGAAGCCGCCCAGGGGCAATGGTGGGTGGCTCATACCAAGTCCCGATGTGAGAAATCGCTCGCCTGGAGTCTTTTTGGGAAAAATATTCCTTATTTTTTCCCGATGGTTATGCGCACTGCAGTTTGGGGCGGTCGCAAACGCAAAGTGTTAAAGCCCTTATTTCCGTCTTATCTCTTCTTTTGTGGGAGTGAAGAAGAGCGGCAAGCTGCATTTCTTACCGGTCATTTATTCATGACCATTGCAGTCCGACAACGCCAACAATTTATCCGTGAGTTGTGCGCCATAGAGACTGCTATGGCTAGCAATGTGGATTTAGAACTTGAGAACTTAATTATACCAGGCCGACGCTGTCGGGTTTCCCGAGGTGCATTGAAAGGGATCGAAGGAACGATCATTCAACGGCACGGACGGACCAGACTTCTTCTCGAAGTCAGCATCGTAGGTCGCGGAACATCGCTCGAAATAGATGGCGACCTCCTCGAATCAATTGATTAATCGTGTTTGAGCTTCATTTTGTAGGGGAAGGCATGGATGCTTTGCTACCGCACATTTTAGTCTATTTTTCCGCAATGTTTGCAGCAGTCATATTGACCCCGGCTGCGATTCGATTTGCGCCTAAGTTGGGAATGATTGATGAGCCTGACGCGCGAAAAGTACACGACCAAATAATGCCTCGTAACGGCGGTATTGCGATTGCAATCGCCTTTCTGGTTGCATTGTTCGTGCACTGGTTCATTAGCCCAATTCAGATTCGATGGGTTCCGCCATTTTCTGAAATTCTAATTCTCTTGGCAATGTCGATTTCAGTGTTGTTTCTTGGCGCACTCGATGATATTCACAACGTCCCGGCGAAATTGAAGCTTGTCGTGCTGTTGATGGCGTCATTGACACTGGCAGCGTCGGGCGCTCGAATTCCGCTTACGCTATTTGGCATCTCACTTCCGGAATCGTGTGAGTGGCTTAATTGGCCCCTTACAGTGCTTTGGATCTTGGGGATCACAATCAGCGTTAACTTTATAGACGGTCTCGATGGTCTCGCAGCTGGGATTGTTGCAATCGCGGCCATGGCACTCGCTGTCGGCGCGGCAAGTCACGGAGTTGTGCTGGCCAGTTTGATTGCCCTTGCGCTGGCCGGAAGCCTCAGTGGATTTATTTTCTTCAACTTCAATCCAGCCCGCATCTTTATGGGTGATTCTGGGAGCATGTTCATCGGGTTCATCCTGGCCGGATGTAGTGTAGTCGTTGCGGCTGACATTAAGGATGCCTCGGTCACGATTCTGACGGCGATGGCTATGTCCGTACCCTTACTCGACGCTCTACTAACACTAGTTCGGAGAGGCGTATTGCAACGGCGTTCTCTTTTCTCGGCTGAACGTGGGCATATTCACCATCGATTGCTCGACATGGGTGTGCGTCAACGACACGCGGTATTTCTTTTGTACAGCGCAACCGGGGTCGCGGCGACTGGCGGGCTCGCAATGTTCTTGGGTAGCGCCCTATTGGCGACCGCAGTTGGGTTGCTTGCGATTGGGACGGTGCTGATTCTGTTCAACAGATCGGGATCAACGCAGTTGCGTGAGACAGCTCGCGCCATTAATCGCAACCGAAGTTATCGTCGTGAGCGGGCGATTTATCAATATGCATTCGAGGCCATGCAACTTAGGTTTGCAAACACGCGATGCTTCAGTGATTGGTGGCAGGAAACATGCGCGACAGCGACGAAACTTAATTTCGCCCGCTTGGAATTGCCTTTGCCTAAACGCGACGGAACGATCCGCGTTCTTACGTGGGAAATCGAGCCGCTTAAGTCTGAAAAAGAACTACCTATTTTAAGAGTAACTTTTCCGGTTCAACATCGACGTGCGGATCAGTTGCCACTAGTGATTTCGGGCGATGTCTTGGTTGACAAGGGATTGGAGCTAGCCGGCATGCGGATAACAATATTTCTGCGACTGATGTACGAACATAGTTTGCGGAATCTGCCGTCACAAAGCGACGAACGACATTACAAAGCGCCTGGACGTATTAAGACAACAACGGAACTATTCAACGGTGGCAACGAAAGCGGTTCATCGATTCCCTATGTCCAGCCCGAATTGTCGTCGACAGAGTAAATCGGAATTGGCACATTGGTTTATGTCTCAATCGGGTCATGGATCTGATAAATAATATATTGGAATTATCGTCGGTGCTCTCTAAGACTTGGGTCATCTCCGCATGGAAATCTAATGTTGGCTAAATACTTTGATCGAATAGCAGTAGTCCATTTGCCTGAACGCGTAGATCGTTACCGGCAATTACAGAGTGAGCTGCATCGAATTGGAATCGATATCGAAAGTCCGCTCATTAGGATTCCATATGCCCCAAGCCAGAAACGGCCAATGGCTTCACTTCTAAAGGCGTATACGGCAGCTTCTTGAGTCATCTGAATATTTTAAAAGAGGCGATGCATGATGGGGTCGAATCAGTGTGGATTCTGGAAGATGATGCGATATTTCGGTCCAATTTCGCTGCAAATCAGGAAGAGGTTGCTGCGTACCTCTCAGGAAATGATTGGGATTTCTGCTACATCGGTCATACCTTGGCAAGTGAGTTGGCGAATTTGGCTCACGGACTGATCCCGTTTTCGGGACCATTTTTTTGGGCACACTGCTATGCTGTGCATCGGCGAGTTCTTCCGCGACTGGTAGACTATCTTGAGGAAACTCTTATCAATCCGCCCGGCCATCCACGTGGCGGCAAAGTCTATATTGATGCAGCCTACACGTTATTTCGGCGCCTTTATCCTGATGTCATCACTCTCGTTAGCAATCCGGTACTTTCCGTCCAAAGGGGCAGCCCGAGCAGCCTCGTAAATGGCAGGTGGTACGATCATTACACCTTGACCAGGCCGCTCGTGGCCATTTGTCGGAAAATGCGAGACGAGGTATGGCGTCGGACTGGATGGCCTGACACTGCGCCGGAATTGACCTGAAGATCATAGGTTCTTGCAAATGAATTCCATGATCGCCTCTTCGCAAACGAGACACTCACCCATTCTGGATTCATCAAAGGAGTCAGGTCCATCTGCTATAGAAGCAGACTGGTCCAGAGAACACTGCAAAAGTTTTTGGCACCCGTCAGCGAAGCTTCTTCGCACAATACGCGAGTATCAAAAGTCGCAAGGTAGAACTGCTGCACTACAATGGCTCATTCGAAAGCGGTCAATATATCTGCATCATTTTTGGAGCGTTGTCAGTGGTGCCGATATTCCGATTCAGACAGCAATCGGAGGGGGATTACTAATGCCGCACCCTAATGGGATTGTGATACATCCAGATGCCCGTATTGGCCCAAATTGTTTGATCTTTCAGCAAGTCACGATTGGCAGTGGCGGCCCGATTGCAGGGGTGCCCACAATCGGGGGACACGTCGATATTGGCGCGGGCGCTAAATTGCTAGGCGGGATTCAGATCGGCGATCATGCCAAGATTGGCGCAAATTCTGTTGTGCTCAGTGACATACCACCCTATGCGACAGCGGTCGGCATGCCAGCCCGTGTCATTTATAAGAGCAGCGAGAGCAATGTCGATCTCGAAGTTGCTCCTTCATTAAGAACTTCGTGAAGCGAACTACACCGCTTACCGTTCTGTCGTCACGAAAGCTTACCGAGTTCGTCGGTTGGATGCCGATATTTGAGTTTGAGGACATACTGGCGCAAACAACAGGTGCACAGATTATTTCTCCTCGCGCGCGGCCCCATTTGCCACGCGGTTTGCGCGGTCTTCGGCGAAGAATATCGGGCAGTTTTGAACCGACCACCGAACATCCGGAGTCCGACCACCTGTTTGTTGTAGCAGTTACGCCGGGGAACCTCGAAATGGTCACCGCCATACCTAATTGGCGTAATCGTTTTCGTAAAGTGTCCGCTTTCGTAATTGATTCTTTCCATTATGCGGGTTTTCCGAAGCAAACCTATGAATTCGACCACGTGTTCGTCCCGATTCCGGAGAGCGCCGATCACATTCGTTCGCACTTTGGAGTGCCCACCAGCGTTTTATCCCTTGGGGCTGATTGTCTTCGTTGGGGATTTCATAAGGGAGACAGGTCGATCGATATTCTTGGTGTAGGACGATGTCCTGAGAGGTATCACTTGCCATTTCAGGCTGCCTTTCACACTTCTGATAATTCGATTCTGTATTTGCATTCGCCCATCGGAAACATGTCTGGCCAGGCGATTTGGAAAGAACGCCCGATGCTGATGAAGGTGCTTTTGAAATCAAAGCTGGCGTTGGCTTTTGATTTATTTTTTGATCCGCCTCCTCAGCGACCCGTGACAATGCCTGTCATTACCGGCCGCTGGTTCGAATCATTGACTGCAGGCTGCGTTGCAATCGGAAAGCAGCCCAAGACGCCGTTGTTTCGCCAACTATTTCCATGGGAAGACGCAACAATTGAGCTCCCTGATGATGGTTACCAGGCGGTAGACTTCGTTTTATCACTGCTGAAGGATTCAGACCGGCTCAACGCCGCGCGCCAGCGAAATTCTATTGAAATGGCTGCACGGCACGATTGGCGTTTCCGAATTCAAGATGTGCTCACAATGTTTGGTATTGAATCGACCACAACCCTGAATGAGCAGCTTGCGGAATTGGATGCCCTCGCACGAGGGTCTGAGATGGTTTGCAGTGCTTAGAGATTCATGGTCGTCCATTGAAGTTGTCTCCTAGATCAATTTTGATGCCAAGGTTGTTTTCGCCAGCTCTATGAGTGCTCTAGAAGAAAATATTTCATCAACTCCCCTCGGAAAAGATGCTTGGCCCGAGGCTGCTCAGGTTGATCGCGCCCAAAGCGAATTGCCCATAACGATCTACACTCCCGAGTCGCCACTTCGCCATCCGGGCAAATTGATCAAGGAAATGCTGCGGGATCTTTTAGCCTCACGCGAACTTGCCTGGCGGCTTTTTGTTCGTGACTTCAGCGCGATGTATCGCCAGTCCATTTTTGGCTACCTGTGGGCGTTCCTGCCGCCGATTGCGGTCACTTTGACGTTCAGCTATTTGAATCGCCAAAGCATTATCAATGTGGCTGAAACGCCGGTTCCGTATCCTGCATTCGTGATGATCGGAACTTTGCTGTGGCAGACATTTTTTGACTCGCTCAACAGCCCTCTGAAAGTGGTACAAAACGCCAAACCAATGCTTGCCAAGATCAATTTCCCACGAGAAGCTTTGATTCTTAGCGGACTAGCTGATGTTCTCTTCAATTTCGCTATACGCTTGTCGTTGTTAATTCCCGTCTTCCTTTATTACCGCATTTCACTTACCTCAAGCCTGTTATTAGTCCCCGTAGGTGTTGGCGGTCTAATCCTGCTTGGATTTGCGCTTGGGATGTTGATCACTCCCGTGGGACTTTTGTACGGGGACGTTGTACGGGCCGTGGCACTATTCGGCGGGTTTTGGATGCTGCTAACCCCCGTTGTGTACCCGCCGCCAACAAGTGGTTTGGGCGCATTACTTGCAAACTGGAACCCTGTCAGCCCAATTTTGCTGACCTGCCGCGAATGGCTTACGGGACAGCCGCCAATTCACTTCGGCGGATTTCTGCTGATTTCGGCAGGATCACTGATCGTGCTGTTAGTCGGGTGGGTTCTTTATCGGCTGAGCATGCCAATCATCATCGAACGCATGGGTGGCTAATCGAGTGTTATGAAGTCTGATGTAGTGGTCAAAGTCGAGGGCGTGCGAAAAAAGTTTTGCCGTAGTCTCAAAAGATCGTTGTGGTATGGAATGAAGGACATGGCCGCGGAGATTTGCGGAAGCACTTCGCCACACAATCAATTGCGCTCCGGCGAGTTTTGGGCAGTCGATGATGTTTCCTTCGAACTCCGCCGTGGCGAATGTCTTGGCCTGATCGGCAGAAATGGCGCCGGCAAGACCACGCTTCTGAAAATGCTAAATGGCCTGATCAAGCCCGATGCCGGTCGAATCGAAATGCGTGGCAGGATCGGCGCGTTGATCGCACTTGGTGCGGGTTTCAATCCGATTTTGACTGGTCGGGAGAATATATATGTGAACGGCTCAGTTCTGGGTCTGACCAAGCGCGAGATCGATGAAAAGATTGATGAGATCGTCGATTTTGCGGAAATTCGCGATTTCATCGATTCGCCGGTTCAAAGTTATAGCTCGGGAATGCAAGCCCGTTTGGGGTTCGCCGTTGCCTCTTCCTTGGCTCCTGATTTACTCATGGTTGATGAGGTATTGGCAGTTGGAGATGTTGCGTTCAGGATGAAATGTTACCGCCGTATCTTGGATATGATTCGATCTGGCACAGGGGTCATTTTAGTTTCGCACAGCGTAGTAGACCTGTCTCGGGTGTGTAGTCGAGGAGCAGTAATGGCTAGTGGTGCCATGTCTTTTTTAGGCCCACTTGACTCTGCACTCCTTGCATATGAGCGATTACCAAATGGACAGAACGGAGCAACCAACCCTTCATTTAGAAGTCTCGTCAAACTTGGGCCAGTGACGCAAGTAGGTCGTCCTGGACGCTCGCCAATCGAATGTAGCACTGGTGACTCAATTACACTTCGCCTGCATGTGCACACGGAAATCAAAATTCGAAAGGCTCGAGTGTTAATACATTTAGATTCCGCGCGGGCTGGAAGGTTATGCAGTATATCGACAAAAAAAGCAGGCCTAGAATGGAACTTTTTACCGGGTTATAGCTTCGTCCACCTAACTATTCATGAGGTACCACTGCTCAGGGGTGCATATCAGTTATATTTTGATCTATACGGGGAAAAGATAGATGATTATTACGGTGTTTGTGGGCCGATTGAAATGATCATTACCGGGCCGCCGACTGATCCATTTGGATTCGGAGCTTATCATACGCTGATGTTGGATCTCAAATGGGACCTTTGTCGGGGAGAACATAATGATTCCGTCACTTGCTAAAAAGCTGAGCAAATTCTTCGGCGGCGCATCTCCAGGTGATTACGAGGAATACTGGACTACTGCACGAGGATCGTACAGCGAGCGATTTATTGAGGATGTCGTGCGACAGTTTGAGTTCAACACTGTGCTCGACGCTGGTTGTGGGGACGGAACGGTAGTGCGACGGCTCTTGGGGTATGGTAAGGATGCGTGCGGGGTTGATATATCGGCGACGGCGCTGAAGCAGCGATGTGGAGATCTTTTTGAAATGAGGCGAGTTACGCAGTCGCCTCTTACAAAACTTCCATTTGCCGATGATACTTTCGACTTAGTGTTCTCATCAGAAGTGATGGAGCACCTTGCACCGTCTGACGTACCAACGGCTATTAAGGAGATGGTCCGCGTTTGCCGTAAAACCCTGTTTCTCACAATCAGTCTCAGGCCAAGTTCTGAAAACAATAAGTTTCATTTAACTCTCAGGCCACGAGCTTGGTGGAATGCTCGCTTTTTAGACGCAGGCGTCTTTGTCCGAGATGATCTGATCTCGCTATTTCAGCAGCGGTTGCCGAACGCATCAAATTCTGAAGTTCTGAAGCGAGGACCAACGAAGGCGATTTTGCATGAAATCGGCTGGTTCATAAATTCGCCACCTTACGATCTTCAAGGTGAACTCGAGCCTTGGTTTTTTGTTTTTTCGAAAGGTAAGCATTGACTACGTTTATTTCTAGATCACTTAAACTTATGGCGTTCAGCAAGTTAAACAATTTAAGAACTTGGCGTTTTCGCTCGCCCTCGCGAACCGGCCATATGGAGATTAATAGGCTTCTAGAATTCGAGAAATGGGTCACTTTGTCGCGATCCTTCTATCTCGATCGTTTCGGACTTGAACTTGATCCGATGCAAGTTGATCTCTCGTCGACACCCGAACTTGCACTGATCCAGACGATTCAAACGGCAAACAAGGGCAATCCGCAAGTATTTTTGTCTACCGGACTGCGTACGGCAATGGACTACATTCGAGAGATTGAATCCGCAGGCCTTTCGCTGCCCGCTTGTGAACGAATTCTTGAGTTCGGCGTAGGATTTGGGCGTCTGCTTCGCCATTTTCTTCCATTTCAGGCGAAGTTGGTAGGATGTGATATTGTTCCAGAAGTTGTCGAGTGGACGAAGAAGTCATTAGGATCTAGAACAGAGATTGTTCATACTGCGCCGGCACCGCCGCTTCCGTTTGAGGGAGGAACATTTGATGTAGTATACGCCAACTCCGTCTTCACTCACATTCAGAACGATGAAACGCCCAAATGGATCGAGGAGTTTCGAAGAATTACACGGCCGGGGGGGGT
>DASZXJ010000092.1:0-49486 GCA_035545895.1 Tepidisphaeraceae bacterium | reverse complement strand
ATCTTCGTCATTCGGATTTCGTCATTGATTCGTCATTCTGATTTGGTCATTCGTCATTCAGGTTATGGTCATTGGGATTTTGTTGGTCATTGGGACTTGGCCATTGGTCATTAGATCCCAATTTCCCCGCCAACCCCCGCCCGCCTTCGCTGGGCGAACGATGCGGTATCCCACCGTACCCTCCTACGGGTAAACTCGCTGCATTCACCTGCATTGCGGCTGGCAGGGGCAATCGGTACACTCGCGGGCCATATGACTTCGCAGCAGATTGTTCAGGCCATTCAAAATGAGTTTGGCGACAAGGTCATCGCGAGCTTCGCGGACGACAAGCACCCGCGCGTGCACGTCAATGCCGAGCACTGGCGGGCGCTGGCGGAGTTTTTGATCCACAACCCCGCGCTGAAGCTTGACTGGCTCGCCAATCTGAGCGGCGTGGACTATGTGGCAGATGATAAAATGTGCGTTGTGTATGACTTATGGAGTTTCGACCACCGGCACAGTTTCGCAGTTAAAGTCTTTGCTTCACGGTCAGATCCTTCCATTCCGAGCATAGCGGATTATTGGCCGGCTGCGGATTGGCACGAGCGCGAAGCGTATGACATGTATGGCATCAACTTCCCGGGCCATCCGGACTTGCGACGAATTCTCTGTGCCGATGACTGGGAGGGATTTCCCCTACGCAAGGATTATGTCTTCCCGCGCGAATATCACGGAATCCCAGCCAGCGTGGAACTCGACTGGCAGCAGCAGCCCGATTATCCAAAATGATCAGATAAAACGGGGCTTTTCAGATTTGCCCTTGCGTTAATTCTAAAATAAGGCTAAGATTTGCTAATCATCCATTTCGGTTAGGCCGAAAAGAGGGATGCAGAGCTGCGTAAGTTAACGCTTGCGAAGCTGTTTTGTCGGGGGCACTCCCCGAAGAAGGTTCCCCCCCTCCTTCTTCACCCCCCGACATTAAAAATGAAAGCCGCTCCGGCTTAGGCCTGAGCGGCTTTTTTGTTGCGCTCTTTCATGTCAATCCAACAAAAAAGCCCACGGACAGATGTCCGCGGGCTTGTACTTTTATCAAACGAAACGCTGGTTACTTGGTTGCATTGACCGGCGCTGCATCGCTAGGCAGGGCCCAGTGTTTGCGGATCAGCGGGTACAGCGGGTCGTGTCCGCCGGCACGTTTTTCCGCCAGGTCGAGATAAGCCGCTGCCCGGGGTTCGTTGCCGGTGTTGTATGCGATATACGCCAGCAGAAACATCGGGCGGGGTTCTTTCTGCTCTCGCTCGGCAATGGCGCGCAGGTCGCGAACGATCGTTTCAAGCCTTTCCTGACCGAGCAGGGACGTCAGATCATACTGGCCCATCAGCAGGGCTTGGTCCTGCGTGAACGCCTGCCGCAGATTGGCTTCGGCACGGGCGTAGTAGGTGCGACCCAGCTCGACATTGGCGCGGCCGAGTTGGACCAGCGCGTTGTTGGGCGCCACCTGGTCGGCCATGTCATATTGCTCCAGTGCCGAGTTGTACTTGCCATTGCGAGTGAGTTCTTCGGCATCCTTGAGCATGTCGGCAATTCCCTTGGCCTGCACACCATCGGCCAATGATTTGATTTTCAGAGGCGCCGGCCGGACGGGCATGGGCATGGTTTCGATTTTATTGCCGGTGACCGCGGTTTCACCTGGTTTCACGCCAGGCATGGCTGGAGTAACGTTTGGCGTTGGATTCAGATCGGTGGCCGACGAAGGCATGGCGGGGCCGGCTGGAATCGGGCTCACCTCGCGCTGGCCGGCACCGGGATCGGGCATGGCCGGCTGAGGAAGTCCGCCGAGCACCGGCCTGTCGCCCGGCTTGCCCCCGCCCTGCGCTGCCGGTGTATTTTTCGCGCGCACCTGGTCGTTGTTGTACTGCACCGCCGCCTGGGCGGTGGTCTGATCCTGGATCGACTTATATTGGGCCAATCGTTTTTGCAATTCGGAATATTGAGCGCTTTGAATGCGGACGGGTTGATTGACCAGCCGCTGCTTCACGCTCTGGCCTGTCGCCAGATTGGCGCTCAGGCCGACAGTCGTGCCGCCCTGGGTGGGCTGAACGATCGACGTGCTGTTTCGCACCGCACCGTTTTCCGGAGATTCAAACGGCGCTTGCATCGGGCTGCCCAGTGATTGCAAACCCATTTTGGCAGCATTGCCCGGCGTGGTGGAATCCTGGTCGGAATTTTGGTCGCTGTTCTGATCCAGTGAATTTTGTCCCAACGGCTTGGCCTGCGAGTCCAGCAATTGCTGGCGCATCTGTTGCAGCTTCATGGGATCCATCGGCGTACTGGGATATTTGGTCGCGCTATTGTTGAACGCACTATTCGTCATCGCCTGGTCGAATGTGGGGTTCTTTTGATTAAGCTGGCGAACACCATACAACGGAGACGCGCCAAGCATGTTGCTGCTCTGAGTATTGGGATCGACGGCGCCCGGCATCATGACCGCTCCGGGCTGTGGCAATGCGCCGCTCAACGAAGGCGTATTGAGAACCTGTCCCAGGCGCAAATCTCCGGGTGCGCGAACCGTCTGCGGGGCACCCGGGACATAAGCCCCGCTGGCCGCGCTCTGCTGTGTAAAACCCTGCGGAGGCGCGGTGAAGTTTCCCGGCCCATAATAAGGCTGAACATTTTGAGCGTTGTTCTGATTGATCCCGCCAAACGATGGTGCCGCGGAGCTGCGAATGAAGTTGTTGCTGATATCGCTGGCCGTTGGTCCGCGGAACGAGGTGGGGTTGGTATAGGGGACGACGCCTTGGAACTGGCGGCCGCCGGTCACATCGCCGGTAATAATCTGGTTTCCGGTCGCAGCCTGAATGGGGCGCACAGAATCGTTATAACCATTGCTGCCAATGCGATTATTGGCTTCATTCAATCGGCCATCATTGGTGAGGCGCACCTGCGCCCAGGAGGGTCCCGCGATCGTCAGACCTGCCGCCAACGCCAATCCAAGTCGCAATCTGTTTTTCCCGGTCATCGCGCACCTCATTTTACGGACAAATCCGCATTCGTTATCATACCCTATATAGGATGGCTTATGGGGTCAAAAGTTGCATCGGCCTTTCTGACCGCTTCAAACCTCATAAACCGCCGCAATTGATTATCGAACGCCAAGCCCCGATTTCGGGACACTTTCAGGGCTTCCATTCCAGAATATAGGCCATTTCAGCGGGAATATCGGCTACTCCTTCGCCATCGCGCTGGGTCGCTTTTTGAACGAACAGATGAATCGCCCGATCCCCTCGCCAGATATTGGGGTCATATGTCGGCTCCCACATATCGACCGAGCCGGCTGTGAGGTCTTTGATTTGCCACTGCCCTTTGGACAGATCGTCGCAAACGGCGACGCTGATCTTGTCTCCCCGGCCATCGTCTCGAAACAGTAAAAATGCGCGGTCCGCCTCCGCCAACATCAAGGGCCGGCTCAACGGCAGCCGCTTGGTCCCCGCCCCACCGAGCCGAAACGAAACCGTCTGTTGACCGATTGATGATGTCCGCCATGCCTGGCCATCGTGATAGATCACATGATATTGAGGAACATCGGTTCCCTCGTCGCGCCAATAAGTCGCAATGTAAGGCCTGCCCTTTGAATCCGTGGTCATCGACGTCTGGTTAATCAATTCGTGGGCTTTGGGAATTCGAGCGGTGTACTCCGCACTGTCGAGCGTGATCGGCAATTCATAAGGCTGGCCATCGCTTTTCAACCACGTCTTGCCGCCATCAATTGATTTGGCGTAGCACATGTCGTGATTGCTCGCCACGTCCAGCGAATCGCGCCAAACCCACGACAGGTGAATCGTTCCTTTTTCATCGACCGCGCCCTGCCAATACGCACTTCGTTGACCCTGCCCAGCAATCAGATTCGCATGCAGTTGTTCCCATTTCTGATTCTTCTGGTCATATCGATTCATGACCAGATTGCCGCTTCCGGATTGCCCATCGCGATACATGCAAACGAGTCCGCCATCGGGCATGTTGTAAAATTCGGGATACGTCACTCGATTCTCATGTTGGCCTGTCATGGGCAACGGATCGGTCAGTTCCAGCGACCCCGCAGCCTTGCTGCGGGCGTAGCGCATCGGAATATTGTGATGTCCCCAAACGATGTGCAGAAATCCATCACCGTCCAAAGCAATGCAGATTGCATCGTGCGCATCCCGCAAGTTGCCGGTCAAACTCGTTGGATGAATGTCCCACGTCGAGCTATTTAGCGCCCGCTTGGCCAGCACGACATGGCCGGCTTGATCGTAAAACGATGCGTATTGCGTCTGCCCATCTGACACGACCGCATTCCGTCGAAAGATTGCGACGTTGATCGTATTACCCGCCCACGCCGGCGCGATGGGCACGAGTTTTACATCGTCGGCGGCCTTAAGTGTCGTCTGCGCTACAACGGTACTTATCAAGGTGATCGACAACGCCATCGCTGAGAGAAATGCAGCCTTAATCATAGTGATGCTTACCTTCCGCGAATGACGCGCGGCTGGACCGGCGTACGAGTTTGCATCAGCGACACATCTGCCGTCTGACCGGCCTTTAATTCGATTTTCACGTCACTCGCATTGGGAGCACGACTTGGATCTGGATTTGCCGAAACGATGTATTCGCCGGGTGGAACATTTTTGAATTCAAATGAGCCATCAGGCTTGATCTGAGCCGAGCCGCCCCATTTACCAACCGGATCACCCGGCGGGCTAACGCGAATGTTGCCGGCAACTGCAGGGTTTCCCGTGTTATCGACGACCGTTCCCTTGATCGAACCGGTGGGGGTCACATGAATGACCAGACCCTGTTGCGGAGCGGTAAATGTTTTCGAAGTATCCAGATCAAAATATCCATCGCCGGTGACGTAAATCAGCAGGGTGCCGGCGGGCAGTTTGCCAAGCGAGAAATTTCCTTCAGCGTCGGTTGTTGTTTGGGAATCCTCTTCGGACGTGCGGTAGTCCGCGCCGTCGGCGGTTACCATTCCGACAGCGCGAACGTTGATTCCTTTCACCCCCTTGCCGTCGATGTCTTTCACGGTTCCGGTCAGCAAAACCTGTTTAACCAGGGCAACGGAAACTTGTTTGGCCGTGTCATCCAGGATTTGAACCTGCGCGGCATCGCGCGAAGCATATCCATCGGCCCTGGCTAACAGGCGATAGCTCTGCGGTTCGAGGTTCTTGAATTCAAACCCGCCGTCGGCCGCCGTTTTGATCGCGTGGAGCGGATGCCATTTGCGATCCTCCGGACTGTATTTCGTAAGCGATACCTCCGCATCGACCAATGGCTGATTGGTTGAGGCGTCCAGCACGTTGCCGTGAACCAGTGAAGCTGTCGCGCCGCTGGCGCTGGCGCGTTCGTCTGTGATTCGAACATCGTCCGGAACTTTGATCGCCGCAAAGTTGATCGGGCTGTCTTTGTAAAGAAACAGATTGATCGTTGGCGGCGGCAAGGGAACGGGTCGCAGCCCAAAGTCGCCTAGCATCTTCTGGCGTTTGTTAAACCGGTCGGCGTTGAAAACTTCGAACGTCCAATCGACCGGCTGAATCGGCTTTCGATTGGGCACGGAAAACATGTTGGTTGGGTCGGCTCCGCCATGAACAATCAGCCGAACGTGTGGGTCGGCAATTTTGCCCAGGAGATCAATAGCCTGCTGGAAATCGGCGGTGGCGCCGTGATAGGCAAAGATTGAATTGCCCGAGTCGCCATCGGCAATCGCAAAACGTCCGGCGAGATTCGCCAAAGCCGCCGAGCCGGCCGGCCAAGCACCATCCTGCACCGGCTGGACGCTGAATGAAATCCCGTAAAGAGCCCAACTGGGACTGCTTAACAGCAGCGTGATCAGACCGATTTGAAATATACGCAGCATGGCCCACCTTCCATTCACCACGTGAATTGTTTTACATCATCGGCTTGGATCGTTTGCAAAGCTGGATCGCAAAGCCCCATGGGTCACGAAGCATGATCAGCTTATCGCCCGCAGGCGTGATGATCATATTCTCCGCAACGGTTGCGCCTGCACTCAAAAGCCGATCGCGCTCGGCTTCGGGATCGGCGGTGGCGAACGCCAGGTGCAAATGCAATGGATTCATCGATGGATAAGCCGGCACATTTACAGCCGGGTTGTTATAAATCTCCAGCACCACCTTTCCACCCGCATCGGCGATGAAATGGGTGAACGGAGAATTTTCCATCTTCCGCAACACGCGGAAACCCAAATTTTCAATATACCATTTCGCGACGGCCTGCGGATCATTCACCTGCCAGGCCACATGTTCGACAGCAATCATTCGGCTACCTCCAATCGCGGCTATGATACCCGCGGACGGTGGCAATTCATCCTGCACATTTTCCTGTAAGCAAAAGATCGCTCGCGCATCTAATCCATGCAGTGAAGGCGGATGTAGCTCACGGACTTTCGCAGCCTCAACAGTCCGACGAGCCGCAGTTGATCGAACAACTGCGCCGTGGCGAGCGCGCTGCCTTGGAAACATTGATCGCCCGGAATCATGGCGCCATCGCGAAACTCGTTTCGCGCCTCAGCGGCTGGTCCGGCGATTCGGAAGACCTGGTGCAGGAAGTTTTCGTGGCAGCGCTCGCCAATGCCAGGCGGTTTAAGGGAGGGAGCCGCCTGAGCACATGGCTGACGCGAATCGCGATCAATGTCTGCCGGCACCACCATCGCACGCGCATGCTGCGGGCGAAGTTCTGGAAGAAATGGATGCTCGGAGTAGCCGAGGTGGCTCATGAAGACGCGACACAGCCGATCCAGCAGGGCGAGCGGATCGCAAGAGTAACCGAATCCCTTCGGCGGCTGAAAGGCATTTATCGCGAAGTGGTTGTGCTGCATTACCTGGAAGGAATGACCATTGAGCAAGTTGCCCATTTACTGAATCTATCTCGCGGAACGATCGAAATCAGAATGCATCGAGCAAGGAAGATGCTTCAGAACATGCTGGTTGATGTTCAGTGATCGAGATGCAAGACCCTATCAAAAAACTTTTGCACGAAGCCGACCAGCAGGCCGGCGCGCCGCAGACGGTTGCAAGCGAATTGGCGCAGCGCGTGCTTTGCACCTCGCGCCGAAGGCGCGTTCGAAAAATCGGAATATCGATCGTGGCGATCGGATTATTCTCCGCCGCATTGATGTCGTTGTATCCAACGACGCCATCGAAGCCGGTTGTCATTTTGGATAATCCACGCGGTGCTCAAAAGGTGGAACGGGAACTCGCGTCACTTCAGAGGCAAATCGCGATGCACGAGCAATTGATTGACCGGATGGAAGCCGCCGAGCAGCGGTCGGTGGCTCGAACTCGGCTGGCCTGGTTCGTCAGGCTTCCCACCGATGAAGATGTCGCCGAGCGCGCCGCCGGCGCGATTGTTTATCAGGCTGATCGATTGGTGAAAACCGCGGATCTCACAGCGCCGGCAGTCAAAGCGTATGACGAGGTCATCGCCCATTTCCCTCAAACCATGGCCGCCGATCAGGCGCGCCGGCGAAAAATCGAACTCGACAGGAAAGAGAGTTAAGCTGCATGTCCAATCGAACTTCAAAACTATCCGTGCTATGCATCGTTTCCCTCGTCACGTGCGCGCTGGTCGGCATGGCGCAAACGCCGGCGACTCAGCCTCTTCGCGCTTTGCGGCTTCGGCCGAATGAGGAATTTATCTTCCAATTGCCGCTGATCGCCAAACCCGTGACTATGCCGGGAATGGATTTGATCACCGTTTCTGAAATGACTGCCGCTCTTGCTCAAGTTGATCGCAAGGTCGGCGATGAGCTAACTCTGCTGATGGAATTCAGCTTCGCACAAGGATGGAGCGACAACGAGGTTCCCGGGTTTCGGTTTTATTTAACCAGCAACCATGCGACGCTGGACCCCTCTGCGGTTCCCAATGCCATCGAATTCGTCTCGGGCAAGCTGAAAGAGCAGCTTAAATCGAGCGCTTCACTGACTGTCCAGCAACGAACAGAGCGCATCAAGGCAAACCTCGCGGAAGAAGCCGCGATGAATCAGAAGATCATGGCGTTGTCGACCCTCGATGCCGCGCAAGGCAATGTCTCCGCCCTTCTGACGGAACGCCTGAAACAGCTCCGCGAAACCCGTCAAAAGCTGGAAATGGATCTGGTCAACAAGGAATCGCGCCGCAGAGCGCTTGAGAACGCAGTGGCCGAGCAACAAAAGGCCTCGGCCACCGAGCGCGATCGCGACCCGGTTCTGAATGAAATGCGCAAACTCGTGAGTCTTCGCGAAGAGGAACTGAAATTGAAAAAGGCTCAATTCAGCACGGGAATTATTCCCGCCGCCGAAGGTTCTGCCGCCGAAGCGCAATTGTCCGAAGCCAAAATTCGTCTGGCCGAACGCGAAGCCGCGCTGGGCAAGGCCGGCAAAGGGGAACTGCTTGACCGGCTCACCGATGAACTGGTGATGATTTCCGTCGATGCCACCGATGTGCAGTTGCAACTGGCCAAAGTCAAAGATGAACTGGCAACATATGATCCCCACGAAATGGATGTAAAACGCCTGGACGAGCTGATGAAACGCGACTCCACCATTTTCGATGCAGGGGTTAAAACATCGCGTCTGTCGAATGAATTCAAGAATCGGATTCGCCAGTTGCAAAGTGAACGGTTTGCGCTCAAGACAACGGACGTCAGCGTAACGATCGACCCAACATCGTCGAGTGACCGTTGAGGCGGCGGCAACTGATCGAAAATAAAATGAATCCGAAAAGGCCCAGCCCCGCCGGTTCTGGAACCGCATCCGCCGGCAGTCCTGCCGCCAGAAGCGCCTGCGCCAACGACCCTTCGCTTTGCAGCCAGTTCTTTGCCAGCGCGATGATGTCGTACAAATCGACCTTGCCGTCATCCGTGAAATCTCCATCGGCCCAGGTCGCGCCGGACATCTGTTGCCAGTGGTGCGCGAGCCGGCCCAGATCAAATGCGTTGACCACGCCGTTCAAATCCGCATCGCCGGCAAACGCGGGCACCAGGCGATAGACCTCGCCGTCGGCGATGTCGGTCACATATAAGTTGCCCGCCGCATCCTCGCCAAAGCTGGAAACGTTGTTGATCTTCGCACCATTCACATAGATCAATTTGTCCGTCAGTTCCGTGAAATTGGATTTGGTCGTGCCGTCAAACCTGAACGACCATATTCGCCCGTTGCCGTAATCGCCGAAGAAATAGGTTCCATCCAGCGCATCGTTTTCGCTGCCGCGATAGACGTATCCGCCGACGACGGCCTGTCCCTCGGTGGGGTTCACATAGGTATGAATTGGATCGACGCGGGGTGAAGGCACTTCGCTGGGCCGGCGAATGACATCCCCTTCCACCGCTCGCCAGCCGTAGTTTTGTCCGCCGCCGGCATTGGCAGCCTGGAAATCGATCTCTTCGCGCGTGCTTTGGCCAACATCACCAATGTAAAAATCTCCGGTGGCGCGGTCAAAGCTGTCGCGCCAGGGATTACGCAAGCCATAAGCCCAGATTTCCTTGCGCGTTGCATCCGTCGCGCCGGCAAACGGATTGTCACTGGGAATCTTGTAATTCAGCCCGGGATCGGGCGGGCTGGTGACGTCGATCCGCAGTATCTTTCCGAGCAACTTGGTTTTGTCCTGCCCGTTTCCAAGATTGGTGGTGTGCCCGGAATCCTGGTCGTCCGAGCCGCCGCCGTCGCCGCTGGCGATGTACAGCATTCCATCGTTCGGCCCGAAGCCGAGCCATCCGCCGTTGTGGTTCGTCTGCGGCTGAGCGTACGTCAGGATCGTGCTGGCCGAAGCGGGGTCGGCTGCGTTGGCGTTCAGCCGTGTATACCGGCGAATTTCCGTCGCACCGGTACTATTGAGCGTCAGATTGACATAGAAATTCCCGCTGGTCGCATAGTCCGGGGCAAACGCTAAACCGAGCAGTCCCTGTTCTGATCCCGTGCCGACGCCGGTGATGGTCAGAAAAGGATTGGAAAGAAAACTGCCGGTCGTGCGATCAAAGATGCGGATGCCGGCCGTCGTCGAAGCTCCGACTCCGTGCTGTTCAACAATATAAATTCGATTCGCATCGCCCGGCGCGGACGTGACAAACAATGGATCGTTCAATCCGCCGGCGATTTGCACCGCCCGGATCGGTATGTCCGCCCAAGCCATTTGGGCCATCGCCATCCATGCAAAAGACCACCAAATCCAGCGTTTCATGGGATCCTTTATCGGACCTTGCGAAATATAGTTGTCCACCATTGTGCATGCCCATCGTGGATAACCTGAACCTGCATGTCGGGCCCCGATGCGCGATGAAAAAATATCGCTAATCTCTAAATCCGTTGGCCACTGATTGTTAGAGCAAAGTGAGGTTTCGACTAACCGACTTTTAGTAAAGTTTCGATTGACGAACACAAGATGTAGCGTATTATGCCGTTCGTCATACAGCCTGTAGCCGTTGTACAGAGAGGTTGGCCGGTCGGTGGGATTCGACGTAAGGCCTGTCTTTCGGGTGTGTTAAAGTCGTTTCATTTAGTTGGCCGCGCAAGCGGTCACGTAAATCAACCTAGAATTGCGCCAAACGATGTTGTTGGGCTGGCTGGGTCGGTGCGGCGAGGCGGAGCCTTGTCGTCCGGTCCGCTGGCCAGAGAATTTACGCGCTGATTCAACCTTTATTGGGAACCAAATCATGGGGATCCTCTGCGATACACAAATTCGTGAACTCATCGGCATCGAGCCCTTTGAGGAAAACATCAAACGACATGGCAAAATCAGCTATGGCGTGTCGAGCTACGGTTACGATCTTCGCGTTGGTTCGGTCTTCAAGATCTTCACCAATGTGAACTCCGAAATCGTCGATCCCAAGCGCTTCAGCGAGCGATCGTTCGTCACCATCGACTGCGATGAAACCCGCGCGGACCACATCCTGGTTCCGCCCAATTCTTTCGCATTGTGCGAAACCATCGAAACGGTTGCCATGCCGCGGGGCTATCTGGCCATCTGCGTCGGCAAGAGCACCTATGCCCGCTGCGGCATCATTGTCAACGTAACCCCCATCGAACCGGAGTGGCGAGGCAAGATTACGCTTGAAATCAGCAATACCACCCCCCTTCCCGCCAAGATTTATGCTAACGAAGGCATCGCCCAACTCATCTTCCTTAAAGGTGAGCGGGTCTGTGCCGTGAGTTATGCCGACAAGAGCGGCAAATATCAGGACCAGACAGGATTGACGCTACCTAAAGTGGATTAGGTTGCTCGCTTGCCTTTTGGCTGGAGGTCTTGTCGTGTCGTCCGCTGGCAAAAATCTTCTTCGCGCGTCGCTGCTTGGAATGGCGGTTTCCCTATCCGCGTGCAGCCACCAGAAGAAATCGACCGTGATGGCGCCCACATCGGCGCCGGCGCTCGATCAGCAGTGGGTGGAAACTCCGATTTCCGTTCCTGCCGAATCTCAGATCGCCCGGCCGGTTCAGGAAGGGTTTGCCCCGCTTGTCTATATGGTGGAAACCGACCAGATCGTTCGAGTCGTCGATGTCACAACCAATACCGATCTGCTGACCATGCCCGTCATGGCCCGGTCGATCGTCACCGTCAATCCGGATGTGGGCGTGCAAATCAGCGGAGCCACGATGCGCATGGGCGCGCTTCCGCGGGATCATCGCTACGCCATTTACCTGCAGAGCAATCAGCAGAACATTATCCGCAGGGGCAGCATTCGTCCGGGCCAGCCCGGCGGATCGCCCGTGCCGTCCGGGAGATAACCATGACCATCCAGCGCACCTTGTTGGGTTGTTTGTTTGCTTTGATCGTCTTTTTCCAGTTGGGCGCATCGTGCTCGACCCAAGAGACGGTTGTATACCGTGATCGCGGTCCGGTGTATGTTCAGCAGCCCCCGCCGGTTTACGTCCAGCCGCCGCCGCCTCCGCCCGTATATGAACAGCAGCCGCCGGTCATTATTGAAGAGCCGCCTCCCGTGGTGATTCGTCCGGGCAATCCGTGGCCTCACAGTGCCGTGCTGGTTGACGAAGGGCAAGGCGGTCGAAGCTGGACCGCTGATCGCGACGGCATCGTTTATTTCGTCGATGCCGGACAGAATCGCTGCGTTGCATCCGTTGAAGTGCGCCGCGGCGAAACAGTGCGCATCGAACCACGGCAGGATCGCATTCTCGTGAACGGCCGAGTGGTATTTCACGAAAACCTGCGCGGCGAAGCGCGATTTCAGATCCTCTTTTCCGCTTATCGCAATGGTCCGGGTCGTGGACCCGGTCCCGGTCGCGGTGGAAACGGCAACCCCGGCCCGATTCCTCCTCCGCCTCCGCCTGATCGTCCCGGTCCGCCCCCAGTTGCTGGCGGCAATACCTGGCCGCGCGATGCAGCCATCGTTGCCCAAGGGCAGGATCGCCTGACGTGGCAAGCCGTAGCCGACGGCTCGGTTTGGATCGTCGATGCCGGTGTTAATCGCGAAGTCTATCGAATGGATGTTCGACGCAATCAGATGATCGTCGTTGAGCCGCGGCAAGATCGCATCCTTCTCGATAATCGAGCAGTTTTTACTCAGAACATGCGCGGTGAAGCGCGCCACCAGATTCTGTTCGTTCCGCGAGGCGGCGGTGCAAGAGGGGGCGGCCCTGATCCTCGCCCGCCGGCAGGTGGAGGACCCGCCTGGCCGCGTGATGCTGTGGTCGTCGCCCAAGGTCAGGATCGTTTGACCTGGCAGCCGACCAGCAACGGCACCGTTTACATCATCGATGCCGGACAAAACACAAAAGTCTTCCAAGCCGACGTTCGCCGCAACCAGTTGATCGTCGTCGAACCGCGGCAAGATAAAATACTCATTGATAACAAGGTCGTTTTTAACCAGAACATGCGAGGCGAAGCCAGACACCAGATTCTGTTCACGCCAAGCCGTTAAAGTTTTAGTCCGTATGAAGGCATGGAGGCCGTCTCTCTCGGCGGTTTTTCCTCCGTCATTGTTTGAAGGGAAGCTGACATGAAGATCGCACGACGTTTCACCAAGCCGGGCCAGGATGTCTACTCGACCGTCGAGTGGGAGACGCGGACCAGCCGCATTTCCAACCCGGACGGCTCGGTCGTGTTCGAAATGAACGACGCGGAGATCCCCAGGCAGTGGAGCCAACTCGCCACCGACATCATGGTAAGCAAGTATTTCCGCAAGGCCGGCGTGCCGCAGATCGATTCGACCGGCCACGTCGAACGCGATGAAAACGGCAACGCTCGCACCGGCCCGGAAAAAAGCGCCAAACAGGTCATCCACCGCCTGGCGGGTTGCTGGCGCTGGTGGGGCGAAACACACGGCTATTTCGATACTTCTGAAGATGCGCAAGCCTTCTACGATGAGCTGGCGTACATGCTGCTGCATCAGATGTGCGCGCCCAATTCGCCGCAGTGGTTCAACACCGGCTTGAATTTCGCCTACGGCATCACCGGCCCGGCGCAGGGTCACTATTATTGCGACCCGAAAACCGGCGAACTGCTGAAGTCGAAAGATGCCTACTCGCATCCGCAGCCGCACGCGTGCTTCATCCAATCCGTCTCGGATGACCTGGTGAATCCGGGCGGCATCATGGACTTGTGGACCCGCGAAGCGCGCCTGTTCAAATACGGCAGCGGCACGGGTTCCAACTTCTCCAAGCTGCGCGGCGAAAATGAATCGCTCTCCGGCGGCGGAAAATCTTCTGGGCTGATGAGCTTCCTGCGCATCGGCGATCGCGCTGCCGGCGCGATCAAGTCCGGCGGCACGACCCGTCGCGCTGCCAAGATGGTCTGCCTCGATCTGGATCACCCCGATGTCGAACAGTTCATCAATTGGAAAGTCCGCGAAGAACTCAAAGTGGCTGCCATGGTCGAGGGCTTGAAAGTCCTGCCTAAAGAGCAGCAGGAACAGGCCAAGAAGCTGGGCCTCAAACTCGATTACGATTTCAACGGCGAAGCGTATCACACCGTCAGCGGACAGAATTCGAATAACTCCGTCCGCATTCCCAATTCGTTCTTCAAATCCGTCGAGGAAGACAGCGATTGGAACCTGACCTCGCGCATCACCAAGAAGGTTCACAAGAGCATCAAGGCGCGCGTGCTGTGGGACCAGATCGCATTCGCGGCCTGGCGATGCGCAGACCCGGGCGTGCAATATGATGACACGATCAACCAGTGGCACACCTGCCCGCAGTCGGGCCGGATCAACGCGTCCAACCCCTGTGTGACCGGCGACACGCGCGTGCTCACGCCTGGCGGCATCTGGCGACGCATCGATCAGATGATCCACCTGCCCAGCCGCGTCATCACCAACCTCGATAAGCAGGACATCCACGTCACCGAAGGTTCATTCCCCACCGGCACGAAGGATGTCTATGAACTGCGAACCGCCGGCGGTTATTCGGTGAAACTCACCGCCGACCACAAGGTCTGGACGCGCAGCCGCGGATGGGTGGAAGCACAGAACCTGACCAGCGACGATGAAGTCCGTCTGCCAAACCGTCCCGTGGCCGTGCAGGAAATCGGCGAGCCGCAGGACCCGCGGTTCTTCCAACTGCTCGGCATGTTCGTCAGCACCGCCAATAACGATTGGTCGGCCCTGCACCTGGATCATTGCCTGCACGAACACGATGCCATCGACGCTTACACGCGATATGTCACCAACACCTGGGGAAATCGCCAATACGATGACGATTATGTCAACGCCCTCATGCTCGATGGCGCCGATCGTAACGAAGGTTCCGATGCATCGGACGATGGCAACACGATCACCGCATCGCTGACCAATCGGCGACTGCTCAGCCGTCTCAAGCCGTTCATTCGGACTGAGCAAGGCGTTCGCCGCCTGAGCGATGACGCATTCACTGCTGGCCTGGCGGCACAAAAGCACCTGCTCCGCGCCCTGTTTACCGCCGATGCAGTCATCTGCGATAGCTCAATCGAGCTGCGCTGTGACAGCCTGCCGCTGTTGCAGGATATTCAGTTGATCCTGCTCGGTTTTGGCGTGCAGTCGCGCCTTGGCGATGGAGCGCTGCGGATCGATTCGCAAAATCTGTGCGGCTTCGCGAAATACATCGGCCTGCTTCCGGGCAATAAGCTGGAACAACTCGCCGGCGCGGTTTCAACCGCGATGGAAAACACCACCGCCGAATCGTGGAATTCCGACAATTACGATCACGTGGCCGAACTCGTGCACCTGGGCAAGCAGCAGGTATTCGACCTGACCGAACCGGTGACGCACAGCTTCATCGCCAACGGCATCACCGTGCACAATTGCTCGGAATACATGTTCCTGGATGACACGGCCTGCAACCTGGCGTCGCTGAACGTGCTGACGTTCTTCGATTCCGACAGCCGGCATTTTGATATCGAGGGATACAAGCACGGCATTCGTCTGTGGACGGCTGTGCTGGAAATCTCCGTGCTGATGGCCAGCTTCCCATCGGAAGAAATTGCCACGCTCAGCTACAAGTTCCGCACGCTCGGCTTGGGCTATGCCAACCTGGGCGCGATGCTCATGCAGGCGGGCATTCCATATAACAGCGAAAAAGCCCTGGCCATCTGCGCCGGTCTGACCGCCATCCTCACCGGCGAGTCGTATGCCACCAGCGCTGAAATGGCTCGCGAATTGGGCGCGTTCCCCGGCTACGAGGAAAACAAGAACGACATGCTGCGGGTGATGCGCAATCATCGCCGCGCTGCGTATGACATTGCCCGCCAGCCTCAGGCTGCTCGCGGTCTGGGTCAATACGAATCATTGGACATCCTGCCCGTCGGGATCGATGCCTCGCAATTTGAATTGAACGACCCGCTGGCTTCGCGCGATCTATTGCGGGCTGCGCAGGAATGCTGGGATCGGGCTTTGCTTCTGGGCGAGAAGCATGGCTATCGCAACGCACAAACGACCGTCATCGCCCCCACCGGCACGATCGGCCTGCTCATGGATTGCGATACCACCGGCGTCGAACCGGATTTCGCGCTGGTCAAATTCAAGAAACTCGCCGGCGGCGGATATTTCAAGATCGCCAACCAATCGCTTTCACCCGCATTGAAGAATTTGGGTTATAGCAACGACCAGGTGCACGACATCATCAAGTATGTGATGGGCACGCTCAACCTGCATAACTCGCCGGAGATCAACTATTCCAGTTTGCGACTGCACGGCCTGAGCGAAGCCGAACTCGACAAAATCGAAACGTCGCTGCCCGGCATGTTCGAATTGTCGTTTGCGTTCAGCCCGTGGTCTCTGTCGCCGGATACATTCAAGCGCCTGCAAATCGCCGAAAGCGAATGGCAGTCGCCTGGGTTTAGCCTGCTCAAGCGATTGGGTTACACGCAAAAGCAGATCGACCTCGCCAACGACGTCATCTGCGGCCGAGGCACGGTCGAAGGGGCACCGCATCTCAAGAAGGAACATTACCCCGTCTTCGATTGCGCCAACAAGTGCGGCAAGACCGGCACGCGGTTTATTCCCGTTGAAGGTCACATCCGCATGATGGCGGCTTCCCAGCCGTTCATCAGCGGCGCGATCTCCAAGACGATCAACCTCCCCAACGAAGCCACCGTCGAGGACATCAAGAGCAGCTACTACCTGAGCTGGAAGCTTGGCCTTAAAGCCAACGCGCTTTATCGCGATGGCTCCAAGCTATCTCAACCACTCAATGTAAAATCAGACACGGAAGTCGATGAAAAGACTGACGAAGAGGATGAAGACAACGTGAACGCAGCGAAAGAAGAACTCGCACAAGACGCAACCCGCGCCGTTGAAGCAGTAACAAAAGCCCACGGCGGCGCCGTGGGCGTTCAATCAGACAACCTGTCCCCCGCACACACCAGCGTCATCGAAAAGATCGTCGAGCGAATCGTCGAGCGCCCGCTGCGCCGTCGTTTGCCCGACACGCGCAACGCGATCACGCACAAGTTCGATGTGTCCGGCCACGAAGGGTACATCACCGTCGGCCTGTACGAAGATGGTTCGCCCGGCGAAGTCTTCATCACGATGGCCAAGGAAGGCAGCACGATCGGCGGGCTGATGGACACCATCGCCACGCTCGTCAGCGTGTCTCTGCAATACGGCGTGCCGGTGGAATCGCTCGTGCGCAAGTTCGAACACGTGCGGTTCGAGCCCAGCGGCATGACCCGCAACCGCGAAATCCCCATCGCCAAGAGCCTGGTCGATTACATCTTCCGCTGGCTGGCGATGGAGTTTGTTCCCGGCTACCGCGCCGCCAACGCACCCAAGCGTCCCGGCGCTGAAGTTAAAGAATCGCCCGCGATGATCGAAGAAGCCCCCAAACCCAAGCCTGGCAACGGCCATGGCCCGCGCATGGACCCGGATACCGTCAAGCCCTTCAACTATGACGAAGATGAAGCGCCTGCATTGCTGTCCCCCCCGCCCGGCACTCCGGTAGAGGGCCGGGGCGAGGGTCCGACCACCCATTCATCCGTCCTACCCAACCTGAGAATCTCCACCCTGGCGGCCGACCCCCTGAGCCAGCAAGGCAGCGAAATGCAGGCCGATGCGCCCGCCTGCGACGTCTGCGGTTCGATCACCGTCAGGTCAGGCACGTGCTACAAGTGCTTGAATTGCGGGAATAGCATGGGGTGTAGTTGATTGCGTAGCTGCTGACTAAGTCATAATGGATCGGACAAATAACGAAACTTCGGAGACATCTGTTCGGACAGCTACCGACTACGAAAAAGTTTCTCGTCGCCTTGGCCATCAAGTCGGTACATCTATTGAAACCATCGCGGAGACAATTAATACGGCTCTTTCCGCTTTTGTGACGGAATCTTCTTTTGCTGTAGTAAAGCAATTGCTCATGCCGGTAGTTAATGACCATTTGAGGCATATAGGAACTACGCGTGTCCAGCCTCCTCCGGCTCGGATAGTTGGCCCGATTTTCGAATCTATTAGGTGCTGCCGCGGAGACCCATTCCTCGTAGGGCTGTTGGGCAAGCTTCTCGCCACATCAATGGACCCTAGAATAAGAGAAAAGGCTCATCCGGCATTCGTCAATCTCGTGATGCAACTCACCGCCGTGGACGTTCGCGTACTAAGTGTTTTTCGACGTCAAGACTCCTACCCAGTAATTTGGTTTTATACGTCAACTTGTTCTGAAATGTATTCACACATCGCTGAATGTGCAGGGATTACAAACATCGATTCGTTTACAATTTCCATAGACAATCTGACTCGCCTTGACTTGTTATCCTTTGTAGTCCCGCACCGAGGGTTCTCCGACAAAGTAAAGAAGCTAGCCGAGGAACCCGCTACGATTGCAAGAAAAGATAGAATCGCCGAATGTCGACAAGAAACTGTTAAAATATCTAGAGCAGAATGCAGTGTGAACCGTTTGGGGAAGATGTTCATTGAGGCATGCCTCCCGTAGCGTTACATGATGCCAGCAGAGGACAACAAATGAAAAAAACAGCCGGGACAGCAGCTTTAATTTTAGTGGTCGGGCCGGTGCTGCTGCTTATCTATCAGCCCAACCTCTTGACACCCCTAGTGTCACTGATGATCAATGCTGTCCAATTCTTTTTGGCGCTTTGGCTTGGTCACCTTATTTCAACAGATGCCGCAAAGCAGTCTGCAAACGCAAAGTGGCTTCCTCCGGCTGAAAGTGCATGCGATAGGTTACTTACTTTGACCTCATCGATTTCATCATTGCAAAAGCAAATGAAAGGAGCATGTGATCGAGCAAGCACGGATCTGCCAGAATTGAAAGAACCAAAAAACAAGTCCGTGAGATTGTTGCTGGACCGGCAATGTTGTGAAGTCGCAAGCCGTCTACTAGACATTCAGCAACACTTAGAGGGCGCCTTTGAGGATTGGCAGCGATTCATTCGTCAGAATTGCGAAGGCCGTGAATGTCAACGTATTTGGCACTCATTGAACAGCCGTCGAGCTCGCCTTGCAGTTGGAGAACGGGCTGCAGGATGTGGCGCGGCAACCAGCCCACCTGCACAACCTACTCAGGCAACAGCTCTTAGCGTCATGGTTGTTGCCCCGAATGACGGCGGCGGCCAGTTTACACTTTTACCTACCGAAAACGGTCACACATGGAGTTCCTCTGCATTTGTGCTTACAGAAGAAAGTGGTGGCTGGCGATTGTCTGACGTGCGCAATAGCTCGCATTTCTATTGGAAGGAAAAGTCTGATGAAAGCAGTGTCACCGGAATGTACTTTCCCTGTGCGATGTGTCCAAGTGAAGGATGGGCAGTGGTAACTCCTGCAACAACGGCGTCTGAGGTTGACCCGGTCAAAACACCTTCGGAAAAGGTTTTGTAGTACACAAGGTTTGTAGTGTCTGCACTTCTAATAGATCAACGGACGCTAACCAATAAACTGTCAAGCCAAATACCCCCCTTCGCACCTTTGAGTTCATCTCTCGCGCCCCACCCCGTCCCATAAACACTGCCCCATTCGACAGCCAGACGCATTTTCTGCAGTTTCGTCTCACAAGTGGTCGAAATGACTGCTGATGCTCCGAATTCATTCCGCAGTGACAGCTCTATGCGTGTTATCTGTCTTGCTCGGCGGCTGCGCGGCGTCTCAAGACTCATCGCGCCTTTCGCAACAGACATCAGAACCAGCGACTTCCGTTTCCACTCACACAATATCACTGCCAACCGCCACCTTGCGGTTTGATCTTTACCGCCCCGCGACATCGGGGCGAGCACCGTTGGTCGTGGTCGCACATGGCCTCTTTCGCGACCGCACGCACATGGCCGGCTGGGGGAAACGTCTGGCGGAAAATGGATTCGTCGTGGCCATTCCCAATATGCCGACCGAGGGGGATCACATCCGCAATGCGCAGGCCATCAACGAACTGGTCGATGCCATTTGCAACCAACGCATCTGTGAATGCAATGTCGATCCGCATCGCATTGGGATGGTCGGATTGTCGTTTGGCGGACTCTCCACGCTTCTCGCGGCGGCGGATAATCCCAACGTGAAAGTCTGGGTCGGCTTGGACCCGGTCGATTGGAAAGGTCGCGGCGTGGCGGCCGCGCCGCGCGTGAAGGCCCGCACGTTCATCCTCCGTGCCCCGCCATCGGTCTACAACCAGAACGGCGGCGGCATCGCGCTGCGCGATGCCCTGCCCGGCTGTGTCGAGACTCTTGTCCCCGACGCGATCCACATCGACCCTGAATGGCCCAGCGACTGGACCATGGAACTGCTGATCGGCATCCCATCGGACCAGCGCCGCGAGCAATTCGCGAGACAAACAACGGCCGCGCTCGAACAACAACTTGGAATTGCCTCCCCCGCGCTGTCCAGGGCCGAGTGAACCTCAACAACATTCAATGTCTTCTGTGTAAAGCTGCGGATGGTATCCGCAGGGAGTTTCTGAGGAGCATTCTGCGGATACCATCCGCAGCTTTACACAGAATGGTGTCTATTGGTAGATTTCCGTGATGCCGCGCACTCTCGGGTATCACTGGGTCAAAACCGGATATGGTCTTTGGTTGCCCGGAGATTCCCGCGGTCATTGGTCAACCGCGTGGGATGAGCAAATCGGTTATACGCGCCCGCATATGCTCAACGACGGCGATCCCGTTCGATTGCGAATGGCACAGGAACTCATGAAACATCCTGAGGTGAAGTTTACTCCGCCAATGATCGATGTGGTCGTGAGGGTGATTGGCGAATGCTGCCGCGCTTCACCGTGGCAGATCGCGGCGGCGTCAATCGAATCAACCCATACTCATTTGCTGATCACATATGGCGGACTCGACATCGATCGAACCACCAAATGGATTTCGCAGCAAACGACCAAAGCGATCCACAACGAAACTTCACACGCCGGACCCGTCTGGAGCAGAAACGATTGGACTTCGCACGTCTTCGATGCTCAATACTTCATGAACATCAAGCGTTACATCGAACGCTATAACGAACGGCGCGGAAAGGGCGCGAGGTCATACGACTTTATTTCGGATGTCATCCTGTAATTCAGAATAACCGATCTTACGCCGTCGGTGCGGATTCGGGTGCAGGCGCGGGAGTTTCCGCTTGCGGTTCGACGGCCACATCGGGTTCGGCTTCGATGTCTTCCGCTGTGATCGGGCGGAATCGGCCTTTGACAATCTCGGCAATGAATTCCTTCTTAGTCATGCCCTGCGCAGCAGCGCGTCGCTCGGCAATGACGTGCAACTTGCGCTGCTTTTTTGCTTCAGCGTTGGCTTTTGCTGCAATGGACCGCTTGGTGGGCTGTTTGGGGGCCGGGGGCATTGCAGCAATCATATCGTTTCCAACTGAAACTGGGTAGCCGCGATTCAAAGACTAAATTAGATCGTCCTTTTAAGCTCAAAAACCCGGTTTGCGTCAAGAATTATCAGCGACCATTTTCCCGAATTGTTATATCGCGTTGCGCAAAGAATGAATGATCGCGCAAGCGCCTCGGTAATAGTGGAGATGGTGCGCGCGATGAGATTGACCCGAAACCCAACAGAAAACTTCCGCTCTCTGAGCGTGGCGGGCTCACTTCAGTGAGCTTGCGCGATCGAAAATGCAAGGGTTTGCAAGGAAATGCAAGGGTCTGGATCAAATGTTCAAAACGAACCCAATTCACTCGAATTTGAGGCCAACTCATGGCCATTCAAGAGTTTGGCCTTCGCACGCGCAACAGAATCAGTGAAATCGTGAGGTTGGCTGCACGCGGCGTCATCGGCGCGATAGACTAATACAAATATGAAAAACGAACCCACGCCCATCCAGGCCGATCAGAAGTTCTTCAAGGCGCTTACGCAGGGCAATGCCGACATGCTTCTCGACTTGCTCAGCGATGACTTTCGGCTGGTGGATGTGATCAGTGGATCGGTCACCGACAAAAACGCGTTTGTCGCGGTCATCGAATCAGGACAGTTGAAATTCAGCTCGATTGAGACGGCTGAGCAACATGTACGAAAATTCGATCAAACCGCAGTCGTCATCGGACGTACGAAAATGAAGGGGCATTTCGGGGAATTGCCGTTCATCATTGCCAGCCGCTACACGCACGTGTTTATCAAAGCCGGAAAAGACTGGAAGCTGGTCAATGCTCAGGGGACGCAAATCGTGGAGAACAGCATGGTCAACTAGACGCGTATCCTTTTTCAAAGGCGCAAAAATTGCCGGGCCGCTATTGGCAGGAAATTACATTCAATGCCAAAAGCATGATCCACAACAGCGTGATGACCACCAACAACAGGCGGTTCGTAAACATTTGCAGGCTCCTCTTACCTGCATCATTAGACGTCGCCGAGTAGGTGGTTTATACCGCCCTGAACAGGGCAATAAGTTGCGAACGGATCGTTAAATTGGGGATTTTTCAGTGAGCCGGCATGACCGGAGTATGGTCAACCGTGTCGTGGGGCAAATGATTGGTGATCCAGGCATCGATGCTGATCGGGCCCGCGCCAAAATAGGCAAACGCCATCGAGCCCCCGAGCATCGAAAGGTTTTTCATGAAGTTGATCTGCTGCATCTGATGCATCTGCGGATCGGAATAGGCCCAGAAGTTATGCATCATCAACGTCACCGGTACGAGGAATAAAATGACCAACGCGGCACCGATACGCGCGTACAGTCCCAGCGCAATACTCAAACCACCGAGGAGCGCCAAAATCCCCGCGAGCGGAACGAGAATATTTGCCACAGGCACACCAGCATTGACGGCATAGTTATAGTTGATGTTTTCCTGCGTAAAATCTTTTGGAGCAGAAAGGAGAAATATTGCGGCAAAGAACAGCCGGCCAAGCAATTCGACAAATCGCATGATGCAAACCTCCGGATCAATTGCGTCACTCAAAATCTTATTCTTGCGAAAGGATTGACAATGGATCGGGCCAACACCTTTTATCGGATACGGAGAATCTTTATGGAACAACGATTTAATGCATTGAGTATTGCGCTGGACGCTTACAAGGCGATGGTGGGATTGGAAACGTATTTGAAGTCCTGTGGTTTGGAACATGTTTGATTTGAAAAAAGAACCCCACGGCGGAGCCGCGGGCGTTATGTTTGCTTCTTTGACAACTGAAGAATTAGACCGATGCGGGTTCTAGTAGGGTTGCCCATTTGCGGGCTTTGCGGGTCTTCCAGCCGCCTTTCTGATAGGCGTAGCCCGCGATCAAGGGTACGGCCAGGGTGGCTTCGCTGTAAACCATTTGCTCGTAAACGGTATCGACCTTGCCCCAGCTGGAGGCCTCTTTCAGCGTACTGCTGGAAAGCGCGCCGTCGCGCACATCGGCGACGGTTATCTGCACGGCATATTTGTGCATGGCGGCTTCGTCCTTGGTCAGGATTTCAGCGGCCACGACGATGTCCTGGGCGAAGTTCTTGGGAACGCCGCCGCCGATCATAAACAGTCCGGTTTCTTTGGTTTTAAGCTTGAGCTGAGTCAGTTCGTAAAAGTCCTTGACGCTGTCGATGGAAACAACCGGCTGACCAGTGGTTGCCCGCGCGTGCTGATGGGCCACAAGTCCAAAGCCCGCTGAGCAGTCGCTGAATGCCGGACAGAAGATCGGCACGTCCTTCTTATAGGCTTCCAGGACGATGCTGTCTTTGACCTTGCCGTGCCTGGTCAGGTACTTGCCCATCTCGGCGATGAATTCGCGGGAGCTATATGGACGCGGCTCCATATCATCGGCGATCTGCTGGGTCGTCTCATCGCAAATGCGAAGTTCCTCCTCATCGATGAACGTATCGTAGATTCGGTCAATCATCAGCTCGCGAAGCTCGCCATCGAACATGCCGCTCTTGTAGCGATCGTCCGCGATCCAGTGGCGATAGCCAAGACCTTCAAAGAAATCCTGATCGACGATATTCGCGCCGGTGGAGACGATGGCATCGACCATGTTGTTGCGGATCAGATCGACAAAGATCTTTTTCAGGCCCGCGCTGATCAAAGAGCCCGCCAGGCAAAGAATAATGCCACACTCCTTATCGCGGAGCATTCGGTCGTAAATATCAGCGGCCCGCGCCAGGTCCCGAGCGGAATAAGCCATCTTCTCCATCGATTCGATGATGGGAACCAC
This sequence comes from Tepidisphaeraceae bacterium, assembly GCA_035545895.1. GTDB lineage: Bacteria > Planctomycetota > Phycisphaerae > Tepidisphaerales > Tepidisphaeraceae > DASZXJ01. Next base: position 25,495 of record DASZXJ010000092.1, on the reverse strand, counting down.
ATTGAGCCTCGTGATATCAACATGCTCGACGGGTTTGGAAAGAAGCTCCTTTTTGGTTGAGTTCTTTTTCATTCTCACACCTCACAAACAATGGCACGTCCCGCTTCGGCGGGATGTGGGCTCAAAACGAAAAAGCCACCACGGCACGCTACGGTATCCCGAAACAATCTGGGACCCGCCATCGCGAGCCGGGGTGGCTTTGTCTGACCATATCTTTCACATGTGATGCGAGCGCGTCAAGTGTTTGTCAGACTTTATTCCGCCTCTAAAATATGAACGTGGCCGACAATTCCAAAGCCCATGCCAGAGCAAGACTTGCACTCCGAGCCGAACGCGCATTCGGCCTGGATTCCGTGCGAATTTCCGAAGAATCGGTCCAGGCTGAGGCTAAGATCACTTCGATGAAGACCGAAGCATCACCGGAATTTTCGACAGTACCGCGCGCAACGGATTTGTTTGCTGCTCCACCAGTTACGATCAGCCTGCCGGTAAAAAGCACCAGTGAAAAAGTCTCGCTGCTGAAGATGATGAACGAAAATGAAGTGCGAGATTGTCCGAAATGCCGGCTTTGCGAAACGCGCACCAACACCGTATTCGGCGAAGGAGATCCCGACAGCAAGATCATGTTCATCGGTGAAGGTCCCGGCGAAAACGAGGATTTGCAGGGACGTCCGTTTGTCGGGCGCGCGGGCGAACTGCTCAACAAGTGGATCACAGCAATGGGTTTACGCCGCGAACAGGTCTTCATCGCCAACATTGTGAAGTGTCGTCCGCCCGGCAATCGCGAGCCCGCGCCCGATGAAGTGGCGACGTGTACGCCTTATTTGGTACGGCAAATTGAGATCATTCATCCGCGGGTGATCGTGACACTGGGACGTCCGTCGATGCAATACATGCTGCAAACAAAAAATTCGATGGGAAAAATGCGCGGCACGTGGCAGGACTGGCGCGGTGTCAAATTAATGCCGACTTATCATCCGGCCTATGTATTGCGCAGCTACACATACGAGACACGAAAGGCGGTATGGGACGACTTGCAGATGGTGATGAAGGAAGTCGGCCTGCCTTTGCCCGCGCGAAAAGGGAAAGAATAAAATGAAAATCTCCTCTTCACTTTTTGTTTGCGGCGCGCTATATAGCGGTCAGTGAATTTGGTGTCCGCGCCTCAGGGGCCCGTGCTTGAGAAATTAATTTCAAAAGCGCGGGAAGAAGCGCGATTGGCATGGCGCACGGACGTGCCACGCGACGTTGAGTGTTACCAGATGACGTACATTTTGTGGCCGCAGCATATTTGGTTTAGGTTGCGGTGAGTACATGAAGCATATTAACCCGGTTTCGTTTGCCGGTTGTGATGTTGAACCAGTTTCTCGGCTCCTTACGGTTGTAGCCTAAAAATGTTGACGACCCACTCGCTATCGCCGCGCGAGGCGCTCGCCCGCCGCGCGCATGAGGGACTCTCGTCCCTCGATACGACAGTCTGGCAGCAAATCCTCGGTGCTGTTCGAACCCAGCACCCGAGCCTGCACCGTGTCTGGTTTGACCAGCTCACGCCGCGCCAGATCACCAACGGAATGATCCAGGTGCTGGTCAGCACGCCAGCGCAGTTGAACTTCTGCCAAAGCCAGTGCCAGCAGCCCTTCACCGCGGCCGCTCAGGAAGTGACCGGCCGGCTCGTCGCGGTGGTCTTTCACTGCGAAAACCTGCCGCGCGGAGGCGTCTTCAATGAAGGCGATCAACCTCTTCCATTAAACCCGGATTACGTTTTCGATAATTTTGTCACCGGACCGTGCAACCGGTTGCCCCATGCCGCCGCCATCGCCATCAGCGAACAACCCGGCCGCGCCTATAACCCGCTGTTCATCCATGGCGGAGTTGGACTCGGCAAGACCCATCTCCTGCAAGCCGTCTGCCAGAAGCTGCTCGAGCGCCAGGACGATGCGCGCATTCTCTATCTCTCCTGCGACAGCTTCATCAATCAATTCATCAACGCCGTCGAAAGCGGCGAGATGAACCAGTTCCGCTTCCGCTATCGCAACGTGCAGATGCTCGTGATTGACGACATCCACTTCCTTGCCGGCAAGGATCGGACGCAGGAAGAGTTCTTCCATACGTTCAACACGCTTTATCAACAGCACAAGCAGATCATTCTCTCAGCCGACTGCCCGCCGAGTGAAATTCCGGAATTGGAAGAACGGCTTGTCTCTCGCTTCAACTGGGGCTTGGTTGCGCGAATTGAAAAGCCCTGCTATGAAACCCGCGTCGCGATCTTGCAGAAAAAGGCTCGGATGCGCGGGCTGACCTTGCCGGAAGATGTGGTTTGCTATGTCGCCGCCAAGGTCGAGCACAATACGCGCGAGCTTGAAGGTGCGATCACGAAGATCCAGGGAATGGGCCTGCTGCAAAACGGGCACATCGATCTGGAACTGGCCAAGGCCGCGCTGGGCGAAACCGCAACACTCGAGCAAAAGCGCATCACCATCCAGCAGATTTCCGATCTGGTGACCAAGTATTACAACGTCAAGATGAGCGATCTTCAGAGCAAAAAGCGGCACAAAAGCATCGCGTTTCCGCGGCAGGTCTGCATGTTCCTGGCAAGGCGGCACACGCCCTATAGCCTGGAAGAGATCGGCGGATATTTCGGTGGGCGCGATCACACCACCGTCATGCATGCCGAGCGAAAAATAGGCGTGGATATTCAAAGCGACCGCGATGTCGCCAAGCAAGTTACCCAATTGGAAAACCAACTGGCGGGAACATGATTCGTCGATAATTTGCGATTTTATTGTCAATCGTAAATCGCAAATCCAAAATCCCAAATTACAATCCCCGCCATGATTGGATCACTGCTTCAGGCGGACTTTGAGGAAATTATCCGCGCCAAGGACTGGGAAGGGCTGCGCGACGCGTGCAGCGAACTCGATGCGGCAGACCTGGCGGAACTGCTCATCGACCTGCCCGCCGAGGATGAAGGCGTCGTCTTCCGCATCCTGCCTCGCGGGCGTGCAGCCGAAGTCTTTTCGTATCTTCCTCGCGAACGACAAACAGAGCTGATTCAGTCATTCTCAAATGCCACTGTCCAGTCGATCCTGGATGACATGACGCCGGATGACCGTATCCGGCTATTAGAAGAATTGCCTGCCGAGGTCACCCGCGCCCTGCTTGAAACCCTGTCGCCGACAGAACTGAAAGCCACGCGTGCACTCCTTGGCTATCCGGAAGGCACGGTTGGCAGGCACATGACGCCGGAATATGTCGCGCTGCCGCCGGACATCACTTGTCGCGAGTCGCTGGAGCGCATCCGCGCCACCGGCCGCGGTAAAGAGACGCTCAATGTCATTTATCTGATCAACGAAAGGGGGAAATTGCTCGAAGACGTGCGCCTGGGCACGATCGTGCTGGCCAACCCGGAAACGATGATCGGCGACATCGAGGAACGCCCGCTCGTCACCGTCCAAGCTACAGCGCGGCGGGATGAAGTGCTCGAAGCATTCGCCAAATACGACCGAGTTGCATTACCCGTGGTCAATGCCGAAGGCGTGATGCTTGGCATCGTCACGGCCGACGACATCCTGGACGTTGCCGAACGCAAAGCCACCGAGGAAATCCAAAAACTCGGCGGTAGTGAAGCACTCGACAAGCCCTATTTCGATGTCGGCTTCTGGGAAATGGTTCGCAAGCGAGGTGGCTGGCTGGCGGCGCTGTTCCTCGGCGAAATGCTCACCGCCACCGCCATGGGATATTTCGAAGGTGAAATTGAAAAAGCCGCCGTCGTCGCGCTCTTCGTCCCTCTAATTATCTCGTCAGGCGGGAATAGCGGCTCGCAAGGCACTTCGCTGATCATCCGCTCTCTGGCGCTGCGTGAAGTGAAACTTCGTGACTGGTGGCGAGTCCTGGGACGCGAATTGCGCACAGGTCTGGCGCTTGGATTGTTCCTCGGCATCATCGGTTTTTGTCGTATCAGCGTGTGGCAGGGAATGTCGCACGTGCCACATGTAGGAGCCTTTTTCTCGACGCAAGCCGGGCGATTGCCCGAAAATGCAATCCCGGGCTCGACCATGCTCACTCAATCCGTCAAACTTGATGCGCCAGTGACATTGCCTGCTGGAACAATTCTTGCCGACCACACCACTCTGCCGCCACAATCCAATCTGCCCAATCTCCATGGCGTGCCTGAGGAAACAACCGCTTATGGCAAACACTGGGTGCTGATTGCCGCTACTGTGTTGTTCGCTCTCATCGGTGTCATCACCTGGGGAACGCTGGCAGGCTCGATGTTGCCTTTTCTTTTGCGACGGCTTGGCTTTGATCCTGCCACCAGTTCAGCGCCATTTGTGGCAACGCTGGTCGATGTCACCGGACTGATTATTTATTTTACCGTTGCGTCATTGATCCTGCGGGGAACTTTGCTTTGATTTTTGACACACCCTGTCTTGCCGCTGACCTACAATCGGTCAGTTATTTCGATGGAGTTTCGATGAGCATGCATCAATCAGGCGGTACAAAAAAACGCGGACGTGGCAATATGCGGGATTTCAATTCCAAGGGTCCCAAGGCTGCTCTCCTTCTCGCGAAAAGCAACGATTCAACGCGCGCCGATGCCCCCAGCAGCAAGAATAGAAGCGGCCAACGCGTTAAAAATAGCACCTCCATCCGCTCAAAACGCGGATAAGCATGGTCAACCCGAGCAGGTGAATTTGCTCTTACGCTGCTGCTTGACGTAGGTATGCGTGATATCAACCATGCCTTTGTGCTCAAACTTGCCGTGCATCTTGAGCCATTTCTGGCCCGATTCGAAGAATGCATCAAACTTTCGAAGCGGCATCTGAAGCGCCCCATATGAACCGCGCCTCACCGGAATAAGACGGCAAAGCGGTTCGCCTTTTTTGATGGTGGTTTTCTTTTGGCTCGGATCGAGTTCGATCACGGTATGCCACGGATAACTGGCTGGGTACCAGTCGGTTTCGATAACCGCGCTCATTGCGCGCCATGGCCGACGAAAATTCGGCACTTCGGTCATCAACAGCATTTCATCCGGGTCGGTCTTGAGAAACAGGAAACTGCTGATCTTCACCTGGTTTTTGATCCTGGCGTACACATTGTCTGAAATAACATGAGGCAGCTTCTGCCCCTTTTCCCAAAACCAGGCATATTGCTGAGTCAGCGGCGCGCCGTCCGACTTGTTTGTCGAAGCCCAGACAAAATCCGATTCGATCACGATGTCGTTCTTGACCCGCCATTGGCCACGCGTTTGGATGAACGTCACATCAAAGTTGGCCAGCAGATCAAACCCAAACGAATTGGCCGCCCGAATTGGCGGGCATTCCTCCGGCCAGCCGCGCCCCTTGCCGGGTTTCACGTAAATATCCCTCGCCGGTGTCGGAGCGAACAACTCCTGCCGGAATTTGTAGAAGTGGAGCATCGCCAGAAGATAAATTGAAAAACCTCAATAAGCGACCGAACAACCATCAATTCCAATCCGAAATCCGCAGTCCGAAATCCAAAATAGGCCAGGCCCCTTGCCCCTGGCCCCTTAATTTGCATATTGTTCGCTTCGCTATCCGGCCCCATCGTCTAGAGGCCTAGGACACGGCCCTTTCAAGGCCGCGACACGGGTTCGAATCCCGTTGGGGTCATTCGCTTTGGAGAAAGAGGAGTACATATCGAGCACAATGGATGGCACCCAAGTGACCGGTCCATTGCCAGCATACTTGCGATTTTACCGCGAGAATTATTGGCAACACTACGAAACGGCTAACACTTACGCCGCCTTTGCGGAATCCCTCGCCGCCGGTTAGGTACGGGTCGGCAGCGTTCTTGGACGCTATGCCGAGATTGAACCGGCATATCCTGGCTCATCGGCTCCTAGCGATAGGTGAACGAGGGGTGCGCCACAGCTGGGTTAAACTGCGGATTCTTCGTCGATTTGGTCACGCAGCCAATCCCACGTGTTGTGCAGCGTGCCGCCGTGGTAGACCTCCAACTCTGTGTCCTTCTGGCACAATCGCTGCTTGCCTATTTCGCAGTAACATTGATCACGAAATGAGGCGTGATAGACGGCCATCGTTCCGAAACAATACACACCAGCGCGCGACTGCCGATAGCTCTGCATCTGGCCGCGTCAGATCGCGGATCTGGCGTGCCTTCTCTTCTATCGTTGCCTTCACCATTGGATTCGTCTTCGGATTGTACTTCTGCTTGGCGTCGAGAAACTCGCCGATAATCTTCGACATCATCTGCCACAAGCGTCGGCGTTCAGTGGGTAATGCGTCGTGATCGTTAAGCTTCAGTCGTTTGATCGATTCCTCTACGCGCTTGGTATCCCACTCATCGGCGCCAGGCACTGGGATGGCGTTGCCTTCTTCGTCAAACGCCAACAGGCTCGGATCGGCGTCGTTCGTTGGGTCCAAAAGGTATGGCTGCTCACTCTCCTCGCATCGTTCGTCGTATTTCGAGACGTGCGATCCTTCAGCAAGCGGAAACCACCCTCCCTTTTTCCGATTAGGCACATTCCCCGCGACACGAAAATTGGTAATCAAACGCAAGCCACCAATACCCATCTCTCTCGTTGCCAGCCAAGTCCACGGCCACCTTTTTCGGCCGAAAGTGCTCGATATCCTTATGCGACGCGATATCACGAGCCTCAGTAAACCAGCATTTCCCATACAAGCACAGTTCGAAAAGACTGGAGTTAAGCGTGAGGCAGGCGCCTTATAGTGATCTCATCCCGCTTCTAATACTCTGATCAAGTCAGAAATTATTTGAAAACAACTTCGTAGTACAAGGCTCGATCCTTCGTGCCGTCAATCACAAACGAATTGCCCGATAGTTCAACCGTCTTGGAGGTTCGATTACCGCTCTGATCCAAAACATTGACGGCTGCGATCGACCGCCGAGAAAATGCTATGGTTGCCCTAATAGGTTCCATTAAAATGGGCGCATTGCCATTGGAAAGAATTTGGCCACTCGGCACAAAGTACTTAAAACCAGTATTACAGTTGCGAGCGACTGCCGAAATCAATGCAGTACGGGAATTTGAAAGTGTCTCTTCTCGGCCACGCGCGGTGATCACGATGGATGCAAAAGGACTTGCAATGTCCATGCTCAAGTCTCCAAAATCAAAATGCTTGTCACCGGCAAAGCCGACGACGGCCTTCGAGCTGGAGGTGTTGATGGTGACATAGCCTCTATCCGTGGTATCCCAGGTGAGTTCGCCAGTGGAAGAAGTGATCGTGTCCTTGCCTTGGTTTCTAGTCAGGTTCATTGGCGGACTTGAAGCGGGTCGATCTGTGAACTGTACCGCGACTCGACCGGCCGCCAACGTCTGGCGAGGTACTGCAATGTTGGATGCTGCAGAAAGCCCGTTAGTTAGATCGCTGTTACCGATCTGGGTAACGGAAATAACATCACCTTGCTTGACGTCGCCTCGCAATACCATTCTCGACAGCGTCGGAAATTGACCAATCTGTGTCGGCACGTCGGTTTCCCAGACTCCCCATGGCTGCTGGCCGACGATCGGGCTGAATTCACGATTGCTCGAGGATTGAAACTCGTACGATGCATCCCAACCTTGTAAACCCATTCCATATGCGGCAACGATGGGCGGGCCTTCAGCACTGTAAAGCGAGGGGTAAACATGGTTCCACTCTGAAATGCCAAACGGACGGTCGATGACTTGCTGCAGGCCAACCTCAAGATATCCGCTGCCGGGCCTTTTGAGCATGGAGTCTGAGAGTGAACCGCCGAAATAGTTATGGCGGTCAATATAGCCAACGAGATAATCCGATCTCAGATTATAATAGTGCGGCACAATTAACGGCGCTTGCCAAGCGGAGCCAATCAGTGGACCCTGATAGCCGGCTTTTCGAATAGCTCGTTCACATTTTTCATAAAAACGATTCTGGGTTACGTGGAAGAATTCAGCGTTATCCATCAAACGCTTATTTCCCCCTGCGGGCTGCTGCTTTAATCCATCCTCGCCCATAAACCATGGATTACCCTGGATTGCTATATTGCGATTTGCCAGCGATTCCCCTTCCTTTAAGGCGGATCCCCACGCAGCAGCCAATTTCTGCTGAGATCCGTATTTTGCATTCAACCAATCAGAGAATTGAACTTCAAAATGTCTGCGGTAGGTTGGAAACGATTCAAGAACTGCTCCAGTGGTGAAAAAGAAAATATCGTCCTCGTTTTGCATTTCCACGAATGCCAACGCCGGATCGTCCGCATACTTTTTCCCGGTGAACGAATTGCGATGCTGAAGCAGGTTGACGATACGCTCGATGAGAAGATCCTGGATATCTTCCGCGAAATTGATCAATCCGTAGCAGTCGCCGTTGTGCTTCGCGATTTCGTCATACGCCAGGACACGATCTTTGTTGCTCGCCCCGACCATGAATTTGTAAGTATGAGAAAACCCGTAATAAATCCCTTGAGACTGAAGCTGGGAGCAAAAAAAATCAAGCCGATTGAGGCCGTCCGAGTCGAACTGAGTTGCGTCCTGCTTATCTGCTATGCCTTCCCAGCCAGTCGGACCAGCAAATTTATGAAGACGTACGGCATTGATGCCATATTTCGCAAATCGTCTGGCGGTTAGAATCGCTTCTTCGCGAGTCGGCGCGGCGCCAGCGTAACTGATATTGGTTCCCCAAAACTTGATGGGAGTGCCGTCTTCAAATTTGAATTGGTCGCCGCTTATCCGAACGCCACCATGGACGCCAGCGGGCTTGTCCAGCCAGTCTTCCATGCCGATTACACTAGGCTGGGTTGATGGATGCGGGGAAAAAGGAAACCAAGTTGAATCGGCGACACGCGAAATATATTTCTGCAGATCCTGTGATTGTGCGGCAAAACTAATCGGTCCCGTGTAATCAATGGTCAGTTTTGTCGTCTCGCTGCCCTTATGGAATACATTTCCAGCCAGAATTACTCGCATCTCATTGTTTTCAGGTTGGATCGAACGAGGTGGATCAAAAGCAAATGCAACTTCGCCCCCATCCTCAAATCTAAACTGTATCGATCTTAACAGTTCAAGATTTGCAGATGATTTCATTGGCAGCGGGAGGGTTTTTGATGCTCCATTTTGGAGTGTTGCCCTAGCCTCTCCGCGTCGCGATGGATCGGGGAAGGACAACAAAACGGCAAACATGGTAAGAGGCTGATCATCGTCTGCGGCTAATTGGTATTGGCAGATTAATTGCTGATTAGCTTCGCAGCGAGCATCGAGTGAAACTTGAATTTTACCGCCCGTTCGTTCATTCAACAGCAGCGGCGCGCTGCAGTGGAGCTGACCATCAATTCGAGAGTTAGTTGATTGCGGCTCGGGCCGCCACTCCCAGTTTGGTCCCCAGCTGACAAGTCCCATACGGATTGCCAGGCGATCATTATTCAAAAGCAAGCAGTGGAACGCATTATCAGGTGCAACTAAGGCAGTCCATGCTTGCGCGAGAGGGGATGAAGTTTGCGCAATGCCCGAAACAGTTAGCAAAGCCGCTATGCAACAGGTGATCAGCATCCAACCAAATCGCGATAAAGGGATCGTGTATACCCAATTTCGCAAACGGACTTTCTTCAACTCTCTGAAATTGCATCTATTTACATACATCGATAACTATAGCCCTTCTCTGTTGACATGCCTTGAACTTCTCGAGAAAAGAGCTGGGCAAACCAAATGGTTTGCCCAGCTCTTTTCTTCACCCAATTTCGGAACACCAACTAGCTGTGAATTAAGCTCTCATTGAGGGATTTGAGCTCAAGGATTTCAATAGTGCCGGTAGACGAATGGGCACTTCGGTCAAATCGATTACAGAGGTCGCTCCTAGAGACCTCGCCCTGATTTCCCGTTCGGCGTCCATATTCGGCAAAATTGCTATCCAATACCAAGCGGTCTGATTTCGTTTTAAATTTTCGGTGAAGCTCGGAAAATCGAAGGATTCGTCTTCCCCTACAGTTACTAAGACGTCAATCGTAACGATTCGAGAAATCTCCAGCGCCGCCCTCATTGATCTCACCACTATTGCATGGGCAATGGAAATGGGTGGATCTAGGACAAGATCAACGCACAGTATTTGTAATCTATTCAAATGTTAGCGGCGCACAATTTATTCTTCAGAAACCGCTGTTAGAAGGCTGCACTCTGACCTGATTTGAAGTATTTCTTATATAGCTAGTGTGCTTGCCTAAAAGCCACACAGCCTGGCCGCTTAGAACAACGATAATGGACCCGTCAACAACTCCGCCGACTGTTAAGGGCCCTACTACTACCGCTCCGAACAGTGCATCAAGATAATGATAGGAAAGCGCCCGGGCCGCCGTTAGAAATGTGAGGCAAACTAGTCCGCTACTTGCGATCCATTTCGTCAGACTGCGGCTTCCAATACGACTACGCATCATGCCAATACCTAAAACACACAGGGCGGCCATGATCAAGATTACTCCCAATTGCAAATCCCGACGATCCTCATAAATGCCAGCTTCCATGGCTTCGCGACGACCAAAATCGCCAATAACTAATTGCACTTTCAACATGCGAATGACGCCCAATATCAACAAGACTAATGACACTCCTAGCCAGAATTTACCACTTTTCCGACTACCGGCTGGTGCGAATCGAATCCGCCATCCGAGAACTCCATTTACGGCTGCACAAAGAAAATAGGCCAGGTTTAGTGGAGCAAAGTGATTCAATTTTGAAGCCTCAAATATCGCCTTCCCATACCTTCTGAGCTTCGAGTGTTTGGCGCGATGCGAACCGCTGCCGTACTGCAGCAGCCATGAGGACGATTACAAATGGAATATCTTGCAAGATGTATCGCCGGAATAACCTCGTCGGTTCTTGAGCCAAACGATGCAACCATTCGAGACCGCACCGCTGCATCCAGAGAGGAGCCCGCTTCACGCGTCCGCAAACGAAACTAAAGCTGATGCCAACGCCAATCCACCATGTCGCGGGCAACATTGAGCAAAGCCGCACAATCCACTCTTCTTGTTTGGGAGATCCCAAGGCTACGAACACGATATCAGGCCTAGCTTCTTTCAGACACTTTCGCATTTCTTCGATTTGCGTTTCATCATTTTCAAATCCAACTGTGGGACAATATTGACCCGCGATTCGTAGACCTGGGTAGCGCGCACTTAGAACTTTTGCAGCTTCGACTGCTGTTCCGGGCGCGCCTCCCAAAAGAAAAATAGAGCGATCTTCTTTAGCTGCAGTTTCACTTAGCGTCCAAATCAAGTCTGAGCCGGCAATGCGTTCAGGCAACGGGTGACCTTGCACAGCGCTGGCCCAAATTAGCGGAACACCGTCAGCCACCACGAGCGATGCGGACCGACATAAATCCCGGTATTTGGGTTCATTCACCATTCGGCGAAGATGATCCAGATTGGCCGTGACCACCCAACCACCCTGCTGCTTAGATATTGAATCAGCGATACAACGCAAGCAAGCCGTTGCGGATAGCCCATGGAGCGCAATCCCCATTAAAGAGTGATCAGCTGAAGGTAAAACAGGAACGGGAGTAATGGAGCTGCTCATCAGAGAGATGACTCAACGCTGTTATCACGCGGTGTACGAACCCAGGTACGCTGCGGCTTAAAAAGCAAGGAAGCGTAAATCGGTATTTTCCAAAGCAAATATGCGGGCACTAGTAGCAATTGACCAAGCGAGATTGTAGCCCGCCCGTGCCGAAACCACACGGAAAAGACCCCAATGCCCACGATTACTAATGCGGCCGATGAAACTAATAATGGGCCAAGTTGATATGTTGCTAACGCCCAGGTCAGTCCCAGTGTGAAGTTCATCGCCAAAAGCAAAACTAAAAGGCTGAGCGGCGGTACGCACAGGTCCAGGGCCATAATCATTAAAGTAAGCCGGCGCTGGCGAACTGCTTCGCGTGCAAGACGAGGAACCTGTGTGAACAGGGTCCGAACATGCCCATGCTCCCAGCGTGTACGCTGACCAGCCGATGCAATAGAACCGCTGGGTAAGGAACCCGTTACTCGAGCGGAAGAACAATGAACTGGCGTAAATCCTGCAATCGCTAAGTCAATACCAAGCTGCATATCTTCCACGAGATTGCCTGAAGACAGATTGACATATTGCAGCGCTGTCCATGGTAGCGCCACCCCCGATCCGGTAATTTGACATGGCATGCCAAACATTTCCAAGGCGGCCGGGCGAGCTTGATTTTTAACAGTAAACGCTAAGGTCGAAATCAAGTCTCTAACGGACGGAATCGGAGGCGCTGCAAGCAAATATAGCGCTTGCGCGGGCGTTTTCAGGCGTACAACTGTCCCTCGAAGTACATCGAGTGATCCGGGTTCGACCAATGTGTCGGCATCAAGTAACACCAAAATATCAGGAGGATTTTTTGCCAGATAATTCACGCCGCTTGCCAATGCAAATCCTTTTCCACGATTCGCGTCATTAACACGCTCCACTACCTCGACATCCATGTAACGCGCGATACTGGCGGTACTGTCAGTTGAATTGTCGGCAATAACAATAACGCGGTCGCCTGAACGTAGCTCCGATTTCAAAGCCATTAGGGTTCCGCCAAGAGTCTTTTCCTCGTTGTGGGCAGGGATTAGAACAGCTAGTTGGGATCTCTCGGTATCTTCCGATTTGTAGTGAGGATTCGACCCCTTAGCGACCGCGCCAAAGACGCATTCGATGAAAAACACCAATGACGGGACTGCAAGGACGGTTGTCAGGAGATAAAGGATCAAGTTCATGATGACAATGACGATGAAACCGAAACGTCGCCCGTCTCGGTAGGTTCAGTCGATTTCTCTTCAATAACCGCTAACCGGAATAATTCAGCGAGTTTGATAGCTTCTTTGCTGGCGTCGTGGTGCAAGAGAACCTTGCTTCGACCGGCCGCGCCCTTTTTTGTCAGAATGTCAACCGGTGCCCGCAGGGCTTCTTCAATTGCATTTGCCAGGGCTTCGATCGATCCTGCTGGAACAAGCCAACCACTCACATCATTTTCAACCAGTTCAGGGATACCCGCGATGTAGGTGCTGACGACCGGCCTACCTAGGCCAAATGCTTCCATCAGTACAACTGGCAGCCCTTCTGCAAAACTTGGAATGACCATTGCCCGCGCATCTTCTATCTGCCGACGAACTTCAAGTCCTGAAGCCCAGCCAAGCATCGTCACATATTGTCGAAGATTATATTCTTCAATCAATTGTTCGATTGCATGTCTCATTCCGCCATCACCAATAATCACAACTTCAAACTCAATCTTCTTTATCGCAAGCTTATGTACTGCTTGGATCAAAGCGAGTTGCCCTTTTTGCTCACATAATCTCCCAACACAAATCAGCTTCGGAACTTCTGGGACGGGAGACGGATTTCTTCCGAGGAATTGTTGATCCAATCCGCAATGAACAACGTGGATCTTGTTCCAATCAACCAAAGTTGCGTAGCGATAGAGCTGGCTGCGAGTAAATTCGCTTATGGCGATCACGTACTTTGCGTGGCGGACTTTCTCTCGCAGCGCCAAGCCGTTGGCTCGATCAAATTCTTCCGGCCCGTGCACCGTGAAACTGTAGCTAGGTCCGCCTAATAGTCGCATTAGCATGAGAACTGCTGCGGGGTTCGTACCGAAGTGCGCGTGAACATGCTCGACTTCGGCTGTTCGAATCCTTTTATGCAGCACACACGCTTCCGCGAGGTAAATCAAAAAACACAATAAGCCGACATCTGACTTTAATCCAACCTGCCAAGCCATTGTAAACGCGCGAATGAACCGCAAAGGTCTAACAACAATCTCCCGAACAACTCCGAGCAACAGACCAATTATGCCGCAGTCTAGAAGCACAGTTGTCTTCTTGCTTTCAGCAATATCATCGGCGTCAGTCAAAGAATCTTTCGTTCGACGAATCGTAAATCGTAAAATTTGTATCTTTAAAGCTTCCAATGCCTGAATTTCTCGCCGAATAAAAGTATGGCTAGGGTGTGGGTATTGATTAACGAGGTATGCTATCCGCATGGCAAAATTCGGTTAGGCATAGGCAATCTAATGCTCTCGCTCAGCTAAACCGCTGGTGTCTCTTTGTAATGCAAATTGGAATCTTTGGTACCAACGAGCCTACGAATGATCAACTGAACGTAGCCCAGCACCTGAGCGAATTTTGCGATCATAACTAAGCTACTGTACTGCAACGCGAGTGGCCAATTACCTATGCGCCTATAAGCTCGGCTTGCGACTCGAAATGTTTGAGCGAAGAAAACCATGAGTGATATCCCAAGGACTAAAGCAGAAGCGCTAGGACCTGCTACTTTGGCCGCCAAAATCGCGATCGTCAATGTCGCCAGCGGCCATAAGACTCCCCAAATTACGTTGCTTCGCAGCATTTCTGCAAAAGGCGGTTGTTGCTCGGAAGAAAGTTTCATCAATACGGCTAGACTTCCCCGCCCTGTCCTGACAGAACGATTCCACCATTGACCAAATCGTGTCATAGCAAGGTCATGGAACGTCATATCCGTATCAGACCGGTGAATTCGCCAATCAAGCTTACGCAACCGAAAACACAATTCAGGCTCTTCGCCGGCAATTATCGCAGGATCGAATCCATTTACTTTTTGAAACATGGCAGCTCGCATCATCGCATCGCCGCCACAACTCTTACTATCACCAATCGGCGTATCCCATTCCAAGTCACTGATGCGGTTGTAAATGCTATTTGCTGGAAAACGCTCGCGTCTCCGACCGCATACGACAGCATAATCGGTATGTTTGTCCAAAAATTCTGCTGCAGCTTGGACCCAGCCGAGCGCTAGAACGCAATCACCGTCTACAAACTGAACATATTCGATCTCTGGATCGACTTGTATCAAGCGCGCAAATCCTTCGTTTCGAGCGCGGGCTGCGGAGAAAGATGCCGAATTATCCAATTCCACGATCTGTGCATGCATTTGTTTCGCCAACGCAACACTTTCATCAGTCGAACCGGAATCGACATAGACGATTGGTAATCCCAGGCGTGTGACTGATTCCAGACATACTCGAAGCCTCTCCCCCTCGTTGCGACCAATTACGACCAGCCCAATCTTCGCTTGTCGATCATTCATGAGATTCAATTTTTTCGCGGTCTGATGATGGCGGGCACACCGACTGCGACGCTATAGGGCGGCACGTCTTTAAGTACAACTGCATTTGCACCAATCACACTGTCATGGCCTATGCATATATTGCCAAGAATACATGCGCCACATCCAATGTCCGCGCGGTCTTCAATCGTGGGAATAGCTAAATGATCACTGCGGCGGACGATCCCCATGGTTGTATTTTGGCGAATATAAACATCATTTCCGATGCTGCGTGCATGCAGAATGATCCCGCCGTGGTGCCAGATTCGAACGCGACGCCCAAGTTTCACTGTATAGGGCAAGCTAATTCCGCAGGTCCATTCAACAATCCGATAGAGGAGTTGGTAAAGCACTGTTAATGGCGCGCGGATGATCTTCCAGCGAAATCCCATGCGCCAATTTCCAAACCGGTGCACTGCCACCGCCCAGAATCCCTGCTCCAATAGTTTACCATCGTAAGTCCGAAAATCTTCAATTAACAACGCCCACATTCCGATGTTTGCGGGATTGGCATTACAGTCTCCGCGCGCCAACGGCGGCAATTCAGCTGCTTCCATATTCGAATCAACGGTTGTGCTCATCTGCCGGTCAGCAAAGGCCAAAATACCCAACGAAATGAATCGCTAAGTAAGTTCGGTGGGTCCAAGTTAGGTTTGCGCTGCACTCTGCGACGCAGACGCCAAGTCAAATAAGCGATTGCCCAAGTAATTTGCACTCCCAAAGCGTAAAAGCGGCCGTGGTTCTTTTGAAAATATCGTCGACGTGAATCGAACCAGTACTTAGGTAAAGGTTTTCCCGGCTTCGTTAAGTCGGTCACACCTGAGCTTTGGCCAACAAAATGCACCACGCGGCTTGAAGGGACATACCAGCAGTCCCACGCTGCCTTTCTTGCTCGCAAACAAAAATCAACTTCTTCGTAGTACATGAAATAGCCATCGTCGAGTAATCCGACTTCTGTTAACACCTCTCTTCGAACTAGCATACTCGCGCCCGCAACCCAGTCCGCACAAAAAGGCTCATCTCTTACTGGCGGCGCCACGATCCAGCGTGAGAGGAGCCGCGAAACGGGCCTAAATCGAGTGCCATTCTCCAACTCCCCCAGAAGCGATGGAAATCGGAATGCCGATCGCTGTGGCTTTCCATCTTCGCCTTCCAGCCGACTTCCAACTATTCCGACTTGGGGATGATTTGTGAGAAACTGTAATAGTTCCACAAGTGCCCCTGGTTTCACGATCGTATCAGGGTTTAGGAGCCAAAAGTAATCCGGCATTGAAGATGAGTTCATTGCCAATCCAATCGCGGCGTTATTGGCGTAGGCGAATCCATTGTTGTGTGAAAGTGGAAGAATCTGAAATCGCCCATCGGAATTGAAATCGTCAATGCAGCTTTTGATCCGTTCAACCGACTGATCCCCAGATGCGCAATCAACAATCGCAACCTCAACGTCGGCATCTACGGACTTCATCTCCAAATGCAACGACTGGAGAGAGCCAATGGTTAACTCTGGCGTGCGAAAATTAACGATAACAACCAAGATCTTCAGCAAAGTCAGACCTGATCAAAGCAAAACTCGAGTGTTCGAATCGGAAAGGACAATCACAATCTGAAAACTACAAGTCACGCCCCTCGTATCGGCCTGAACCCAAGCTATGAGTTTTCAACCATTCATAATCTGCGCCTGTGCCGCTGAGCCATCTATCAACTACCTCATCACCACTCACATCGCATCGAATTCGCGTCCAAGTATGCTCAGTCGATCGAGAGAGCTTGGCGTATAGAGAGGGATCGTCGATCAATCGCACGATTTGATCAGCGAGCAGTGTGGCCTTGGTTGCTTTAAAAACGAGACAATCTCGCTCATGCATAAGCCGGCCAGTAAACATGGGGTGATCCGAACAAATTAATGGTGTGCGAGCAGCAAGAGATTCGAAGATGGTTAGTGGCAATCCTTCCATAAAATCCCATCTCGAGGGAACTATCGCGATGTGGGCTTGGTGCATCATCGATAGGATCTCTTTGTTTGGGCATAATCCAACGAAGAGCACTTCTTGTGATACACCAATTGATTCCGCCACATCACGTAATTTCCCGACATCACCCTGGCCAGCAATCCGAAGCCTTACCTTGCGTCCAGCCTTTTTCAGAAATGCGAGTGATCTTACGACATCGAAAACGCCTTTCGGCTCATTAATTGCACCGACGTAAAGCAAATTAATTAGGTCCGTCTTGTTAGGTGCTGACTTGACGGAATATTGTGACGGATTTGCAGTTTCAGGGAATTCATAAGGGATCACTGAGTTCGCTGACAACCCAAGCCCAACAAGTTGCCTGCACGCTGGTAAGTTGTGATTGGCGACCCACTCCAAACGACCGAGCAGCCGACCCAATTTAAATGATCGCCATCGATGCCGGACTTTTCGAGCTACGGTCCGAGCAATCGATTCCGGACGTGGTGCAAAATGGAATGAATTTGCATACACAGGCAAGATTGGAATTCTTGCATCCTGACATGTTTTTAGAATCTCGATGGAATCGAATCCGAGCACTACATGAGAGGGTTGTAATTGTATAACCCGCCTAGCGGCATCCATCAGGTTTGTGGCGTTCCAGTTGAGCCCCAGTGAAATATAGCGGACGCCACACTCCAACATTTCGTCGGATGGTTTACCGCCAGCCAGCCGGACATAAGTCAGCGACGTCGCCCGATGCCGCCGGGCAATACATGCTTCGACGGCGCGCCCCTGAGCTGCATAGAATTCTGCAGCGCCGTCCCTCTTCAACCGAAAGGCCTCTGCAAAATCTCCTGCAGCACTGACTTGTACAATACTAGACATTTTGGCGACCGATTTTACTGACGGAAGAAGAGGCAGATTCCAGGACGTTGTAAACTACTTTAAGCAATTCCTATTTCTAACTGGCTCTTGGCTTTATATTCAGTGAACATCAAACTCAGATTTTTACCCTGTAAGCCGATCACGTTTCCGATTACTGCTCCTGACACCAACATGAAAGTTGGATTGACCATGCCGTTCGGAATGCAATCAATTGCGTATAAGGCGATAACCGTTGCGAGCACGACCAGCGGTGCCACCGATGGTTCGGTCCATTGGCGGAGTGGAATTAGCCAAGTCACAAGAATAACCGGCAGCAATAACGAAACTATTAATGAGCAGAGCCCAAGAATTCCATAGCAACCCAATGCAATAATCCAAAGACCGTCGGTGATCGAAAGATCGCGGCCATTTCGATCGTATACCCGAGATCGGCCCCAGCCGCCCCAACCGAACATCGGCTGTTGCAAAGCTTTCGCCATCAGCATGTCTTCGTTCTGCATCCGAAATTCGAGAGATTGAGCTCTTTCAGTCCCGATTGATTCTGCCGTCAACGACACGAGGTTTGCGCCGCTCCACACACCGGCGGTCCGCAATACAATGTAGGCAGGCACAGCTGCGATAACCGCGATCAATACTATTCGAACCCTAAGCGTTTGTGTGATTAAGAGCGTCATGCCACCAAGAAGCATTAACCCAATCGCTCCGGTGGACTTACATAAAACGGCAGTAATTCCCAGAGTCAAAACCAAAATCCATGCCGGCACTCGCCAGATTTGCTTTGATGCTCCGGTCCAGCAAAGCCAAAATCCGATGAGAGTAGTCATGCACATCCACATACCGACCATCAATCCGTGTTGCATGAATACTGTTGGCCGCCAACCATCGTAGCGGAACGTTTGTGCAAAACTATGCTGATAGTAACCATATATCCATGTATGAAGTTGCGGGCTCATGCGAATTTCGAACAAACATAAAGGGACATAAATCAGGCCGCCAACAAAGCACGCAAAAGCAAGTTCTCCAATATCAGTTAATGAGGTGAAATATAGGCGCCCAATCAAATAGGGCATCCCCCAAGTCACGGTTTGGTACATCATTGCAGAAACACCGTCGTGAATTCCAAGATCATTATTTAGCGAAGAAAACAATGGGCAAATGCACCAGACAGTTGTGGGAACATCCATCCAACAAAAGTGAAATGACCGAAGTTTGCGTGGATCAAACAATAACACGCCTATCAAAACACCAAAGCACGTCGCCGTCATTTTGCTGTAGACGGGAATTCCTTCACCGAGTTTGAACTCGGCTATTGGAAGAAATAACCATGCAAAAAGGAATGAAATAATTACCGCGCGGCGCGGGGGCACTAGCATGAACAGTGTCAACACCAACGGAATCCAGCCAAACAATGCGATTGAAACCACTAGCGTCATTGCGAACCAACCGTCCTGCCCAGCTCGAGTTGCCCAGAATTTTCCGCTGCCTTAAATAAGGTCTTTTCAAATGCAATCGTTGCCGCCTCCCATGTATAATCACTCGCCTTACTATATGCTGCGTCGGACATGGTTCGCCATTGCAAGTCTGACAGCTTCAGAATCTCTAAAACTCGTTCAGCAAGCCCCTTGACATCATCGACATTAAGCAGAAACCCGTTAATTCCGTCCTCAATCATATCGATCGGGCCACCAACGCGCGTCGACACTACAGGACATCGACATGCCATCGCTTCCATGGGAGGCAGATGAAATCCTTCGCACCGGCTCGTACATAACCACACATCACATGCTGAATATAACTCCCGCAACTGGCTAGTTGTTGGTTGCACATTTAGAAGTGCGCCGGCCGGTAACGCAGCCTTATTGACTGTTTTCGATGAAGTCAGAACTGCAAACTCGGTTCGCGGCAATTTGCTACGAACAATTTCGGCAACACTGAGTGCAACATCCGGTCCTTTTCGAGGCGTCGTTTCATATAGGAAACCTACCCGTGGCGTAAGCTGTTTGTTGCGAGGCGCTGCATTAAACTGTTCTATATCCACACCAATCTCGACCACTGGTATATGGCCATTCTTTACTTTTATTTCTTTTTCTACCGCGATTTTGACAACGCCAGAAGTTGCGATCTTGTACATCGGAAGTAGCCACGTCTTCGCCACGCGATGACCCCATGATACATCGTCGGGCACTACGGTCCGCTCATCAAGTTGAATAAAATATGCCTTCGCACCTTTGTTGGGAGAAAGCTTTGCTACCCATTCCGCCGTTTCCCACCAAGTGGCAATTACCAAGTCGGCATCAGGTATGTCGCTATCCCGAACTGGCCGATTTTGATCCAGCACACGCCAATCAAGCCCCAACCCATCGAGATGAGATGGGCCGTGAATATGACGCAACCATTGACCCTTTCGAATAGCCGACAACCGTGATCGAAGCGACGGTATAGGCTGCGGCATTGATACCAGACATATCTCGTGTCCGAGCCGTCGTAATCGATCCGCGTGGTTTGCGATGACGCGAATCCCACCCGACAATCCGGCATGTGGAAGGACAAATGTGATTCGCATTTATCGTCTAACCTTCCGAGGCCAACCGAATCGCAGGCGACTGCTCCAATAATCCGATAAGGTCATTCGCAAACGCTGAACCAGGATCAGATGGAAACAGCGTATGAACGCGCGCATACGCTTGGCGACCCATGGTCTCTAGCTGGCCGCGCTGATCCCATAGTCGCTCCAGGGTCTTAGTTACGCTGCAAACGGAAGCAGCTTCGGCAATAAATCCATCGACGCCATCACGAACAAGTTCCGAGTTTCCTGCTACGTCGGTGAGAAGACAAGGACGACCACACATCATTGCTTCGACCGCCGCCAGCGGCATTCCCTCGACCCGGGATGTCAGCACCATCGCATGATGTATACGCCAAATCGCAGCAATATCGTGCACGTGGCCGGCAAACTTCACGGGTATCCGACACCTTAGATTTGCCAAGCGCTTCAATTCCGCTTCGTTAGATCCGACGCCAAAAAATACGATGGAGGCATTTCTACCGAACCAGCCGTCGCCAAGCGCGGTTAACAGCAAATCCTGACCTTTGTGCCTCGCATCCAGCCGTCCGACACAAGCTAAACGAAGGCCTTCATCGTTTGATGGCCAGGCAAATGGTTCTTTATAGCTTACCCCGTACGGGTTTCGCACAATCTTTGCATTTGGCAGAGCAATTCCCAGTTGACGCTCGATGAGATCCCGATTGCCGGACGATACAAAATAGAGTGCCTTTGCAGTTGAAAGCACTTCTCGTGCTATTTCTGCATCTGCTTCATCTGGCCAATACCATTCAGCTGCGACTTGGAAAATGATTGCATAGGGAATATCGCGTTGCCTACAAGCTTCTCCCCATGAGACACCATCAAGGCATGATTGTGAAATCACGACCAAGTCACAGCCAGACGTTTGAACCCAAACATGTGGATCGGAGAGACGCCGTCGCAGTCGACCGGAAAGGCCTTGGAAAAGTGACCGCTCGGTAACCATTGCGCTGGCATCCTTCAATTTGCCAATTGGTGATGGCTGCGGTTTCCATTCCTGAACATTCGCGTGAACTTGATATCCTTGCTGCAATAATCTCATTGCCGCAGCATGCCACAGGCATTCACTGCCCGCCCATGGCACGCCACCCATCGTCGAAACAAACCCGATCCGACTATACATATGCTGATTTCGACCCAACCACCCGATTATCAGAATCACGAATTCCAATTTCGTTCGTTGGCTGTTGCTCTTCTACGACCAAAGCTTTCAGTCTGCTAGCGAATACGGCTGCAGGATCGCGCGGAACCAGGGAACGAATTCGACGTCCAGCTTCGGCGCCCATTTCCTTCCATTCATGACGACGCCGCCAGCCGCGCTCCATTGCGTCATCTAGGGCTCGCACGGTCGGTGCCTCAGCCACAAAGCCGCTAAGGCCATCTTGCACTGCCTCCGCATTACCAGCCACATCGGTCACGATACACGGGCGTTGGCATAACATTGCTTCGACGACGGCAATTGGTAATCCTTCATGTCGCGACGGAAGTACAAGCGCATGGTGATCTTCCCAAATTCCCAACACTCCATTCTTGAATCCGCCAAGCGATACGTTTGACAGCTGGTAGTGGTCGCGTAAAACGCGAAGCGCATCGCCATTTGAGCCTTGACCAAATAATGCCACGCTTACGTCGCGCTCACGCCATTTAGGTTGCCGCAAAACTTTGAACAACAGATCCTGTCCTTTAGAGCTTGGGTCCAATCGTCCAACACAGGCGAGACGATAACCAGTTTGCTCGTTTGGCCATGTTGGATCGGAGTCGTATGGAACGCCAAATGGATTAAAGATCAATTCCGACTGTGAGAGGGAACATCCGATTTGGGTTTCAACGACATCGCGATTGCCGACAGCGACGAAAAATACTCTCGCTGCTCCTTGGTAGCCCTCGCGAAGGGCTTTTATTCCCTCATCCGATGGCCAGATATTTTCCGAAGCTGCCTGAACAAGTACAGTATATGGAATTTTCCGCCTCGCACAGGCGAGCATCCAGTCCGCCCCGTCCTGATGAATCCCAAGCGACAAAACGACCAAGTCAGGGCGCACTTCATCGAGCCACCGCGAATCCAATGGCCGGGGAATTAGACCTCGGGAGAGCCGGTTCAAATGCCACCAAATCCTTCCGGCAGGCTGCCGCATTCTTAATTCACATCCAGACTCTCTAAGGGCAGATAATTGTCGAGCTGGTTTAGGCCAATATTTCACATTGGCAACAACACGATAACCGCTCTTGAGCAACTCCATTGCCGATCCCGCCCATAATTCCTCGCTGCCTCCCCATGGGTAACAGACCATTGAAGAAATGAATGCAATTTTTGGCGGCGTTTGCGCTGTAAATATCGACGTTGCAGCGGCACGATTTTTAATGTCATCTAGCACTTTTCACATCTTTCAAACGAAAGTGTCAGAATTAACTCTAATCTGCAGAATATATCGAATCTGTTGGCAGAGATCAGTGCGGTCGAAAATCAGAAACCGGCCGAGACCTAGACGTTGCTAATTGAATAAATATATCTTCATACCCACCCACAAACTGCTTAATCCCAAACAACTTCTTGACACGTTCGCGACCTGCAAGACCATAAAGCCGCGTCCGCTCAGGATCAGAGAATTGCTGAATTATCGCATGGCCTAGTTCAAAGATGTTTCCAGCTTCCACTAACAACCCTGTTTCCCCGTCAACGACCTGTTCCGGAATTCCACCGACACGAGAAGCAATCACAGCTTTAGCACAACCCATCGCTTCGAGAATAGTATAGGGTAGATTATCGGCGAGCGTGGACGTCACGAACACATCTACTGAGCCCAGCAAACTTGGCAATTGTTCCTGATTAATTATTCCCAAAGGCTTTACGTTGGGATGGTTCGGTGCGATGCTTTCCCCAGCAACTGCAAGAACAGCGTGGGGGAATCTCGGCAAAACGTGTTTCACAAACGCTTCGCTCAGATGCATAAGCCCCTTCCTATGGTTAATCTCCCAGTCTCCAGCGCGCCATGCAGAATGCAAGATAACGGGTACGTCTAAGGGTAAACCAAATTTTCTCCGATCAGATTCACATGGCGAAAACAGAGTTGCATCAATCCCGTTCCGGACAGTTCTCACTTTAAATCGCTTGAGCTCCTGTTCTCTAAGACGATTTGCCATCCATTCACTTGGTGCAACAACAACCATGTCGGGACTGCAGCGCTGATGTGTTCGTCGCTTCTCCATTCGCTTCCATAAGTATGGGTTTTTAAACACCTTACCTAGCCTTCCAGGTATCAACGGACATCGAAGGCAGGTATCATTGCGATCACAGGTCCAACATGCCATTTCCATTGTTCCGATCGGTCGGGGATCGTGAACCGTGAAACATGTTGGAAATCTAGATGAAATTTCTGCCAGAGCAGCATATGGGAGAAATCCATAAAATGAATGGCAATTAACCACTTCGGGATCGTATTCAATAAGTCTTTGCATCAGTGATGCGACCGTTTCCCGCTGCTCCCTTGGAAAGAATTCCACATCGTGGCGAGCCATTAGCTGCGTTTGCAGATCGCGAGCGCACCTCGCCGCGCCTGCGCCCCAATGTTCATTAATTATTGCAATTCTCATCGACTAGCAATTGATCAGGTGAAGGTTAAAGGAGTACAAGTGCGATTGAGTGACGTAGGCAGTATTGCCGCAAATCTTTTCTGAATTCGTCCGAAAACTCTGTGCTATCAAACGCGACCGCTGGTCTTCCGGTGCATGCGCGGTAGGTCAGTAGAGCGGTAGAATTTGTTGAAAAGGCAGAATGAGTCCGCTCGGACAAGATATCTGCAAATGGCTCAAAAGGAACGGGCAAAAATCGATCAGGCACAATTGTAATAGAAGACTGTCTTTCGAATAGTCGCTGCAGATGCCGCACTTTTGCAGGATCGTCCCGCGGATGGGGCTTAATGAGAATTCGACGATATCCTTCAGCCAATAAGCGCTGCGTTACTGTAAAATAATACGTCGCCTCGCCAAAGGCCGAACAATATCCATTTGAACTTAGCTGTTGTGAAAACAAAACGGCCGATCGGCTGGAATCAAGCTTCTCCTGTAGGTAGTGTTGAAATGATTTAGCCAGTGCCGTCTCGCGATATTGCCGATTTACAGCCTCAGTGGCAGAAGAGGAAATTTCGCGTGGCCGACCTAGGGCCGCAGCTTCTGATACTAGATCGCTAGGACACCATACGTCCATCCTACCCGGTATGTTATTGAACGGAGTTTGTAAACCCCGCCATCGCATTCCTTCCAGCTGACGATTCGGAGACTTCGGGTTCATCCCATCGAGTACACAAAGGTGTTGATCCGGCTTGAGGATTGCGCTGATTAGAACTTCGTCGAAAACCCATGGTCGGAGAGTAAATCCCATACCATACACTCGATCGAGTGGCGGAAATCCGTTACGCCGTAATAATCGACGTGCACAGGTGCGCGGAAATAGCCATTTGTGGGGGCGACGGACTACAGAATACGCCGACGTCGGAAAGCCTGTGAATCTAGTCGGCTCCAAATTTCCAAGGTAGTCCCAACCAAATGCCTTTGAAGCCTCTTCCATAGCCGCCAGCATCAGATCATTGATGAAATAACAAACCGAAAGAACATTGCATTTTATATTCGCGTCCTCACCCAGGCTGCGATAGGCGGCTACTAATGATAAAAGCTGAGTGACTCCACCCGGAAGAAATA
Organism: Tepidisphaeraceae bacterium; assembly: GCA_035545895.1. GTDB lineage: Bacteria > Planctomycetota > Phycisphaerae > Tepidisphaerales > Tepidisphaeraceae > DASZXJ01. The sequence goes on along the minus strand of DASZXJ010000092.1, from coordinate 288 downwards.
GCCAATCTCCAGTTGCGGCTGGCACGGAATTATCCTGGTACGCGGCAGACGAGATGACACTGATCTAGATGATGTGGTTCAAGGCATATTACTTTGAAATGCCGCCCCCACAATTCTCGCAAACGGCCGGGATCGTAGACGATATTGTTTTCCTTCACCGATTTATCACCCCACTCGTAGTAACCGGACTTCAGAAAAGTCTCCCAAAGTACGTCAACTGGCCATTCGCGGAGGTGCTCATTTAAGTCGTAATGCGATGTAATCACCACCCCCCCCGGCCGTGTAATT
>DASZXJ010000091.1:0-9481 GCA_035545895.1 Tepidisphaeraceae bacterium | reverse complement strand
CGTCGCTTGCGACGCGTTGTCTTGACGCGCATTCAAAATCGCGTCGCAAGCGACGCGGCTAAATAATTGCTACAATACGGCCATGACCGAACCGTCCAAATCCTGGCAGGCGAGAATTTCCGAAGCCACCGATGCGATCGCGCAGGAGTTCGTCGAATCGATGAGCTACGACTGGCGGCTGTACAAGCACGATATCGCGGGGAGCATCGCCCACGCGACGATGCTCGCGAAGGTCGGCCTAATCACCGACGCCGATCTGGGCGCGATCACCAAGGGCTTGAAACAGATCGAAGCCGAGATCGATAAGGATGGCCCCAAGTGGGCGGGGTTCAAAAAGGAACTGGAAGACATCCACATGTGCGTGGAGAGCGCCCTGATCGAAAGAATCGGCGAGCCGGGACGGAAATTGCATACGGGCAGGAGCCGGAATGATCAGGTGGCGTTTGATCTAATTCTCTGGATTCAGACAGAGGCTTGTCGGGCCATCTATGACAAGATGTGGCTGCTCATCCGATCCTTCATTTCATTGGCGGAGCGAAATGCAGAAGTCGTAATGCCTGCTTTCACTCATATGCAGCGTGCGCAGCCTATCAGCGCTGGAGCTGAGGCCCTTGCGTGGGCGAACATGTTCGATACGGACTTGAGTCGCATTGATGCGTTCACACAGTTCCCTGATTCGAATCCCTTGGGCAGTGGTGCTATCGCGGGCACTTCATTGCCCATTGATCCGGCAATCACACTTCAGTCCCTACAAAAAAACCCGTTTCAAAGCGGACCGTCGAGCAGCATTGAGCGAACGGCTTCGCGTGACGAGGCACTGGATTTCCTCTACGCGCTTTGCGTGACCGGGATGCACCTCTCCCGCTGGGCGGAGCAGTGGATCATTTACATGTCCACGGAGTTTGGCTTCATCAAGATCGCCGACCGGTACACCACCAGCAGTTCGATGATGCCGCAAAAGCGGAACCCGGACATGCTCGAGCTCATTCGGGGGCGCTGCGGCAACGTCTACGGCGATCTGTTCGCCCTCATGACGATCCTGAAAGGATTGCCTATCGGTTACAACCGCGATTTGCAGGAAGACAAGCGAATCGTCTTCCGGGCGTATGACACGGTGAGTCAGTGTCTCACGATGGCTGCCGCCATCGTGAACAGCGCCAGCTACGACAAGGATCCGATCGAGCCGACGCTGGAAAAAGGATTCCTTGACGCGACGAGCCTGGCGGAATATTTCGTCACGAAGGGAATCCCTTTCCGCACAGCCCACCAGATCGTGGGAACACTCGTCGGGAAATGTGACAAGGAAGGAAAAACCGCGCTGGCGCAACTGAAACTCGAAGACTTCCAAACAGCAATGAACGCCCACGGCGCCGCCGTGGGATTGACCGAGGACCTCTACAACGCGCTCGGCGCCAAAAACGTCGTCAAGCGCTACCAAAGCGCTGGCGCTGCAGGCGGGAAACCGTTCGAAGAACAACTGAGCGCCTGGAAGAAGCGACTGGGAATGTAGATTATTTTTAGCCCGGTCGCAAGCGACCGGAGGTCTTTTGATGGTCCGCGCAGAAGACTCCGGCCGCGAGCGACCGGGCTAAAAAAGAAGAGGGATTCCGTGATTATCGCGTCTCATGCGATCATCATCGCTTATGGGTTCTGGTTGCCCAACGATCCGCGCGGATCTCCTGTACCTCGCCAAGGCGCGAGCCATACGTGGCGCGGACGTTGGCGATCCCCTTTTCGATTCGCGCGGGCTTCGGCCTGGGTCAGGTCGTGAGGAAGCGACAAGGAAATGGTCTTGGACATTTCTTAATCATAGACCTGAACCCGCAAACGCGCAAACACCCTCGAAACCCGCTTGCGCCATCGCGACAATGACTCAAGGACCGCGGGAAACACGCAGATGCGCGAAGATTCAGCGCATTTCATCAACCCATCCGTTTGTCCGACTCGTCACATGGCGCGCAATTCCGTGCAGGTTCTGAGAGCCAGATGACACATGGGATTTCGGATTTCGGATTTCGGATTTGGGAATTGGAGTTGCGCGAAATGAGTCGGCATGGCGCAACAAAGGAGCCGCGGGTTACTGGATCTTCGTCATTCTGATTTGGTCATTCGTCATTGGGATTTTGTTGGTCATTGGGACTTGGCCATTGGTCATTAGATCCCCATTTCCCCGCCACCCCCCGCCACTGGTTGCCTAGCGAACGATGCGGTATCCCACCGTACCCTCCTACGGGTAAACCCGCCTCATTCGCCTGCATTGCGGCTGGCAGCGCAGCCGGGGGCGTCCATTGCCGACCGCGCTGGACCCGATTAACCTCCCCGACATGTCCGAGCCTGCGCCGGCTGCTGCTCAGCCGCAAACCGATCCACAGCAACGTCTTGCACGCGCCCGGCGGACCAACGCCATCATTTGTTTTGCGCCTTCCCTCATTGTTTTGCTCAGCGCGTTCGTCCCGCTGCTGCGAAGGGTGGATATGAACGACCTGGATTGGCTGCCGCTATTCAGCTACGCGTTTGAGCACGGCCTGGCTTGGGGACGGGACGTGATCTACACCTATGGCCCGTGGGGATTTGTCTGGAGTGGATACGATCCGCGGACATTTCCGCTGCAATGCATCTTCTGGACCTGTGCCGCGCTGATCTGCTGGTGGGTCATGTGGACCATGGCGCGAATGAGCTTCGGGCGATCGGTTTTCACGGCTGGCGTGGTGTTATGGGCGCTGGCATTGACCCTTGGCGGCGATTATATGTGCTCGCCTGACGTGCGGCTGATGGTCCTGCCGGTCCTGCTGTTGATTTTTCACTTTTTCTTCCGCACCAGTCCCACTGACCCGGCGAAACTGGCGCTGGTGGCGCTGATTTCATTCACGGGGCTTGTCAAATTTCCATATTTAGTCACGGGCTTGGCAATTCTCTTATTGATCAGCCTTGATCCGGTTGGTCCGCGACTGAAGCGCGCGATCCCGGCGGGCGTGTATTTTTTCACGTTCATCATCGGCTGGCTTCTGGCCGGGCAACGACTGGGCGATATTCCCGCACATCTGCACTGGTCGATAGTTTTGACCCGAGCTTACGACGAGGCCATGGTTTTATGGATACCCGGCGAGTTGTGGCAGGTTGGATATTTCCTGGCAATTGTCACGCTGTTGCTCGTCGCGACATCGATCCTGGCTGTTCGCGTTTTACGGTGGCGGACCATTTTGTTCATGAGTGGCCTGTTGATGATGCTTTATGTCGGGTTTCGATCCGGCTTTATCCGGCACGATTGGCACGAAATCATCGCCACCGGATTGCTGCTGCAAGCCACGCTGTTGCTGACGATGTCCGCCTGGCCACATTTGCGCGAATGGGGATTTCGGATTCTCTGGGGAACGTGTCTCGCGGCTGCAGCGATTCTCTCGTCCAAATCGCTGAGCGACTGGCACAACAGCTCACTGGCGCAGCAGATGAGTTCCACCCTCACCGGCGTGGCGGTTGAAGGATCGGAACTGATCAATTTGGCAACTGGCGGACAATCCGACAACTTCACCAAGTGGAAAAAATACACCGATGCCATCGTACGAACCTATTCATTCCCACCTGTGCAGGGCACGGTCGATCTGTTCCCCAAAGATGCGGTGATTCTGCTGGCCAATGGGATGAATTATTCCCCTCGCCCGACGCTGCAAAGCTATGTCGCGCAAACTCCGGAGTTATCTCGGATCAACGCGGATAAATTCGCCGGGCCTGATGCGCCAGATAACATCTTCTTTGCGATCAATCTCGGCACGCTCAACATGCCGACCGTCAATGACACGTTTACCTGGCTGGAGGTGCTTGCGCGATATCGGCTGGCATGGGTGGGCAAGGAATATGTGTTACTGGTCAAGCGTGATGTTCCACGTGTGCCAAAGCTCAAGTTGATGGTTGAAGGCGACGCCCAGTTCAACAGCCAGATTAATATCAACAGGAACGCCAACGACAGTCCCGGCCAGTTGATTTGGGCTCAAATTGAGTTTCGGCGCAAACCATCGGGCGTGGCCATGGCGAAACTTTATAAGGCGCCGGAGATCGCGATGGTCGCCATGCCCAACAGCGGCCAGGGATTTGCCGCCCGGCTTGTTCCCGAAAACGCCTCCGGGGGGTTTTTACTCGGCCCGCTCGTGTTCGATACCAAAACATTTGCATTGCTCGAAGATTCCAAGCCTGACCCCGCCAGTTGGGAACCGATGATGCCCAAGACCTTCGTAATCACCGGCATTACGGGTTCGGATCCATCGTGGTATTTCGAAAATACGATGCACATCAAATTATTCGGCCTGACATTCGAAAACGCGCCTTGAGTCCATCATTCCGATTAGGATCATTTATATTTGGTCCCGCCGCTCGCGGCGGATTTTCGAGCGCCAAACCCGCCGCAAGCGGCGGGGCTAAATGGATTACCCAACATCACTCATGATCGCCTGCCGGGCAGATTGGTATCTTCGCTGAATCGGGCTACAATCCGGACGAAGGAATCGCTCCAGGAGGATTTGGTCTGTGGCTCAAGCCGACATCATCATCGCCGACGACGCCCTGCTTTCGCAGGCCGTCGAACTGTACAACGCGAACTTCCGCCCCCGCCGGGACGCGGATTTTTTCAAACGCCGCTTCATGGGGCGATACAACGCATTAACCCTGCTGGCGCGCATGAGCGACCGGCCCGTGGGGTTCTGGGTGGGGTTCGAGCTCAAGCCCGGCATGTTTTATCACTGGCTGGGCGCGGTCGTTTCCGAGGTCCGCCGCAACGGCGTGGGTCGCCAGCTTCAAGAAGCCCAGCAAGCCTGGGCCAAGGATCACGGCTACGAATACATCCGCTGTGAGTGTATGAATCATCAGCGTGAATTCATCCACTTCGCGGTGGCGCTGGGATATGACATTGTCGGCATCCGCTGGGATTCAACGCACGCGGATAATCTCATTGTATTCGAGAAGAATCTGGTGGAATAAGATACCCGCGCCGCGCGGGTTGGGAGATACAAATGGCCGCCTCGAAATGGGCAAAAAGATAATATGGTCGCCCGAAGCCTCTTCCGATTTCCAAAACATTCACGACTACATCGCACGAGATTCAACGGTCATTGCTGCATCATTTATCGAGCCTGAATGCCGGGCTCAGGATTCGCGGGCTGGTTCACGTTCTCAACCAAAAACAGCCTCTCGTGCTGTTGCAGCGATCCTGAATTACAATCATTCATCGTAAATGAATTCACGCGAATTTGATCGATGGCTGACCGATTTTTCCCGTCCGACGCTGGTTATGGGCGTGCTGAATGTCACGCCCGATAGTTTCAGCGATGGCGGGAAATTCAGCACCACCGACGCCGCCATCAAACACGCCGGTGCAATGGCGCAAGCCGGCGCCGACCTGATCGACATCGGGGGAGAATCGACCCGGCCCGGCTCGGATGCCGTCGATGATGACGAGCAGATTCACCGGGTAATTCCGGTTCTCAATGCGTTGCGAGATCAATTGCCGGTCCTGTTCAGCATCGATACGACTCGATCCAAAGTTGCCCAGGCCGCGCTCGACGCAGGGGCGCATATCGTCAACGACATTTCCGCTGGACGTGACGATCGCGAAATGTTTCCGATGGTTGCACGCCGTCGTGTGCCGATGATCCTGATGCACATGCTGGGCGCGCCCAAGACCATGCAGCAGGCGCCCAACTATGAAAATGTGACCGCCGAGGTCAGCGGTTTTCTGAACGAACGGATCATCGCCGCGGGCATTCACGGGATCGAGCCCGATAAACTCCTGCTGGACCCGGGTATCGGGTTCGGCAAGACGATGGAACATAACCTGGAACTGCTCCGCCGATTGATGGAACTGACCGTGTTGGGACACCCGCTGGTCGTTGGGACCAGCCGAAAGAGCTTCATTGGGAAGATTACTGGGGAAACCGAGCCATCGCAGCGCCTGTTTGGGACAGCAGCATCGGTCACCTGGACAGTGGCTAACGGAGCATCCATCGTGCGTGTCCATGATGTTGAACCGATGGTGCGGGTTGTGAAAATGATCCGGGCGATCTTGGGTTGATATTTGCTTGATCTCCCTCTTCAGGGGAGACGATTTTGATTGTATAGTTGGGGGCTCGTCGGTCACGAATCCATGTCGAACGATCTTTTCAGTGTGCACGACTTCCTCCAGGCCCTGCGGGCTTATAGCTGGTGGTCTGTCGCCATCGAATGGCTGGTTATCGGCACGGTCATTTACTGGGTGATGCGCTTCCTGCGAGGGACTCGCGGCGCCCGTCTGTTGCGCGGCATCGCCTTGCTGCTTATTGGTCTATATGCGGTCATCAGCTTCCTGGGCCGGGAACTTCGGCTGGAACGCATCGCGTTTCTTTACAAGGAATTCCTGAGCATCGCCGCGATTGCGGTCATCGTGGTGTTCCAACCCGAACTGCGCCGGGCGCTGATGCGTTTAGGTGAAACACGTTTGTTCCGAAGCTGGTCAACCCAGGTTCACGAAGAAATCGAGCAATTGGTGGAAGCCGCCAGCTTCTGCGCCCGCCGAAAGATCGGCGCCTTGATCGCCATTGAACGGGAGACCGGGCTTGGGGGAATTGTCGATAGCGGCACTCGCATCAACGCGGATATCTCGGCTGACCTGCTCGAAACGATCTTTTATCCGAACACGCCTTTGCACGATCTGGGCGTGGTGATCAGCCAGGGAAAGATCGCCTACGCCGGCGTGCAATTCCCGCTCGCGGAAGAAGGCACGCTGGAACGCGAGCTGGGCAGCCGGCATCGCGCGGGCGTGGGACTTTCCAATGAATCCGATGCCGTGGTCCTGATCGTCTCCGAAGAAACAGGCGATATTTCCATTGCCGAGCGCGGCGTGCTGCTCCGCAAGCTCACGCCTGACGCCTTGCGAGGCCTGCTTGCAGAATTGCTCGGGGTGCAGGAAAAAAAAGAGGATGAAATCCGGGAGGCTGCATGAGCCAGCTCACGGAGCGCACCGGATCACGCGTGACTTCGTTCGGCCATTGGCTGCGCGAACGCTTCATTCGCGAAAACCTGTTCAATGCCTTGAAAACCTTCGCATGGCTGGGACCGCTCACGCTGTTGATCTGGGTCTATGCCGAACGCGCCCAGGTGGTTGAAGAAGACAACGTTTCAATCCCAATCGAAGTCCAAAGCAACGATCGCAACCGCTTTGTTCGGCTGGATCAGCCCGCTCCGGATAAAGTGGTGATTGTGCGCTTAAGCGGTCCACGAAGCCGCGTTGACGAACTGCGGCAGCAGCTTGATCCACGTAATAATCCATCGGTCATCCTGCCGATCGATTCGACGCTGCCGGCCGGGCAGAGCCATGATCTTGACGCCGCGCAATTAATCAGCCACAGCCGCCTGTTCGAGTCCAGTGGTGTCAGCGTCACCGACAGCAAACCCGCTCGCATTCGCGTGTATATCGACCAATATCAGCAACAGGATGTGGATATCCAGGCGCCGGCCGGCAGTAATATCCAGGGAACACCCGTCTTTACTCCCGCCAAGGCGACTGTTCGCGCGCCGGCGCGAGACCTGGCGATGGCCATCAATCAGGGCACGCTGACGGTCGAAGCCGACCTGAAATCCACCGGTGTTTTGGATCAGCCCGGCACGCATGAGATCAATGTGCGAATCAAATCCCCTCAACTGGCCGGAAACAATTCAGTCACGTACACACCCGATACGGTCAAGGCAACCATCGAGGTCCGCCCCACCGATATCAGCTATGAAATCTCCTCCATGAATGTGCTGGTGCAGATTCCTTCATCGCTTCAAAAGGATTACCTGGTTTCGACGGATGATTTCATTTCCAACATCACGGTGACAGGCCCATCCGAGCAGATTGCTGCCCTTCAGAAGGAAACCGCCGCCAAGCCGCAGGCCATTTTGACCATCACGCGCGATGATCTGAACGGAGATCGCCCATCGCACCCTTTGCAGGTACAATTCCCGGCTGGTATTCAGAACGTGCGCCTGAGCAAGGCTGATGAGGCGAAAAACATCAGTTTCAGGCTCATCAAGCGTGCGACTGAGTAGCAGCATAGAATGACCCCATGACCTCCGATCTCACAACGTATGTGCAGACCCTCGCCCGCGATGCCCGGCGAGCATCGCAGCAACTGGCGGGCATTTCCGGCGCCGCCAAGGTCGCAGCCTTGAAACAGATGGCGGCTGCGCTTCGCCAGAATCGCGAACAACTGATCGCCGCCAACGCCAGGGACATCGCCGCCGCCGAAGAAGCAGGACTCGCCAAGCCATTGATCGAGCGATTGAAATTGAACGACAAGCGAATCGAATCGATGGCGTCGGGTGTCGAGCAGATCGCCGCTCAGGTTGACCCGGTCGGTCAGACGATTGAAGGATACGTGCGTCCCAACGGCCTGCGGATCGAAAAACGCCGCGTGCCGCTGGGTGTCGTGCTGTTTTTCTATGAATCGCGCCCCAACGTCACCAGCGACGCCGCTGCGTTGTGCATCAAAAGCGGCAACGCCATCATTCTGCGGGGTGGAAAAGAGGCAATTCATTCCAATCGCGCCATCGTTCAAATCATTAAGGATTCTCTGCGCACCGCCGGCTCTGATCTTTCAGCAGCCGTGCAATTTATCGATACCGCCGACCGTGCCCTCGTTCCGATCCTGCTCAAGCAAAATCAATACATCGACCTGGTCATACCCCGAGGCGGCGAAAACCTGATTCGCGCGGTCGTGGCGGATTCAACCATTCCGGTCCTCAAGCATTTCACCGGCAATTGTCATATTTATGTCGATGCCGGCGCTGAAACCATCGAATCAAAGGCTCGCGAAATCTGCGTCAACGCCAAAACCAGCTACCCCGGCGGAGCGGTTTGCAATGCGGTCGAACATCTGCTTTTTCATAAGGATGTCGCGCCGAAACTGCTCGCAAAAGTCTGCTCCGATCTGGCAGCCAAAGGCGTTGAAATTCGCGGAGATGATCGCACGCGGCAACTATATAAAGACGCCAAACCCGCAACGGCCGATGATTGGGGCACCGAATATCTCGCGTTCATCGCCGGCGTGAAGGTCGTCGATTCCATCGACCAAGCCATCGCCCATATCAACGAATATGGCAGCCATCACACCGATGCAATTGTCAGTACATCCATCGATTCAATCGAAAAATTTGTCACCAGCGTCGATTCCGCCAGCGTGATGGTCAATGCCAGCACCCGTTTTGCCGATGGCGGCGAATATGGGCTGGGCGCGGAAATCGGCATCAGCACCGATAAACTGCACTCTCGTGGGCCGATGGGCGCGATGGACCTCACCACCTATAAATGGATCGTCACCGGCGACGGCCATGTCCGTTAGAGCGGTTTTCAGGTCAGTGTACACAGTAGCCGCATTTCTCGAACCATCCCTTTGCATCGGCAGCCGTGACGCTGGCGAAGCCGTGGGCTGCGGCCAGTCCCAGTGCTGCGCCGGTTCGCGGTTCGGCTTTGACCAAG
>DASZXJ010000090.1:0-3920 GCA_035545895.1 Tepidisphaeraceae bacterium | reverse complement strand
ACCACGATGTACGCGATGTACAGCATCGGGCGATAACGCCGGATGCTTCGCTTGATCGATTTCCAAGCGCGCGGCGAAGCCTCTTGCATCATGTCGTCAGTACGGCAACGCATGACACGCAATCCTGAGAGTGTATGAGATTCCGATCATGCAGCGCCGGATGATGTCCGGCGCTGCACAAGCGGCTTACTTGTCGACGACGTTCGAGCAATCGAGAATATCCCGGGTTGCCTGCTCGACCTGGCCCATATTCGTCAATTGCGGACGAACGTAGACTTGCTTTTCCGTCACGAGATTTGCCTGAACCTTCTGCACAACTGCCTCCTTCAAAAAAGAAACCAGAACTGCCCGATGTGAAGCCCGATTGGTCGGTCGCCCACAAAATGCGAGCGGAATATAGCGTCCCGACGCCGAACCTGAAGATTCAATTTCATCGAAATCGAGTAACTGCTCCTCATATGCTGTGAAGCTGGGAAGAGTTTGAGTTCTATGCAAGACAACTGGTGGAATCCGGTCGATGCCGCAACTTCACAATCCTCTGTAAATCTCTGGTACTGGTGCAATTTGAACGTGACATGGGCTTTCAGCCCATGAGCACGGGCTGAAAGCCCGTGTCACATTTGAAAATGCACCACCGCCAAATCTCTCGGCGATGTCCGGCATCGACCGCCAATACAATCAAGCGAGCATCTTCAATGGTATAAAGAATTCTCCAATCACCTGAAGAATGCGTTCAAGACTTTGCGGTTTGATCTTAAAGGACCTTGCTGCAAGCCTTTGCGACGGAGCGGTCTTGCGCAACTTCCATTGTCGAGGCCAAAGCCTAAAATCAACCGTATGCCAGAAAAAGTGATTATCATCGGTTCCGGCCCCGCTGGATGGACGGCTGCGATTTATGCAGCCCGCGCAAATCTTTCGCCCCTGGTTTACGAAGGGGCGATATCGGAAGACAACCGTCTTCGCGGAACCTTGCCATTGGGACAGCTTAACGCGACCACCGAAGTCGAGAATTTTCCCGGGTTTCCAGAAGGCGTGCACGGCCCGGATTTGATGGTGCGGATGCGCCAGCAGGCCGAGCGATACGGAACGCGAATCATTACCGAAGACATCGTGTCGCTGGACCTGAAAAAGCGTCCATTTGTATTGATGGATTCCGCCGGTACGCGTTTGGAAGCGCAGACCCTCATCATCGCCACCGGCGCCAGCGCGAATTATCTCAATGTGCCGGGCGAAGATCAGTTTAAGAATCATGGCGTGTCAGCCTGTGCCGTATGCGATGGCGCGCTACCGCGTTTTCGCGACCGCGCATTGGTGGTGGTCGGCGGCGGAGACTCGGCGGCGGAAGAGGGAAACTACCTCACCAAATTCGCCAGCGCCATTCACCTGGTACACCGCCGCGATCAGCTTCGCGCCTCCAAGGTGATGGCTGAGCGATTGCTCGGTAATCCAAAGGTCAAGCCGGTCTGGAACTCCGTCGTGGAAGAAGTGCTCGGCGATCCGCACACGGGCCTGACCGGCGTGCGTGTGAGAAACGTCAACACCGGCGAAACACGGACGCTTGACGCATCGGGCATGTTTGTCGCAATCGGACATACGCCCAATACAAAATTCCTGGCGGGTCAAATCCAGACCGATGCCAAGGGATTCATTGTGTTGAAAGACCCGTTCCGAACAACCACGAGCGTGGATGGAGTATTCGCGGCCGGCGACGTCGCAGACCCGACGTACAAACAGGCGATCACGGCTGCAGGCATGGGTTGCAAGGCCGCGCTCGATGCCGAAAGATGGCTCGCAGCCAATAGTATCCATTGATGTCCACAAGCCCCCGGCTTGGCCGGGGGACATTTACGAAAAACGTGCAATATCCACAAAATCACACGTCCCCCAGCCAAGCCGGGGGCTTGTGTGAGGATTCGGAACTGCGTCATGCCTGCGCAATACACATTCCCGAAGAGTCGCCGTCTTGGTGGACGCGGGACGTTCAAGTTCATCCGCGATAATGGCGTTCGTGAATCGCGCGGACCGCTCACGCTTTGGGCGATTCCAAACGATAACAAACATCTTCGCCTGGGCATCAGCATAGGCAGGCCAGTGGGAACCGCCGTCCAGCGCAATCGCATCAAGCGCCTGCTGCGCGAGTCCTTTCGATTGATGCAGCACGACTGGCCATTTGGATACGATCTTGTCATCACAGTCCGCCGTCACGAACCGATGATCCTTGCCGAATATCAAAAACTGTTGATGGCGATGATCGTGATCGTGCATGGAAAGCTGCAGTTGCAAAAATGAAGTGGCTGATGATCCAGTTCGTTATGCTCTACCGTGCAACATTTGCACGATTCCTTGGCGGACAATGCCGCTACCAACCCACGTGCAGTCAGTACGCAATCGACGCGATCAATAAATACGGAGTTTTTCGAGGTGGATGGAAAGCGATCAGGCGCATTGCGCGGTGTCATCCCTTCGCGAAGGGCGGGTACGACCCGGCGTGAAGTGGTTTTCTTCCTGCCGCATGCACGGGAGATCAAAATAGGGTACGCCACTCCTCAATTGTCTTTTATTCATTAAGTTTCCTCCGTCCATTGTCGTTTTACATGAGCATGGAGGAACATTCGTTTGCCGCGGTTCTTCCGTGGTCATGATTCTGCCGATAATGATCTATCCGCTGGTTTCGTCTATTATTGGGTGGTTATTTCAGGGAGATCGTATTTATGACGACGCGACTTGCCCTTGTTTTTTCGTTGTTTGCGAGCGTGGCTTTGGCTCAGCCGGCGACCGAGCCGAGCACTCAGCCCACGGCGCGAAAATTTCCCACTCCGGCTGAATTGATTGAGCAGATGAAGCAGCGCCGCATCGCGGAGGCATCGCACACCAAGGTCGCTTATATCGACCTGAGCGACCCGATCTCCGAAAAGCCAACGAGCTTTTCGATCTTCACGAGCGGCGATACGCACACGCTTCACGATGTGATCGATCGCCTTCATCAGGCGCGGGATGACAAGGACGTTCGGGCGGTCCTGATTACGATCGGCGCGGACTTGTCCCTGAACCTCGCGCAGGCCCAGGAGATTCGCGATGCGCTGCTCGACATCCGTCGCGCGGGGAAAAAGTCGTTCGTCTACGCCGATTCGTATGACACCGACACCTATTCGCTGGCCAGCGGCGCGACCAACGTCTGTCTCGCTCAGGGCGGCGAGATCATGATCCCGGGCGTTGGGCTGGAGACGACCTTTTATAAAGGCACGTTTGACAAGGTGGGTGTGACGGCTGACTATGTTCAGATCGGCGAATACAAGGGGGCCGAGGAACCTTACACGCGAACCGCGCCCAGCGAAGAACTGAAGGGGGAACTGACCCACCTGACCGATGCACTGTTCAACCAGATCATCGACGGCATCAGCCTGAGCCGGAATATTTCGACGCAATCGGTTCGGCAGATGATCGACGACGCGATGATGACCGCGGCAGTCGCCAAGGAACGCGGCTTTGTCGATCACCTGGTCGAGCAGGACAATCTCAGGCAACTGCTTAAGGACGAACTGGGCAACGAGATCGAATTGGTGAAGGATTATGGCGAAGCCGAGAAGCCGCAGATGGATTTGTCCAATCCATTTTCGATCCTCGCGACGCTGGGCCGCAAGCCGGAGGTTTCGGACAAGCCGGCGGTGGCGGTGATTTATGCCGATGGCGTGATTGCCGATGGCGATTCGCAGACGTCGCTGCTGGGGGATTCGGGAATCGGTTCCGATTCGATGCGCCGGCTGGTGCGCATGGCGTCGCGCGATGAAAAGATCAAGGCGGTCGTGATCCGCATCGACTCGCCCGGCGGAAGCGCTCTGGCCAGCGAGATGATGTGGCAATCGGTCCGCAAACTGTCGCAGGATGCCAAAAAGCCGGTGATCGTTTCCGTCGGCGCGATG
>DASZXJ010000089.1:0-5493 GCA_035545895.1 Tepidisphaeraceae bacterium | reverse complement strand
GACGACTGCCGACAACCGTATCGTGGCGGGCGGCGAGGATGAAGAGATCGCCGATCCGAATGACCGCGATGCCCTGATTCATCGAAAGGCCAAAACCATCTGCGCCAAGGTGCATCAGATGTTTCCCTGGTTGAACATTTCGCCACGATATCAATGGGGCGGAACATTTGCGCAGACAAACGATGGCTTGCCCCTGATCGGCGAGCAGGAGAACTATCCCGGTTGTTTCTTTGCGCTGGGATACGGCGGCAACGGAATGGTTTTCAGCCTGATCGCGGCGCAAATGATCGTCGCAAACCTGACCGGTCATGGTGATCCGGATGCGGATGTGTTTTCGTTTGACCGTGTTTCGGGTTGCAGATCGCATCATGTTTTGCAGGAGGCATCATGAAACACGCAAAACGAAATCCTGATTCCAAGGAATTTGCCGATCTGGATGAAAAATATTGGCGCGAAACGATTCGCCAGCGTCCTTATTACGACCCTGCCCGTGGTTTTGATCGATATCGGTGGGCGTTGCAATATGGAATCCAGTCGCGTCGTAAACATCGTGAAGATGTCGATTTTTCCACCGTCATGGACGAGCTTGCGGCCGGTTGGTCGAAATTTGGAGGTCCCAGCGGGCTAAGCTGGGAGGAAGCATCCGCCGCGGTGCGCGATGCGTGGGAGCACCAGCCAACGCTGATGGCCGAGTCCATCGCCAGCAAGGGCGGATATAAGAAACCGCCCACTTTTACGCAGCATGGCGAAACCGTGCCGCGAAATATCGATGAACCGAACCGATAAGCAGTTCTTCACTTGATGTCTCAGTTCTTTGAAGCCGGGATATGCCACCGGAGCGAGCGGCCGTATGACGTTTTGCGCGTTTGTGTTTGATCTGGACGGAACCTTGCTGGATTCCAATCCACTTCACGTGCGCGCCTGGTGTGCTGCCTTTGAACAGTTCGAACTGGAAATGACCGAAGATCGAATTGCCGAAGAGATCGGCAAGGGAGGCGATCAACTCGTTCCCTCGTTAATCGGCAAGGAACTGGACAAGAAATTCGGCAAGAAGCTCGGCAAGGCGCACGACAAGGAATTCGAGAAGCTCGCCGCGCGTAATGGCTTGAAGTTTTTTCCCGATTGGGACCGTTTGCTCAAGGCGTGCCACGAGCGGGACGCTCGTTTGGCGCTGGCAACGTCCAGCGACAAGAAGCAGCTCGATTTCATTCACGAGATCACCAGCATCGATCTTTGGGGTTTTTTTGATGAAATCGTGACGGCCGCCGACGTTGATCAGACCAAGCCTTCGCCGGACCTGTTCACCGTAGCGGTCCAAAAACTTCGCCAGCCTCGGCGAAATTGTGTGGTGGTTGGCGACACACCGCACGATTGCACGGCCGCGCTCAAAGCCAAGCTCGCCGCGGTCGGCTTGCGAAGCGGGGGACACAAGACCAAAACCCTTCAATCCGCCGGCGCGTTCGTCGTTTACAACGACTGCACCGATATGCTTCGCAATCTTCCGACGCTGCTTGATCCGGCCAAATCTAAACCAGCTTGAGTTCCTTCAATGTTGTTCCCACGGCGCTGAGGTTTTCGGGTCTCATTGCGGCGTGGCTGGTTGAGATGACCATGCCCTTGCCGCCGGCTTTGAAGATCGCCTGGACGGCGTCTCGCACGCTCTGGGGCGTGCTGTTTTTCAGTTGCACGTCGATGCCCAGGCCGGGGAAGATCTTGGTTTTCGAGCCGGCCACGCCATCCACCGCGCGCCTGGTTTCGCGATAGACATAGTCAGCGGAGAATCGTTCAAACCGGCCGGCGGGAGTCTGGTTGATTCCTTGCGTGCGCAGATCAGCCTGATATTGGGCGGTCGGCTTGCCGACGAGTTTTTCGTACGAATCCTCCTTCAAGCCCATCACGCTGTATTCAAATTCGAGCATTTGCTCGGGACTGAGATCGCCAAACATATTTTGCGTCAGGCTATCAACGAACGAAGCCATGCGTTCGCCGGCGGGGTTGTCGTAGACAACCGGCTTGAGGAAATCGGCATATTCGGTGTACGGCTTGTAATCCTGCTCGGCGCGATACATCGGGTTGAAGGCAATGTTGTGCCAGATGTGAAAACCGATCTGAATCTCAGGCTTGATTGCCTTGGCCTTGGCGTAAAATTCGCGCTGCGCTTCGCGCATGCTGTCGGACCAAAAGGTTTCCCAGACAAGCAGTTCCGGGTTATGGAGAAGGATGCGCCAGAATTCGACGTAATATCCATCCTGCGGCCTTTTCCCTGCTCGGCCCGCGCGGATGTAGGGCTCCAGCGCCAGGTATGCTTTTTTCACTCGCTCAAAATCAATTCCCATCTTCGCCGCTTTGGCGGCGCAATATTCGCAGAAGCAGGACGTGTGACCCGGATCGCTCTTCGCGCCGTGATGCCACGCGCCCATCGCATTGCCCAAGGGGCCCTGCCGCTCGGAGCCGCGCTGAAGACCATCCAAATCGTAAGAGCGGATGTAATCCTCGATCTGCCCGGCGATGAGATTGCGGAAGAAAGGATTGTTCAAACATGGCCCGCCCGGGTGTCCTTCCGTTCGTCGGCCATAGAGATCGACTTCGTATAACTGATCAAACCCTTTGATCTTTGGCCGGGCGCGATTGTCCTCCTCCATCCACGAGAAAACCTTGATGCCTCGTTTTTTGGTTTCCGCGGTAATTTTCTGCATCGCATCGGGAAGATTGGGGTCGCCCGCCGACAGCGGCTGGGGCTTCATGAAGACATTCTGGTAATACTGCGGATGCGCAGCCGCAAAATTGCCCAGCGGCTCGGACTTATCCAGGCCTGCCCAGGAGGCCTCGAAAAGGCTGCTGCGAAGGAAGACCGCGTTGACGTTGGCGCGAGCCTGTACATCATCGAGGAATTTCACGATGCCATATTCGAGAAGATATGGCACGTCAGCCTGGAAACCGATCATCGGCTGATCTTTTGGCGCGTCGTCAGGAACTGTACGTTCTACTGTTTGCCCGAGCGCGATGCCCGCGCTGACCGCGGTCGCCGCGAGGGCGGCGGTGCGCACAAAGTCTCTTCGTGAAATCGAATTTGGATTGGAATCGTTCATGGATGATTCTCCGTTGGCGCGATGAACAACTGAGACGCGAATATCATTCTGCCTGGACAACCCAGTTAATTACACTGCCCAGGCTGGCTCGTTGCGGAGTCGTGGGTAGCTTAAATGTCGATCGCCCCTTACATGATTGCGAATTGTCCGATCATCATCGGGGAGCCGCAGCGTGGCCAAGGGTTGGCCAAACCGGTCGAGATTAAACCAGCGCCAGTTCCATCTTCATCCGTTCGATGCCATGGAGGATGTCCTTGGCGGATCGAAACGGCGGCTGGGCGGGGTCCTCGGGACGGAGGATTTGGCTCGTCAGGGCCGACAGCGAACGCGCTTCGCTGCTGGCGGGGTCATATTGGATGAAGTCGGCGATGTCCGGATTGGAATGCGGCGCGTTGAATTGCAAAGCCAGATAGAAGAAATCAGCGGCTTTGTCGGGCTTGTGACAGTTGCTGCGAATCGCCTGGCTGGTGACTTGTCCGCTGGCTGACATTTTTTCCATCATTCGCTGAATCTGGCTGGTCTGAAGCAATTCGCCGAAGAGTGATTGCAGCAAGGGGTTGCGAGAAAGATCTTCGCCTTCGCGGACCGACGAGCCGAAATCGACAAACCCCACGCCCCTGGGGGTGACAACGAAATTATCGAGTCGCAAATCCAGGTGAATAATCCGGGAAATATCGTGGATCACACGAAGCAAGTCCGCGCTCTGCCTGGCAAATTCCATGTGCGTCAGCGGCGCCCCGCCATTGCGCAGCCAGCTCATTTTCAGTTCGCGAACAAACCCGCGATCGTCCTTGGTCATGCCAATAAGTCTTGGCACGCGCTGGTTATATGGAGCGGGCAGATGCTCCTGCAGAATCAGCAGCATGCCGGCTTCGCGGGTGAGGAAGGTCGGGAAAACTTTTTCAGTGAATTTGCGCGCCAGCTTTTGAATGCCGGCTATCGGATAATCCGGGTGTTTCGATTGCAGCCGATCGATGACGGCCTGCATCGTCGGCACCTGCTTGTGCACGACGATCGGCTCATCCGCGTTTCTCTGCTGGGCCAGTTGAACCTGATAGGTAAATCGTTGTGTAATCTGTCCCGGCGCGAGCAACTGAACCTTGCGAGCGACAAACGCGTGAATTTTCTTCGACAGCAGCGGCAATTTGCACCAGCCCTGCCGAATGGAAGTCGGCGCGTGCTCCATCAAAAAACCGTAGTCTTCATACTGATGCGCCAGCTCAACAACGTGTCGTTTTTGGGTCGATGCAAATAGACATAATCCACCCCAGCGCAAACGATCGAAAACCTCGCGCGGGCTATGCGATTGATCGGGGGTCACACACAGAAAATCGGTCATGCCCTTGGATGCGGGCGCGGCTTTGGAAAATCTCTGGTATTCCGGATCGGCATGAAGCAGTTGCCCCGCGACGGCCCGGCAGAGCGAGGGGAAATGCGCAGCGGTGTGATCCGCTTCGACCCTTCCAACTTCAAGGGACGAATCCAACCCTCCCGTGGCGTTCATTGCCTGGTGTGAAAACATCGGTGATTGCTTACTAGAACTTTCTACGTCAATTTTGCCTGTTCGGGTAGTTAAATCTTGGCAAAATTGGCAAGAATTCTCACAGCCGGGCCGGTTTATAATCAGCCAACGGGGATTTGGCTTCGGCTGGGTAAAAACCCCTATTCCCCGATGATTTTGACCAGCACTCGCTTGCGCCGCCTGCCGTCAAATTCAGCATAATAAATCTGTTCCCACGGTCCAAAATCGAGCTTTCCATCGGTAATTGCGATGGTTACGTCGCGTCCCATAACCTGCCGCTTGAGGTGGGCGTCGGCGTTGTCCTCGCCGGTCAGGTTGTGCTTATACCGGCTTGTCGGGGCGTGGGGCGCCAGCTGCTCCAGCCAGGCATCGTAATCCGCAAGCAGGCCCTGCTCGGCATCATTGATGTAAACCGAGGCCGTGATATGCATTGCGTTCACCAGGCAAAGCCCATTCTGCACCCCACTCTTACGAACGAGTTCCTCAACCTGGTCGGTGATATTGATGTAATCCCGTCGATTGGGCGTCTTAAACCAAAGCTCCTCGCGAAGGTGTTTCATATGAATCCTGGTTGATGATATTCCTACTTTAGTCTCCAAATCCCGGCTGCGCTGCCAGCCGCAATGCAGGCGAGAGATGCGATCGGAGTCGTAGGGAGGTACGTTGGGATACCGCATCGTTCGCTAGGCGAAGGCGGGCGGGGGTTGGCGTTGAAGCGGGGATTAAACGGTCAATGACCAAGTCCCAATGACCAACAAAATCCCAATGACGAAGATCCAGTGACCCGCGGCTCCTTTGTTGCGCCATGCGGACTCATTTCGCGCAACTCCAATTCCCAAATCCACAATCCGAAATCCAAAATCCAAAATCCCCATGTCATCT
>DASZXJ010000088.1:0-8678 GCA_035545895.1 Tepidisphaeraceae bacterium | reverse complement strand
GCCACATCAAACTGCACCAGTACCGATTATTCGATGCCCAACGGAGCGCACTTGATCTTTTCGCTTCCGCTCGTCACTTTAAGGGCTGATGAGCAATGCTTGGCCCGTCTGGAAGAGAGTTTCACATCCGATTCCGCTGGCAATCTGCTGCCTGCTGATTGCGCTGTTTGGCATTCTTTCATACTCGGCAATTCGAACCAAAAGCGCAACATACGATGAACCGATGCACGCGCTGGCGGCATGGGTCCACCTGCAAAAGCACGATTTTCGGATGAATTTTGAGGACCCGCCGCTTTGGCAGTATTGGGCTGCACTTCCCAATGGATCAGATGCCCTGAAAGTCGATTGGGAGAGCAAACATTGGACGGATATGGCGCAGAACACCAACGAACAGTGGCTGTTCACCGCCGACACCCTTTACCGCACTCCGGGCAATGACGGACTGCAATTCCTCATGCGTTCCCGTGCCATGATGGTGCTGGTCGGAATGGGTCTTGGTGTACTGATTGCTGTTTGGACTTGGCAATTGCTGGGGCCTTATGCGGCCGTTATTGCCACGGTATTATTTGCGCTCGACCCCAATTTGCTAGGGCATGCGGCGCTGGTCAAAAACGATGTGCCGATGGCTTTGATGATGCTCGCAACATTTTATGTCTGCTGGTGCATCGGGCGGAACTTAACATGGCTCAACGGCGTCGCTCTGACATTGGTGATCGCGGCTTCAGTCAACATTAAATTCTCGGCGCTTTTGTTTGGCCCGATGCTGATCGTCGTCTTTGGAATACGAATTCTGTTGCCCCGGCCATGGAAAGTGCTGGGGCGCAACCTGACCGGAATACTGCAAAAATCAACCGCGGCTGTGGCGTTGATGATTGCGATATCACTCATAAGCTATGTTTCGGTTTGGGCGACTTACGGATTTCGATTCAATCCATCGTCCGATCCAACCGTTCAATTCAATACAGACCTGATCAAATACCAAGCGGTGGAGAACATTTACACCGTTGCTCATCCGCCCAAGGGACTTGAGCCATTTGACATCAATGTCCCGCTTGAATCGGTGGTTCAGGATTTGTCGCAGGATATTGAAGCATATCACAAATCGCTGAACGACTTGAAAGCACAACTCGCAGCCGCCAAGGTGTCGGACCATTTTCGCTCCGACTTGCAAACCGGGATCGATCAGTGGACCAAGTGGGAAGGAGAAATCATTACTGGCCGCGATGAAGTTCGCAATTTTTTGAATTCTCCCACTGGCGCACAGCAGGCGCAGGATCCAGCCTTTCGCCAGCAGCTCGTTCAAACTTATGTCTGGATATACAACACGCGCGATCGCATGCACCGATGGGTACATCAGATGGGCATTCGAAGTTATTGGATGACCGTCGGCGAAGACACTCCTGACGGCTTTATCGCGGTATGGAATATACTCAATCGGCTGAAGGTGATGCCTTCCGCCTGGCTGCATGGCGTGTTGTTCGTTCATGCCCGCTCGATCCTGCGCGGCAGTTACCTGATGGAGCAGGTGAAGCTCAGCGGCTGGTGGTATTACTTTCCGCTGGCCATGCTTTTCAAGACGCCGATTGCCACCTCGATCGCGCTCGGCGTCTCTCTGTATTTCGGAATCAAACTGTGGCGACAACGCAAATCACAATGGCGTGAATTCGTCTGGCCGCTGGCGTGCCTGCTCGTGCCGTTTGTGATTTACATGGCATCGGTCATGCTGGCGAATCTGAATATCGGATTGCGCCATGTGTTGTGCGTCTACCCATTCATGTACATCGCGGCGGCGGTATTGCTGGGCCGGACCGTCACCTATTGGAAGTCCAAGGCCGCCAGAAACCTGGCGATTTTGGGCCTTTTGCTTGTGGTGGAAACGCTGATCGCCTGGCCGGACTATATTGCGTATTTCAGCATGATGTTTGGCGGCGAGCGAGGCGGACTCAGCCTGCTGGGCGATTCTAATCTCGACTGGGGACAGGATCTGGTCAATCTCGCCAAGTGGCAGCGCGAGCACGACAATGCGCCGCTCGCTTTGGCGTATTTCGACGAAAATGTAAACGACCCCAAATTCTTCGGAATCAATTATGTCCCCCTGCCCCAGGGCGCTTTGGACCCAACGCTGGCAAGCAAATATGTGCTGGCGATCAGCGCGACCAAACTTCAAGGCGTGTATGGCGATCGATACGAGGTCTATCGACAACTAACCCCGACCGATGTGATCGGGGGAACGATTTATCTCTACGATCTGAGGCCCCGTCAATGACGGACAATGCCACCAGTACAAACAACCGACAAGACAAAGTTGCCTTTGCCAGTTGCGCGTTACTGATTCTTTTTTTCGCTGTTCTTTCTTATTCCGCGGTATTAACAAAGTGCGCCACTTACGATGAACCTTATCACTTCATCGGCGGATGGACCAACAGCCACATGGCTGATTTTCGAACCGATTGTCCCAATCCACCATTGCCTTTCTATCTGGCTGCTGCGGCACAGAAATCGAATGCGATCCAATTCGATTCGAACGACACGTTCTGGCAAAGGATTCCCTCCGAACCACTTGCTGCATGGGACCTGGCGAAAAACATCCTGTTTCGAACGCCCGGCCGGGACGGCGCGGCCATCGTCAATCGCGCGCGATTGGCGATGCTCATATTTGGCACTGGCGTTGGAATCATTTTGGCCGCATGGTCGTGGCAAATTGCAGGTTGGACCGGGGCAATAATTGCCACGACTTTATTTGCTTTCGATCCCAACTTTCTCGGCCACTCTCCGCTGATCAAAAACGATGTGGCCATGGCGTTTGGCACAGTATTCACCTTTTGGATTTTATGGCGGCTCGGTCGGCATCTTTCGTTGCAAAACGCAATCGCATTGATTTTTGCTTTCAGTCTGGCCATCAACATGAAATTCTCCGGACTGGCGCTGGCGCCCCTGCTTGCAATCTCACTGTGCATCCGAGCTGCAATGCCTAAACCCTGGCCGGTCATGAGCAGGCAGGCGCGCTCGCTGTTTCAAAAATTAGGCGTTGCCGCAATGATTCTGATCGCCTGTTTCATGGTCAGCGTTGTTGTTACCTGGGCGACCTATCGATTCCGTTTCAGCACTGCTCCCGACCCGAGCGTCCATATCGATACACACGGTATTATCGACGAGCTGACATTCAGGCAATACGATTCGACACATCCGACCGTTGCCGATATTCCAATCGATTTGACCCAATCGAGAGAACAAGTGATTGCCGGTCTGGCTTCTCGAATTGATGCGCTCTCGCCAGCTTTTGAAAAAGCAAAATCTGACCTGCCACAATTACCCTTCTCGCTCGTGATGCGAACTCGCCTGTTGAACTACATTGAAGCCGGGGCACTGAATCAGGCGACGGCCCGCTCGCAACTGGATTTGGCGCGGCAGCTTGGTCCCGGGCCGGCGAATAATCCGCAGTTTTATGCGATTGCCAATGACATTCGGCTGGCACTGCAACAAGCCGCGCACGCTCTGAACCCGGTGCAATACTGCATATCTCACCCAAACGGCCAGCCGAGCCTGGCAGTTGATGCGGCTCTTTTCGGCCTTAAGTATCATTTGATGCCCGAAGCGTGGATCAACGGCGTGCTCAGCGTCGTCGCGAATGGAACCACCCGAATCAACTATCTGCTCGGAAAAATCGAATTCGGCGGACGCTGGGACTACTTTCCGCTTGCGACACTGTTCAAAATGCCGCTGGCATCACTCATCAGTATTTCGATGGCCATTGTTTTTGCACTGAAACAATGGAAACAAGTGATGAGTTCATTTTGGCTGGCGACCTGTATTATGCTTCCCGCGTTTGCTCTGCTGTTAGCGGCCATGTCTTCCAACGTGAACATCGGTTTACGACACATTCTGGCGGTATTTCCACTGCTATATGTCGGCACTGCCGTAATCATGGCCCCGCTTGTAAATCGCAGCTGGCAAATCCGCAGGCTGATGATCATCTTATGCGCTGTCCTGGCTCTGGAAGCTCTGACCGCCTGGCCGGACTATATTTCATTCTTCAACCTCGCCGCGAAAAGCTGGCGAGACCCTTGGCAATTACTCGGTGATTCAAATCTCGACTGGGGGCAGGATCTTCCGGCCTTGGCAAAATG
The DNA here is from genome assembly GCA_035545895.1 of Tepidisphaeraceae bacterium. GTDB lineage: Bacteria > Planctomycetota > Phycisphaerae > Tepidisphaerales > Tepidisphaeraceae > DASZXJ01. The sequence continues at coordinate 4,551 of DASZXJ010000088.1, read as the reverse complement.
GCAGAAAGAGCATGGTAATCCGCCGATCGGATTGGCGTATTTCGGGACGGTGGACCCGAATTTTTATCAGATTCAATACGATCCTCTGCCTGCGTGGCCTCCAACCCGTGAGTTTGCAACCTCCCATGTGCTGGCCATCAGCGCAACCGGTTTGCAGGGAATTTACAATAACTCATTCATAGGCTATTCCGCGCTGAGTCCTTCGGAGGTGCTCGGCGGGACGATTTATCTCTACGATCTTCGTACAATCCGGTAAAATTGACTTCCGCGGAGGATCAGGCCGATCACATAGTCATGCAGGACGATGTTTATCAAACCATGTTTGAGGTGGAAGACCGCCACTGGTGGTATACCGCCAAGCAGCAGATCGTATTGAATCTGCTGCACCGTTACTTACCGGCAGCCAATGGTTCGCGCCCGCGCGTGGCGGACCTGGGCTGCGGCTGCGGAGCGATGCTCGCACGTCTGAACGGCGGCTTCGATGCGGTCGGAATCGACGGTTCGCCTCATGCCATCGAATTTTGTGTCCAGCGAGGCGTGCGCGCTGAGTTGGGAAATTTTTCCGCCGGCCTCTCACTCACCGGCGGACAGTTTGATGCGGTATTACTCTTGGACGTTCTGGAACATCTCGAAGACGACCGCGCCGCTGCGTCTCAAGCCGTCTCATTGCTTCGCAGCGGCGGAATATTGATCGCCACCGTACCGGCATATCAATGGCTATGGAGCTATTGGGATGACCTGCATCATCATTTCAGAAGGTACAATCGCCGGCAGCTTGGCGAATTATTCAAGGGGGCGGGGCTTAGGGTCGATTTGCTCAGCTATGCGAACACCGCCCTGTTTCCGGTGGCTGCAACCGTGCGAATGATGCAAAAAAAATCCAGGCCGGTCGATCCCAAAGCCGCAATGCGCGTGCCTTCGGCACCGGTGAACTGGGCGCTGAAGACTCTATATTCCAGCGAACGTCATATTCTGGGTCGCGTGCCGCTTCCGTTTGGATTAAGCGTAATCTCGGTTGCCATCAAACCATGACTGACGCACTTCCTCAAAGCCCGGCGCAGCACAAGCACACTGCCACAATAATCGCAATCGGCGCCTGCGTACTCCTGCTCCTCTGCTTTGCGGGCCTTTCCTGTTCGGCCAGTCGAACCAAGAGCGCGACTTACGATGAACCATTGCATCTGGTCAGCGGCATTGCCCGGCGCACAACCGGCAGTTTTGTCATGGACGCCGAAGACCCGTCTTTTTTTGGATATTGGGCATCGCTTCCGTTTGGACATGATTCAGTCAAATTGCGGTTCAACCTGAAAATCGGCGACGAATTGGTGCATGAAGATCACCACGCATATCAGTGGGCGATCTGCATGGTGACACTGTTCGACACGCCTGAAAACAATGCCGACGAAATCGTTCAGAAGTCGCGAATGATGTTCCTGTTTGTCGCGATCCTGCTGGGCGGACTGATTGCCTGGTGGTCCTGGCGATTGGCGGGTCCGGCAGCGGCGGTCATCGCAACGGCGCTGTTTGCTTTCGATCCAGGCTTTCTGGGACATGCTTCCATCGTCAAAAACGATGTGATGTTCTCGTTTGCATTTGTCGCGATGGCGATGGCGATGTGGCAATTTGGCCGGCGCGGCACGGGGTTGTCACTGGCGGCAATGGCGATGGCGTGCGGGCTGTCGCTGAACATCAAATTCTCCGGAACGCTTTGCGGCCTCATCCTGTTTGTCGGCCTATTGATCCGAGCATTATTGCCGCAGCCCTGGACGGTTCTGGGGCGTAACCTTGTGACGCGAGCACAGCGAACCGTTGCAGCCGTGCTGGCATGTGTCGCGGTCGCTTTGATTTCCATGGTCATGATCTGGTCGTGCTACGATTTCCGCTTTTCCTCCGCCAGCGGAGGGTTGCCGCCGCTGGACATGTCCAACGTCATCGAACGGCTCAAACATGATCGCATCGCCGCGCGAATGGGTGGAAATGGTGATCTCGTCACCGCCGAAATGGTCCGAACCGAGCCTCAAGGCGGCGTTGCCAGCGCGGTGATGTTCGCTGATTCGATCCATCTGCTGCCGCAAGCCTGGCTGTGGGGATTTCTGTACACCTACACAACGACAATCCTGCGAAATTCCTATCTGCTGGGTGAGATTGGAACGCAGGGATGGTGGTTCTATTTCCCGTGTGTCATATTGTTCAAAACTCCCGTGGCAACATTGCTGGCCATGTTGGCGGGGTCGGTCGGCATCACGATTGCATTGACGAAACTTTTCAGTTCCGAATCACGCGCGTCGATCAATTGGTGGCCGACGATTGGCGCAGCACTGCCGGGAGCCATCTACTTCTTCAGTGCTCTCAATTCAACGATGAATATCGGCATCCGTCATATTTTGCCGGTGTATCCGTTCATTTTCATGGCCGTCGGCGTGGGATTGGCTGGGCTGGTTCGAAGCCTACGGCATGTAGGCGTTTCAATCGTCAGCGTTTTGCTCTTCGGCTTGTTGGTGGAGACATTGACGGCCTATCCCAATTACATCGCGTTTTTCAATTTCCCGTCGGGCGGTATCAACAATGGCATTCGCCTGCTCGGCGATTCCAATCTCGACTGGGGACAGGATTTGAAACTGCTCGCACAGTGGCAGAAGGCCGCTTCGCCGAAGAAAATGTACCTCTGCTATTTCGGCACGGCTGACCCGGCATATTACGGCATTAAAGCGACTCACATGCCCGGCGGATGGATGTTCGCCAACGAGCGCGTCCTGCCTTCTGAATCCGAGTCGTGCTATGTCGCCATCAGCGCAACCCACTTGCAGGGAATCTTCTACGACGAGCATAGCCGGGAGATTTATCGAGGCTTGCTGCAATTTAATCCGATCGCCATTCTTGGCGGGAGCATCTATATTTATGAATTCCCCATGCAGCCGCAAATGCGCAAGACATCTGGTTAGCCGAAATTGAACCCTGCAGAATGGATTCTCAAACATTATGACCGTTCGTAAGCTTCCCGTTCAAACGGATTATCACGATACGCATCCAGCCCACGGATTTTGACCAGAAGGCTCGCCAGCAGATAGGCAGGTATGAAAAATGGCCCCCAGCGTTCACACTGCCGGACATGGACGCGCTCGTGCTCGCGGGAGGAATCCAGGCAGGCTTGATCCCGGGCGATGACCACATGGCCCAGAGTCATTGCCGACGCCCCGCCGGGAATCGGCACGAGTGTTCGCAATAGCCAGGCGATCCATTGTCCATGAATTTCAAGAACGCCTTGGACGATTTGGACTTTTCCCCCGCCCAGCATCGCCAGCGGGATAAAAAGTAAACCAACGCAAGTGGTTGGGAATGTCCAGAGATAAATGAGAAATCGAAGGAATGAATTCGAACCTTCATCCTTCATTCTTCATCCTTCTGACTTGTGATTTGCGACTTCATCCTTTTGCATCTCAATCGCCCCGCACTGGCTCATATCGATAGACCGCTTTATACAACCCGCTAATCTGCTCGGCTGGAACGATCTGCGGACGATATTTCTCGTTTCGCGGTTGAAGGCGTAAAACCGGTGTTCCATCTTCATTCGATTCGAAAAAGACCCGCTTGAACGTGGTTTGACCGTCAGCGAATCGGACAAAACAATCGTCACCATTGCGCGGGGCAATGGCAGGCGAGAAAATGATGATATCCCCCTCGCGATACTTGGGCTGCATTGAATCGCCATGAACGCGAGCGCCAAAGGCATTCTTGTCCTGAACATCGGGACAGCCCACATAATCGTCAGCAGCGCCTTTGGGATATGACATATCCGTGAAATCTTTTGGATAGCCCGCTGAAACACGGTTGATCACCGGCACCGCATTGGTCCGGATTGTCTCGAGATTGCCGGATGATTGACCCACCAGTTCCTGCAAAACACCAGAGAGATATGCATCGTCCAGATCAAGGGGCAAGGGACGAGGGGCTAGGGGCGAGACAGCATTTTCCTGCCCCTCGCCCCTGGCCCCTGGCCCCCTCTTTCCCATCAGTTGCTGAAGCATGACCCGCACGTCGCGCGGGGTGCGCTGGAGATGTGCCTGGCTGAGCAATTCGCCGGAGGTGAAGCCAAGGGTTTGCTCCAGCCGGCGCAATTTTTCGTCGCTCGGCGGATTACCAACCCGGCCCGTTTCGATCAGCGACAAATATGGTTTGGATATACCGCTCCGACCCGCCAATTCATCCAATGTCAGCCCCAGCCGACGGCGTTGACGACGAAGCTTCGTACCAAGAGGTTCCATAATTATGGGACAAACCTTCCATGGATCGTAAAGTTTAATCATCCTTACATAGCCATTGGCCAATCAAAAGGCAAGGAAATTATCGTACAAATACCTAACTCACGCAACGCGATTCGAAGCGGTTTTGAAACGGACAAAAAACTCCTACTTAGAGCGGTTTTCAGGTCAGTGTACACAGTAGCCGCATTTCTCGAACCATCCCTTTGCATCGGCAGCCGTGACGCTGGCGAAGCCGTGGGCTGCGGCCAGTCCCAGTGCTGCGCCGGTTCGCGGTTCGGCTTTGACCAAG
>DASZXJ010000087.1:0-4218 GCA_035545895.1 Tepidisphaeraceae bacterium | reverse complement strand
TGCGCGCAGGTGGCGATGTTCAGCCATCTGGACGGCGACGCCGGCGTCATCGGCCGCGCCCTTTCAGGCGCTTTGACCGGAACCCTTTATGGCGCTCTCGTACAAAACATCATGGCGGGCCCCATCGCGGAAAAACTCGGCCTTAAAAGCAAGGAAGAAGCCTTTAGCAAGGAAATCATTCTGCAAGGCGTGTTGAGCATCCAGGCGGGCAACAACCCCCGCGTCGTCGAAATGCAACTACTCAGTTTCCTCAGCGCCAAACAGCAAGCCGCCATGCCAAAGGCAGCATAAGGAGAGCTGGCAGCGGGCAGCACGCAGCAGGCAGTCAGGACGGATCATTTCCATTACTGCCAGCCGCCAGCCGCCAGCCGCCTGCTGAATTCAATGGCCAAAACAGCCTGCAAAAAATGCGATCCTCATGAAATCTGCGAAGAGTGCCCGGAATGGATCTTCACATTGGCGGATCTGATCATGTGCATGATGGGCTTGTTTGTCATCCTCTGGGTGCTCAAGCCCGGACAAGCGCCCAAACCCGGCGAACCCGGGAGCGAAGAATTGACCAAAATGCTCGCAGCCATCCGCGAAGCGTTTGGATACATCCCCGATCCTTCCAGCCGCGAAGCAGTCGATATGCAGATGCTCCTGAACAAACTGGAGCGCATGAAACTTAACGGCCCCGGTGAAAAAGGCAAAAACCGCCAGGAATCCAAGGGCGCCGAAGGAACGGACCCCGAAGTCATGACCATCCGAAAAGGCAAGCAGGCGGCCGTCGGCGGACGAATCAACTTCGACAAGGGAGACCCAAAAATCGACAAGGACGGCCTTGCCGCACTCGATCAGATTGCCGAACAAATCCGCGGCCACCGAAATATCGTCGTCATCAAAGGACATACCGCCCTGGATGACTTGGGCGAAAATGCCACCGACGAGCAAAAAATGGACCTCTCCCTGCGCCGGGCGCAGGCGGCGAACGATTATCTGACCAGCAAAGGCGTCGCGCCCGTCATCCTGCGCGTCGCGGGTTGCTCAACTTTCGAACCGGTACAGCAGCGTGCTTATACATCCGATCTGCAGGCACTGAACCGGCGGGTTGAGGTGGAAGTGACGTCCACGCTCGTCGAGCAATTGCAGGACGCCCCGCCAACCCCGACGAAAGATGTTGCAAATACCCCCGCAGCGCCTGCCCCCGGCGGCGAAGCGCCCGCCACCAGCAAATAGACCCCTATTCCGCCGGTTGGGATGTCGGATTCATCACCGTGATCTGATCCGGCCGGGTCAGGATCATCTGCGGATGTCCCTTCAACGATTCCAACGGGCCGGAGTATTCCTCCAACCTGCCTTTGATCCGCACTTTTGCGCCGGTGATGGTTTTCGCGGCATCACCCACAAACGCCTCGTCAAATGCAGGTCGATTTCGCTGAAATACGACCGCGAGCAATCCGCTTCGATCAGTGCCGGTAAATTCGATATTCATGACCGCGCCCGTGCGACTCCATGCGGCCGACGAAACAACCCCCTGAATCACCACGTCCGACCCGATCGCCGACGTGATCGCCGATTTGTCAGAGGCATCGATCAGAACGGGCTGGCTCGTCGGGTCTTGAGCACGGACGATCGCGCAGACGACAAGAATCATCAGGCTCAATCCACCGGCGCGTCCGCTGCTGAATTTGTCGTTTTCTTGTGCCCGCATCTGCCATTCGCTTATATTCGCGATACGAGGAAATTCATAGGGAGGAGACCTATTTCCATGAATCGAACCATTCTTGCTCTGATTGTAATGATTGGATTAACCAGCGGCTGCGAATCGATGCAGATGCACATGCCCGGCGGCTCAAATCGCGGGGTTTATAGTGTGAAATCGTTCGGCGCCAAAGGCGATGGCCAGAACATCGACTCGCGCGCGATCAACGCGGCGATCGATCATGTCGCCGCCAATGGAGGCGGAACCGTTTATTTCCCGCCTGGCTCGTATCTGTCGTATTCAATCCGTCTCAAGAGCAAGGTAGCGCTTTATCTGGAACAAGGCGCGACGATTCTTGCAGCCCAGTCGCCGACCGACGAGCGATTGGATATGTACGATCCGCCCGAAGCCAATCCTTGGGACAAGTACCAGGACTTCGGCCATACCCATTGGCACAACAGTCTGATCTGGGGCGAGAACCTGACTGACATTTCGATCCTCGGCCCGGGCATGATCGATGGCAAAGGACTCAGTCGCGGGCAGCGGCCGACAACCCAACCTGCCTCACGCCCGGCGGAACTCACCTCGGCCGCGCCCACTTGGCCCGATCCCCTGCCCGCGCCAGCGGCCGATACCAACAACCCAAACGATCCCAATAACCCCACCCTCAGCTATCCCAACGCCAGAGACTCATTGCCCACGGGCATCGGCAATAAAGCGATCGCCCTCAAACTTTGCCGCAATGTAATTATCCGAGACGTGACCATCTTTCGCGGCGGGCACTTCGCCATCCTCGCCACCGGCGTGGATAACTTCACCCTCGATGGCGTAAAGATCGACACCAACCGCGACGGCGTCGATCTGGACTGCTGCCAGAACGTCCGCATGTCCAATTGCACCGTCAACTCGCCCAGCGACGACGGCATCTGCCCAAAAAGTTCGTTCGCACTGGGCTACAACCGCGCCACCGAAAACGTCACCATCACCAATTGCCAGGTCAGCGGATATGACATGGGCACGCTGCTGGATGGCACGTATAAGCGATCGTTTCAAAAGACTCTTTCCAGCGGACCCACCGGCCGAATCAAATTCGGCACGGAATCCAACGGCGGATTCAAGAACATCACGATCAACAACTGCGTCTTCTCTTATTGCCGAGGATTGGCGCTGGAAACGGTCGATGGCGCGAATCTGGAAGACGTGACGATTTCGAACATCACCATGCGCGATGTCTGGAGCTCCGCCTTTTTCATTCGGCTGGGCGCTCGCGCTCGCGGGCCCAACGAACCGCCTCCGGGCACGCTCAAGCGCGTCCACATCGACAATGTCGTCGTATACAACAGTGCACCGCTTTACAGCTCGATCATCAGCGGCATTCCCGGCGCGGACATCGAAGACCTGCGGCTGAGCAACATCCGCATCGTCTACCAGGGCGGCGGCCCGCGCGAACTGGCGACCAGCCAGCCGGCCGAGCGCATTCGCGAATACCCCGAACCTCGGATGTTCGGCATGATCCCGGCATACGGGTTCTACATCCGCCACGTGAAGGGGCTGGAAATGGCGAATATCACGCTCAGCTACATGAACCGGGACTTCCGCCCAGCATTTATCCTGGAAGATGTGAAAGACGCCGAGTTCGAAAACATCAAAGCGCAGCACGAAACCGATGTGCCGACTTTCGTGCTAAAAAACGTCGAGAACTTCACCGCCCGGCAGGTTGAGGGCGTGGCGGATGTGAAAAAGGATCGCGTGGAGAGCGAACAACTTCATGAACGCCGTTGATACCAACGTCCTGCTTTACTCGGTCGACCGCAACGAACCCGCCAGGCAGCGCGTCACAATGGAATTGATCAATCCGTTTGCATGATTGCGAATCTTAAATAAGAAAATTCCAATGACATTCAATACATTCCGTGAAATCCCGGCAACCGTGGAACAGGTCTTTGCTGCATTCAGTGATCCGCAGCGACTGGCGCGCTGGTGGGGACCGGCCGGTTTCACCAATACGTTCGACGTCTGCGAGTTCAAGAACGGCGGGCGCTGGTTGCTGACCATGCACGGGCCGGATGGGAAAAACTATCCCAACGAATATGCCTTCGCGGAAATCGAATCGCTGAAGAAGGTCGTCGTTCAGCACGTCACCGAGCCGAAGTTTCGGCTGACGATCATCCTGACTGCATCAGGGACGGGAACGCTCGTCTCATGGTCGCAGGCCTTCGAGAATCCAGAAGTCGCCAGGCGCATCGAGCACATCGTCGTCCCCGCCAACGACCAGAATCTTGAACGATTGGCGAATGAAGTGTCGCGTAAACCGGCTGCCGGATAACGGCTCAATGTTCAGTGGTCGGCCCCGCGCCGACCGAATTTCAGTTTACCCAAAACGCGTAACACAGGGCCGGTCCATTGCAGAGAACCCATGCAAGCCGAGTGCTCCTCTCTTGCTCGGTGAATTCGTGATCACCAGTAAACTGGCGTCACATTCATTTTAGAACGGTCCACCGAAGTGGCCGTCAATCACCTTTTGCTCGAAAGGA
>DASZXJ010000086.1:0-33415 GCA_035545895.1 Tepidisphaeraceae bacterium | reverse complement strand
TTTCCTAATCTGTGTCATCTGTGAAATCTGTGGATCAAATTCTTGTCTGTAGGCTCCATGAAACTGCACAAAAGTGCGCGCCATATGACGAATCGGACAAGCGGATTGGTCGATGAAATGCGCTGAATTTTCGCGCATCTGCGTATTCCCGCAGTGACCATTACCGTTTGGTGTTGTGCATCCAGAACTTTGTGGCAAATTATCGCGCACTTGCAATCTGCAAAGTAAAACTGAAACGACTTCCCTTATTGACCTGGCTTTGGACGGAGATCGTTCCGCCATGGGCTTGGACAATGTCTTTTGTGATGGCCAGTCCCAGTCCGGCGCCGCCGGTCGTGGTTTGTCCCGGCACCCGGTAAAACCGCTCGAAAATGCGAGGCAGATGTTCCCGCGGAATTCCCGAGCCGGTATCTTGAATATCAAACCGCAGGCAAGGTCCATCGACCGAAGCACCCAGCGACACCTTTCCGCCAGCGGAAGTATGTTTCAGCGCGTTGTTAAGCAGGTTGGAAAAAACATGGCTGATTCGGCCCGGGTCGGCCATGACGTCGGGGAGATCGGCCGGCGCATCGCTTACAAGTTCAACCCCGCGGTCGCGATAGGCCGCGCTCACTTCCGCAATCGCATCGGACATGAGCGTTTCGGGGCGCATGCGCTTCATATCCAATGCCCCTCTGCCCGATTCGATTCGTCCCATGTCCAGCAGGTTTTCGATGATCTGGTAAAGGCGGTCGGCATCCTCGCGCGCGGCGCTCAGCAGTTCCTGCTGTTTTGAATTCAGCGAACCGATTTTCTCCTCCATCAGCAGGTGGGCGGCCATGCGTATGCTGGTAAGTGGCGTTTTCAATTCGTGGCTGACCACCGAGAGCATGCCGCTTTTCATTTCGTCGAGCTTTCGAAGATTGGTGACATCCGCGAGCACGAGCGTCACGCCTGCGAGGTTGCGTTCTTCATCGACGATTGGAACGGCCGTGGGAAGAAAGAATCTCTCCTGTCCATTGAAAATTTGGATGACGCTGTCGTAACCCTTTGATTCGATGGTGCGGCGTTCGGCAACGGCCCTGCGATAAAGTTCTGCAAGCCCGACGATGTTTGAGCAAGCCAGCGGCATGTCCGGTGCAAGGCCGAAGAGTTTCTGGGCCGCATCGTTGGCGAGTTCCACGTTGCCTTCCGGGCCGATGATCGCGACGCCATCGGGCAGGCTGTTGACCGATAGTTGCGTCGTCCGCTGAGTTCTCACAAGCTTGGCGCGATCGGTCCGGCGAAATTCCCGCAGCTTGGCGGCCATGGAATTAAACGCCTCGGCCAGTTGTCCGACTTCGTCTTTGGAATGCACCTGCACAACCAGGTCGAGATTGCCGCGCTCGATTTCCCGGGCTGATTTGGTCAGGCTCGATAACGGCTGAAGCATCGAGCGTCCCAGCACGATGATAAACAGGACCGCCAGCAGCACGCCTGCCGCGGAAAGTGCAAACATCATCGTCAGCGCCGCGGAGGCGGACCGCTGAATCTGTCCATCGGCGACAACCATGTTGTCCAGATTCATGCCAATGATCTCCTGCGCCAATTGATTGACCGCATCGGAACTCGTTTCGACCTGCTTCATGGCCTGTTCCCGGTCCTGAACGGTCGATGTGGGATCAACCACGATGGCGTGGGCGGTTTGATATGAACTCCATGCCCTGGCCAATTCGGCGACGATCTGGTCTTCCCGCGGATGCAGCGTGATGTTCTTGGTTTCATCGTGAAGGTTGGTCTCAAAATTCGCGCGCGTGGCCGCTGCCAGATCGCTTGAACCGAATCGGCCGGCCACTGCATTGCGGGCGATCGCGTCAAGCCGGTCGATCGATTCCTTCATGTGCTGCCCGTATTCGACGCTGCGATAATTCTCGATCAAAAATTTTTGCAGCGCAGCGCTATAGCGGTTGAGCACCAAAACACTGAGCGAACTGACAAGCAGGAGGATGACCAACAGGCCTCCAAAACCCAGCGATAATTTTTGACGCAATCCAAACATGGCTGCCTCCCACCATATGCGCACTCGATGCCAATGTGCGTGGTTCATCAATTTATACTCATGGGCGGTATTTTTGATCGTGCAATTTGCACGATTCGGCTGCCTGGGGACATTGAATCGTGCAAGGGGCCGGCGTCAGATTTGATATTTCCTGCGGCGTCGCCAGAGAGTGGCAAGATCGATGCCCAAAATTTCCGCTGCTTCATCCAGCGATTTGCTCGAAGCAAGCACCCGGCGAATGTGTATTTCCTCGATCTGATCGATTGAGACTGAATCCCCGATCTGGATTGCGGCAGGCCTGGGCGCGAGGTTGGCGGGGAAATGTTCAACGCCGATTTTTTCGGCGCGACAAAAAATAACCGCATGTTCAATGGCGTTTCGCAGCTCGCGCACATTGCCCGGCCAGGCATAACCCCTGATTGCTGCCAGCGCGTCATTGGTGAAACCGGTGATGTTTCGCGATTCGCGATGAGCCCGCAAAATCGTTTCCGCCAATGGAATCAGGTCTTCGGTCCGCTCGCGAAGCGGCGGAACATGGATCTGCACGACATTAAGCCGAAACAGCAGGTCTTCACGAAATCGCTTTGCTTTTACCGCGTCGTCGAGGTCCACATTGGTCGCCGAGATGATTCGCACATCGGCATGCCTCGGAGTTGAATCGCCGACGCGTTCGAATTCCTTGTCCTGCACAAAGCGCAGCAACTTGGGCTGAAGTTCAGTTGGCAAGTCGCCGATCTCGTCGAGAAAGAGTGTGCCTCCGCTGGCGGCGGCGATACGTCCCGGATTGTCGCGCACGGCGCCCGTGAATGCGCCCCTGGCATGGCCAAACAGTTCACTTTCGAGAAGTTGCGATGAAAGGGACGGGCATGAAACGGTCGCCAATGCGCGAGCCGACCGTTTGCTCCATGCGTGGATGGCCTTGGCGAGCACGCCCTTGCCCGTGCCGCTTTCGCCGCGAATCAGCACGTTTGCATCGGTATCAGCGACCTGTCGAGCGAGATTGATGGCCCGCTGCATGGCCGGATTGGCGCTCTCCAGTTTCAAAGCCGCATCCGCTTCGGCGAAGTTTTCCACCAGCCCCGCAACCTTGATTTGAAGAGCGCGCAACTGTGCTTCGCGATCCGTTATGACTTTAACCTGCGCGGGCGTGAACGGTTTGGTGAGATAATCGGATGCGCCCCGCTTCATGGCCTCAACCGCGCTATCGATCGTGCCATGAGCTGTAATGATGACGATTCTCAGCCAGGGGCTTTCCGCCATCAGCGATGGAATCAGATCCATGCCGTGTGCTGCGCCGAGTCTTAAATCCACAAACGCCAGATCGAACGATCTTCTGCTGTTCTCGGCGATGGCATCAGCGGGATTGCTCACCGCGATGACGTGGTGGCCATCGGCTTCGAGACCGATCGCCAGCGTTTTGCGGATATTCGCCTCGTCATCCACAACAAGGATGTTGAGCGGGGTATGGAGGGCTTGCTGTTCCATTCGACAATGATAATGGCTCGACAGATCATCCTACGCTCGCCGATCGCGGTCAATCATCACCGCAGGCGATCCACCGAGAAACGCCCACGGCGCTGCCGTGGGTTTTGAATTCAAAAACGCGACCCACCGATCAGGCGAAACGTTTTTATATAAGGAGGAGTAGCCCATGACTTTCTTCGGCCCGGTTGGGAACTTATCATGTATTTGGTCAGTTGCTGAAAGGATAACTGCATGCAACGTCGCAAGTTTGGGGATACGGGCCTGGAAGTCTCAGCGGTTTCGCTGGGGTGTTGGATATTTGGCGTGGACTGGTGGGGCCACTATTCGCAGGAAGACTGCAATCGCATTTGCAGTTTCGCGATGGACCAGGGGATCACCTTTTTCGACAACGGCGACGCCTACGGCAACGGCCGCGCGGAAACGCTGTTTGGCGAATGGCTGAAGACCGCCGGGATCGATCGCGGCAAGATCGAGATCGGCGGAAAGTTTGGTTACGACTTTTACAGCGACCCGGGTGAAGCGGGCTCGCATCGCGAACGCAGGCAGGATTTCTCGCCAAAGTTCATGCGATTTGCGATCGAGCAGTCATTCAAACGCCTGGGCACGGACTATCTCGACCTGTTCATGGCCCACAACATCAAGCTGCCACAGTTTCGCGATGACATGTTTGCCGAACTGGAAAAACTGAAAAGCGAAGGCAAGATCAAGGCGTGGGGCGTATCGCTGGGCCCCGCCATCGGCTGGCGCGAGGAAGGCGTCAAGGCGATGATCGATCACAACGCCAAGGCCGTGCAGACCGTCTACAACATGTTTGAGCAGAACCCAGGCCGGGAGTTCTGCGAAGTCGCTCGATCACAACACGCCGGGGTCCTGGCACGCGTGCATGACAACAGCTCGATTCTAAAAGATGTCGTAAAAATCGACACAACCATTGGTGAATCCGATCATCGCAAATTTCGCGATCAGTCCTGGAAGATTTACGGTTTGAAGAAGTTGGACCTGGTCCGTCATTACGCAGCCAATCATGGAATGAACGTGCATCAGCTTGCTTGTAAGTGGCTGCTGATGGACCCGGCGTTGACGAGCATCACCGGCACGCTGCTCAACGAAAAGGAAATCAAGGAAGCGGCAGAGTCCACGGAAAAACCGAATCTGACCAAGGCGGAACTGGATCAGATCGCCGCCGACTATTCAAAGGATTGGAATTTGGGGGCGGAAGCCCATCCGTGTGATTTGAAGAGCAGCATCGATCCCAGCGGCCGAGTGCGCAGCGGCTATGTCGCCCCGCCGGTGCTGATTGCGTGATGAGCTTGCGTTACGTCATTTCGAGGCACGAAGGTGTGGAAGAACCGCATTATGATTTGATGTTTGAAACCGCGCCGGGCTCGCAGCTATCGACGTGGCGATCGCCGAGCTGGCCGATACTTGAGCGGACGCGACTCACCAAGCTACGCGATCATCGCCGGATGTATCTGGATTACGAGGGGCCCATTCCGGGGGATCGTGGACATGTTCTGCGCATCGGAGCCGGAACCTGCACCGTTCAAACCGATGCAGGCGATTCATATCGATTTGTGTTGGATAATCGCCTTTTGCTTGTCATTCAGCCCGTGCACGACGAGATTTGGGAGGCCAAATCGACCGAAAAAACGGGCGCATAAAAAAGGTGGCGTGGATCTCTCGGCATTCCACGCCACCCAGGGAAGGAGGATCGTTTGATTTATTCCAACATATTATACGCCATGTTTTGCGTTCAGGTTCGCTTGAGGCACAAATTATTGCAGTGGACCGTATTTCATGGCAAAAACGGCGTAAACCTCCCAGGCTGAGGTGTAAGCTCGGCAGAATTAAAGGATTGGCGTATTTAATACGGTCAAAATCGGGCGGAGTGAGATATTTTTGGAGACTTAACGGGTACTCAATACCCAAAACCGGAAGTTATCCGACTTCGGAGCGGCGGGGTTGAGAGGTTTCGGTGGGCTTGGGTTTGGGGGTCGCAATCGGAACTGCATATCCTCGGCTGGCAATCCCTTCACGCGGCCGGAAGCTTAATGCCATCACTACTTCGGCAAAGCTGACCAGCGACAGAGCCGTCAAAACCATGATCGCCACCCGATCCTGCCGCTCGCCCGTTATGACATGCCAGCCAAACATGCACCCGAGGAACAGGGGCAGGATGATTCCGACGATCGCTCCGGTTTGTCTGAGGGAATGCCGTCGCTGAGCGGCAGCCAGGCCGGCGGCGATGAGCAATAATCCGACCGCCCAGCACGGCATGGAAAGCACTTTTGGCAGGTTGGCCTGGGCTGAAAACGCGGAATCAACCGCGATCAATACCAGCCCATATGCAATGACAGCCCACGATAACTTCGGCATCAAACTTCTCCCTCGGTCGCGAGGATGATAATCGCGCTGGCGTCCTTATGCGAGCCGCAATCGCCGCTTCCAGCCACAATCCAGAGTCGAATCAAACATAAATCATTGTTATTATTCAAGTTGCGACAATCTCTCGTGAGCATCCGCCAGGTTGGGATCAAGCTCCAGCGCTTTCTCATACTCCAGCTTGGCGTCCTCTTTTCGCCCCATCTGTTCATAGACCGCGGCGACGTTGTAATGAACCTCGGCCGGCTTGAGAACAACTTCAAACTGCCTGGTGCCTTCAGAAGCCTTGCCCTGCTTGACGAGCATCACTCCGTAATGAATGCGGCAGGAACGGTTGTTGGGATCGCGCTTGATGCCGAGTTTGTAAGCTCCCTCGGCGTCGGCGGGTCTACCCGCCAGTTCGTAGCAGTAGGCGAGGTTTGAATAGGCAGTTGCGGACGAATCGGTCGCTTTTACGTATTGCTTCCACGCGTTGACGGCATCGTCATATTGATGAAGCTGGGCGTAAAGAACACCCAGGCGATATAGAGAAGGCTGATGCCTGGGGTCGAGCTTGATCGCCTCATTGTATTGAGCGATGGCGCGGGGCTGCTGATTCATGCTTTCCGCCAGTTGTCCCGCCGCGAAACGGGTCGCCGCGGTAAAGGGAGGATCCTGGCTATTGTCGAAATGAGACTGGCCGGAGCTGAGGTTGACAGCCTCTGCGTCGGAGATCCTCTGAAGACCGCCGAGTCCTTGTTTGTTTTGATCCTGACACCCCGCCGTCACTGCCAGAATCGCCAAAAAGCTGAGATAGATTCGCATGAACCATGTATCGGACAAAGAGGCCGTTCCTGATCGCGCATTTTGGGACGTATCTTTCAAAAATCGTGAAGTTTCAAAGACTTGAGCGCTTGAGACAGAGTCTCTATAGTCTCCCGCTCCGCGTTGGCAGCGCGGTCGCGCCGGCACGGTTCATGGCGCGGTGGTCACTTGCAACGGATTCTGCGGTATGCCCATTCCGACCGATACCTTTTGGAACATCAAGCGGCTCAATGTAGTTTTTGCGCTGTCGGCGATTCTGCTGCTGGCAGTAAGTAATTGGGCCATTATTCAGGATCATGACAAGGATTGGCGCATCCCCCAGCGCCAAGCCCAGGCGTGGGACCTGGCTTTGACCGACGAGAAAATTCAACGCCAACTCACGCCCGAGGAACAGAAATCGCTCGAACGACTCAAATCGGAAATCGCCGATCAGGAAACCAAACTCGCCACCAGCAACAAGGAATACGAGAACCTCGTCGCTGAAAAGAAAAAGCTGGACAGCGAGCGAGCGACCCTCGAATTCAAGCTCAACAATCTGAAATCCAACGTGCAGGTCTGGCAGGCCAATCTTCAGGATGCGGTGGCTGCGCAGGATGAGACGGCCATTCGCGAATTGAACGAGAAGCTGGCTGAGCCGCAAAAGCAGGTCGCGGAATTCACGGAGGAATTGGCATCGTACGGAAATCGAATCGCTGAAGTGCGGGACAAGCTGGATCAACAAACCGCCCAGCTAGATGCACTGAAGAAAGAGCGAACAAAACTGGGTGGCGACTACGATGCGCTGCAAAAGCGCGCCGTTGCGATCGATCCCGGTCGGCAAGGCGGAGTCAATGGAATCTTTGGACGCGTCAGCCGAATCGTTCGCGACGCCCCGCTGATGGGTTTCGTCAACCCCGCCGAGCGGGTGCAGCAGATTGTGCTTCCCGAAGTGCAGACTGACGTGGCGTTCATGAAGATCACCACGATCGACCGCTGCACCACCTGCCACGTCAACATCGGCAAAAAGGATTACACCGAAGAAAAGGTGCTGGCGTATCTGGAAGATCAGGTTGCGACGGTTCGCCAGTTGAATCTGCCCGCGGTTGCGCCGACCGGAGCGACAGCGCCTGTCGCCACCGCAGCCAAGCCCGGCGCCGTCGCCAACGCCGATTTCTGGCACAATTACGCCCGCACCCTCGCCCCGGCGCAGATCACGCGAAACAACGCGAGAATTGCCGCGATTGCCAGAAGCGTCAACGGAACTGTGGCGACTGTTGAATATGATGGCAAGGCGGTTTCGCCATTTGCTTACAAGGCCGACTCGACGGATCAAACTGAAATCACTCGCCAAAATGAGATTCTTCTCGCGTTGCTCGAAGCGTTCTATCGCTGGAGTCCCGTTTCCGACGGCGCCGCCGAGCGCGGCAAAGCCAAGGCGACCGTCGCTCACACCGCCACCGGCGCAGCCATCAATGGCCCGCGCAATCTCGCGATGCGATATGTTGAGGAATTGCGCACCGGCCTGAAAGCCACTCTTTCTGCCGATGAGTACGACCAACTCGAAGATCGTTACCGTTACGCCTTGGTTGATGAACTGAACAGCGAGCGCAAAAAGCAAGGCTTGCAGGCGCTGGATGCTTCGCCGGTCATTCTCGCGCATCCCAATCTTGAGCTATATGTCGATATCGACAGCGCGCACAGCATCGAAGCCGTCGGATGTACAAGCTGCCACGATGGTTCGGGTCAGGAAACCGATTTTGTGCTGGCTGCTCATACACCTCGCAATATCTGGGTGGATTCCAAGACCGGCGTGCCGGTTCTGCGAGGGCAGCTCAAACAGCCGCCATTGGAAGGACATGAAAAGCAGGACCTGTCGAGCATGCTCGCGGCTGTGCTTCCAAAAAATTCGGTGATTCCAAAGCAGGTTTCCGAACTGCATTTTGAAGCCGCGCCATCGACTCAGCCGTCGGAATCGGAATCCGAATCAGCCAGCAAGGCAGTCGCCTATTCCGATCCAGTCGGCGGCACGAGCGGCTGGGCGCTGCCGCAGTTTGATTACTGGAAAAAGGTTTACGAACCCAAGGCTCCGCGTAATTTTGAACTGGTCTATCACGAATGGGATTGGCCCATGCGGTCGCGCGACCTGGTGCAGGTGAACTGTGCCCGGTGCCACACCGATGTGTACGACATCAAGGAACATGCGCCAACGCTTTACGAGGGCCGGCAACTGTTCACGCAGATGGGCTGCGTCAATTGCCACCAGATGGACAGCATCCCCGCGCATGAAAATCGCAAGGTCGGAACCGACCTGCGTCATGTGACCAGCAAGCTCTCCAAGGAATACATCAATACATGGGTATGGGCTCCCAAGGCGTTTCGCCCGACCACCAAGATGCCTCACTTCTTCATGCTGGAAAACAATTCCAGTGATGAAGAAATCCGTCGAACGCGACAGGAAGCGCGGTCGATCACGGAATATCTGGTGCGCACCGCAACTCCCCTGCCGCCGCAGCATGTCTGGCCCGCCAACGGCAAGGGCAATGCCGATTCGGGCAAGCAGATATTCAACACGCTCGGCTGCCTCGCCTGTCATCAAAATTTGAACGAGCGCGGCGAGGAATGGATCACCACCGATCTGGTCAAAGGCGCGGGCATGACCGCGGACGACGCAAAGAAGGCTTATGCGTCGATGACCTACAACCAGCGGCAGATTTACGTTCAGCAGCACCTGGCTGAGCCGGCTGGCCATGTCACCAAGGCGACCTATTCCGACGGCAGCGCCAAGCCTGTGTTTGTGCAGATTGGCCCGGAACTCAGTGGAATTGGAACCAAATTGACCGCCGGCCGATCGCTCGAACAATCGCGTCAATGGCTCTTCGAATGGGTGATGGAGCCTCGCCATTACAGCGAATACACCATCATGCCCCGCCTGCGATTAAGCGATCAGCAGGCGATGGACCTGGCGGAATATCTGCTCAATCAAAAGCGTACGACCAACGATCCAAACGACAACTGGTCGGCAGGGTTGACCGATCCCGATACGGAGAAGTTAAAGCAGCTTACCGCGCTTCAGCTCAAGAGCCGCTTCAGTTGGCAAACCGCACAGGTCAAGGCGGATGATGATGCGGAATTGACTGCCGATGCCATCGCGGCATTGACCACGCCGGTCAAAACCGCGGAGCAAGCCAAAGCTGAAGTTTCAGCGATGAGCAAGGACGAGAAGCGCATGGTCTTCCTCGGCCAGAAGCTGATCGCCAACTATAGCTGCATGAGTTGCCACGCCATCAACGGCATGGAAACCGCCACCAGCCCCTGCCCCAATCTGTCGGCAGAGGGTGAAAAAGGCGTCGATAAGCTCGACTACGGATATCTCGATCCGCACAAGCGCGAATGGCTGCCTCCGGTTTCCAAGGTGTCGATGGTCAACGGCTTCAGTACGGCTGCGGCCAACCTGATCCACGAAAAGATCGAGGGCAAGCCAGTCTCCAAAGAACTCGAAGTGGCCTGGCCGGAAATCGAACACACGCGGCAAAGCTGGATTTCTCAAAAGGTCAACAATTCCCGCATATTCGACCGCGATAAATCGCTACTCGAACCGACCAGGGACAACGTCGGTGCTCCATATGACAAATTGAAAATGCCCACGTTCTATCTGAACGAGGAGCAGGTTCATGCCATCGTCGCGTTTGTGTTGAGCAATCGAACGCGATTGATCAGCGATCACCTGACGCAATTGGCCACCAACGAACAGGCCAGGCAGATCGCGCGCGGCCGGCAGTTGACCGAGCAATACAACTGCGTCTCCTGCCACCAGATTGAAAAGAACCTGCCGCAAATCCAGCAATATTTCAAGGTGGATGAGATACCGACCAAGGCCCCGCCGTCGCTTCGCGGCGAAGGCAACAAGGTGCAGTTCGGCTGGCTGTTTAATTTCTTCAAGAACGTCGAGCAGATGCGCCCGCTGATCTTCACCGGCATCCGCATGCCGAGTTTCCCCGCCAGCGACGATGAATGGACGGCAATCCTCGCTTACTTCAATTCGGTTTCGAACAAGGAATCGAAGCAGTTGAACAAGCAGATCGATCCGGTTGTGAAATACATTGCTGCCTCGAAGAAGGCTTCAACCCAGCCCGCGCCTGAAGATGTGGCCGCGGCTGCGCCGGGTGATGACTGGTGGCAGCGAGCGGAATTTGCATCGACTGCCCAGGCGCTCAAGGACTGGGGGCTCGTGTTCGGCCACATCAAGCCGATCGAAGTCGGACCCACCGCCACGCCCGATGATCTGCGAAAGGTTTATCGAACATTGCTGTTCAAGGCCGGCTTCACGCGCGAGCTTTATGCCGCTCAATATCCCTTTGTCGATGCTCCTCGCCCGCAAATCAGTGATGAACGGTTCAAACTTGGCGAGCAGTTCTTCTACGAAATGCAGTGCCTGAAATGCCATGTGCTCGGCGATCCCAATGTGAATGGCGCGAACAAATCGCCGACCGCGCCCAATCTCTCGCTGGCTCAGCGACGATTGCAGCAACGTTGGGTGCGTCATTGGGTGCAGGAGCCGAATATCATCCAGGTGGGCACGGCCATGCCGCCGTTCTTCACGGGTCTGCCGGTCTTCAAGCTCGATGGACAATCCTGGCCCCGGGCTCAGAATTTGCCTGAGGATCAGGCCAAACGAATCGAATCAACCTATGGCAGCACGGTGCAGGAACAGACCGCATTGCTGCTTGATTTCCTTTATGCCGCGGGTGTTCGTGGCTATACAGGCGTGCAACCTCCGACGAGCGCTCCTGCGGGAGCAGCTTCGGCGGGTCCATAGGCTGGCTATAATCTGGACAGCGTCCGGGGAATCGGCTATTTTTTCTCGCTCGCTCCAACGGTCGCGAATCTTTCGGGTCTAATGAAATAACAAATACGTCCAACGAACTGGAGGCTTTCATGCGTCTGCGTCATTGTTTGCTTGCTGCTGGTTTTTCGATGGCTGTCGCTACGTTTGCGATGGCGGATGTCACCGGCAAGGTAACTCTTTCGGGCAAAGCGCCTGAACCGAAGACGATCGACATGTCCGGCGTCAAGGAATGCGCTGCCATGCACGCCGACCCCGCCGTTGAGGAAACTATTGTCGCCGACGACAAGGGCAACCTCGCCAACGTCGTCATCTCCGTTAAGACGGATGACCCCGCCACGCTCGGCGGTGAAGTGCCCAAGACCGCAGCCGTCATCGACCAGAAGGGCTGCATGTACACACCTCACGTCTTGGCGATGATGGTCGGACAGGAACTGATGGTAAAGAACGATGATCCGTTCCTTCACAACGTGCACTCGCTGGCACAGACCAATCCCGGTTTCAACTTTGCTCAGCAGAACAAGGACAACGGCAAGGCCGCTCCTTCGCCCAAGGCGCCGGAAACGATCAAGATTAAGTGCGACGTGCATCCGTGGATGGCCGCCTGGATTGTCGTGCTTGACAATCCGTTCTTCTCGGTTTCCAAGGAAGACGGCACGTTTGCCATCAAGGGCCTGCCCGATGGCGATTACACGCTTCAGGCGTGGCACGAGAAGTTTGGAACGTCCGAGCAGAAGGTCAGCGTCAAGGGCGGCAACGCGACGGTGAATTTCACGTTCAAAGCCGATTCAGCGCAGGCTGATCCGGTTCCGAGCAACGTCAAGCTTGCTTCGGATGAGAAGACGATGAGCTGCCCGGAATGCGACGCAGCCGCTGCCCCGGTGCTGGCCAAGGCCGCCCCCGCGACGCAGCCCGTTGCCATGGCGAAGTAAGGTTTTGCTGATGCCGCGGCCTTGGGTTGGGCGGGACCGGGCCGCTTGGGTTTAACAATAACAGATGGAGCAAACGCACGTGAGCAGCCCTGAATCTCGCCCGGCTCGAAAGTCATTTCGAGCCTGCGGTATCGGTTTGATCGCTCTTTTTCTGTTCGTCATTAACGTGAACAGTTCCTACGCCGGCGAAGCGCCGACCGGCTGGGGCCAGTGGTGGCTGCCTTCCGTGCGATCCGCGCACGGCCCTGCCATCGATTCGCTGTTTCTCGTGATCTTCTGGATCACGATGTTCACGTTCATCGCGGTTGAAACGCTGCTCGTGATCTTCCTAATCAAGTATCGCAATCGACCGGAAAAGAAAAAGGCTTATTTCACCCACGGCAACACCAAGCTGGAAATGACCTGGACGATTTTGCCCGCGATTGTTCTTGCCGTGCTGGCTTTGGGCAGTAAAAAGGTTTGGGATGAATACCGCTACTCGCCTGCCAGCGATGATCCGAATCGCGCACTGGTCCTGGCGATCGGCCAGCAATTCAAATGGAATTTCGTTTATCCCGGCCCGGATGGAAAGCTGGGAAAATATCTGCTGTTTCCCCACCCAACCGACCCCAAGTGGCCCGTGGGTGCGGATGGCAAGGATGTGACGTTTGAAGGCGTGCCCGGCCCGGCGTCGCTGCCCTACAAGCTGGCGGTCGCTGCGATCAATAAGTACATCGACCAGGAAAACCCTCTGGGCAAGGATTTTGCCGACCCGGATGGCAAGGATGACGATTGGGCCAAAGCACCAGGCCGCGGACTGGTGTTGCCCGCTCATCGGCCCATCGAAGTTCAGCTTTCGAGCAAGGACGTCATTCACGACTTCTTTTTGCCAAACTTCCGCGTCAAACTGGACGCGCTGCCCGGCATGCGTGGGCACATTTTCTTTACGTCGAACATGGCCAGTTCTGAGCGTTCCCTGGCTGCCGCGCAGACCATTCCGCTGGATAAACTGTCTGCTGAACTGGACAAGCCGACTTCCAAGGATGCAATCATCCTGATCGATGAATCGGCTCCGGGAACCAACAACAAGAACAAGGACGCCACCGGCTGGCGATATATCAACCCCTCCAGCCCGCGCGCCTCGATCATCCGCAACGGCATGCCGTTCAACCCCGATCCGGAAGTTCGTAACCAGGTCATTCAGCGGCTCAAGGACGCCGGCCTGACCGAAGTGCGAATCACCACCGATCCGGGTGATTGGGAACTGGTCTGTGAGGAACTGTGCGGCCAGGGTCACAACACCATGACCGCAGTGGTCACGTTCCTCAGCAACGAAGATTACGACAAGAAGAACCTGGATAAGCCGTATCATCCGACGACTGCTCCGGCACAGTAAGCTTCGGATCGATGTTTTGATTTCAAGTTCGAGAACCGACTTTCGGGAACAATTATGACAGCCATCCCCCACTCAATGGGTCACGCTCACGACGATGCACACTCACATGGTCATGAGCATGTAGAACTCGGTTTCATCAAGAAGTACATCTATTCCTGCGATCACAAGATCATCGGCATTCAGTTCCTGTTCATGGGGCTGCTGTTCATGATCCTTGGCGGATTGCTGGCGATGTTGATTCGGTGGCAGTTGGCGTGGCCGAACTCCAGCGTGACGCCGGGCCACCCCGTGCCGATCCTGGGCGCGCTCATGGGCTGGGAAAAAGGGTACATGCCTCCCGACTTTTACATGATGGTCATGAGCATGCACGCCTCGATCATGATCTTCTTTGTAATCATCGTGCTGCTGGTGGGAACGTTCGGCAACTATCTGATTCCGCTCAAAATCGGCGCAGCGGACATGGCGTTTCCGTTTTTGAACGGATTGGCATTCTGGAGCGCGCTCCCGGCCGGCGCCATCATGCTCGCCGCCTTCTTCATGCCCGGCAACGCAGCGTCGGCAGGCTGGACAAGCTATCCGCCCCTCAGCGCCATTCAATACAACGGCGGTGGCCCAACACCGTTTATCTATGATGTAAGTAAACTCGAGTATCAAGGCATTGGCCAAGCGATGCTGCATGTGGTACGCCCGGATGGGAGCAACTGGTCGGCGGTTCCTGTCATCTCGCAGTTCCTTTCGCAGACACTGTTCATCGGTTTCATCTGCGCCTACTACATCAACGTCGGCAACAAATACGCCAATCGTGCAGTCGCGGTTGTCCTATCGCTCATCGGCGGCGTCATCATGACCCGCGCGGTGCAGCATGTGGCCTTCGATGGACAAAGCTGCTGGTTCTTCAGCGTCTTCTGGCTTGGCTTTTCCAGTTTGATGGGCGCGGTCAATTATCTCACGACCGTCATCAAGCTCCGCTGCCCTGGCATGACGATGTTCCGCATGCCGCTGAGCGTGTGGAGCCTGTTCATTACTTCACTGCTCGTGCTGCTTGCAACGCCCGTATTGGCCAGCACATTGATGCTCAACCTGCTGGACCATCATCGGTTCACCAGCTTCTTCGAACCGTTCAACTGGGTGCTGACCAACCAGATCCAGGAAAACTCGGGAGGCGGATATGCGCTGCTTCACCAGCACATGTTCTGGTTCTATTCCCACCCGGCCGTCTACATCATGATTCTGCCGGCCATGGGAATGGTCAGCGACATTCTTGCGACATTCTCGCGTAAACCGATTTTCGGCTACCGCCCGATGGTGTACGCCATCGCGGGCATTGCGTTCCTTGGTTTCATTGTATGGGCGCATCACATGTTCCAGAGCGGCATGAACCCGACGCTGGGCACGACCTTCGCCGTCAGCACGATGTTCATTGCCGTGCCGAGCGCGATCAAGACGTTCAACTGGCTTGGCACGCTGTGGCGAGGCAATATTCGATTCACCGTGCCGATGCTCAATGCGCTGGCGTTTGTCAGCATGTTCGTGATCGGCGGGTTGTCGGGCATCTTCATGGCTTCGACGGCCGTTGACGTGCACATTCATGACACGTACTTCATCGTCGCACACATTCACTATGTGCTGTTCGGCGGATCGATGTTCGGCATCTTCGCGGGCATTTATTACTACTATCCCAAGATGTTCGGCCGGATGACCAATACCACGCTCGGGTATATTCACTTTTTCCTGAGCTTTATATTCTTCAACGGCACGTTTTTCCCGATGCACATCCTTGGCATTCGCGGCTTCCCCCGCCGAATTGCTGACTACCTGAATTACACGTCGTTTTCAGATCTGCACAACCTGAACTTCTTCATCAGCATGTGCGCATTTGGTTTGGGTGTCAGCCAGATTCTGTTTGCCATCAACTTCATCGGCTCATGGCTTTGGGGCGCCAAGGCTCCGAAAAATCCATGGGAGGCCACTACCCTGGAATGGGAAACCGAAAGCCCCCCGCCTCATGGCAACTTCCACAAGGTGCCTGTTGTGCATCATGGCCCGTATGAATACGCTTCTCCGCTGGTGGAAGAGGATTACCTGCCTCAGACCCGATGGGTTGAAGGCGCGGATAAGCTCGTTCACAAGCATTAAGCCGGTCAGATTTGAAATTTCAGATTTCAAATGAATGTAGTTCGTTACAACCCGCTGCTTCATCGCACCGCCCAACTGACGGCAGCAGCCACGTTGTTTCTCATCTTCATGGGCGGGCTGGTGACCTCGCATGGCGCGGGCATGAGCGTGCCCGACTGGCCCAACAGTTACGGATATAACATGTTCACCTTCCCGGTGAGCAAATGGGTCGGCGGCATCTTCTATGAACATACTCATCGGTTGATGGGCACGGTCGTGGGAGTTCTTTCGATCGCGTTGACCATTATCGCGTTCAAGATTGAACCGCGCCGCTGGGTGCGCTGGCTGGCAGCGTCGGTGCTGGGCGCGGTGATTTCCCAGGGCGTGCTCGGCGGGCTTCGAGTGGTATTTGTCGAACTGAACCTCGCGATCATTCATGCCTGTGTTGCACAGGCTTTCTTTTGCATGGCCGCCCTCGTTGCGGTGGTGACTTCGCGATGGTGGATCGAAACTTCTCCAGCCGCGCGAATTGGATCAAATCGTCTGGTTCGCCTTGCAGCGATTTCGGTTCTGGCGATTTATCTTCAGCTCATCGTGGGCGCGATGATGCGGCACTACCAAGCTGGTCTTGCGATTCCCGATTTTCCCCTCAATTACGGCAAGTGGCTGCCCCCAACCAATTCAGAAGAACTTTCCCAGGCTTACGCCTCTCGAGCGATTGAAGCCATCGATGTATCGAATCCCAATCCATCGCTTGGCCAGGTATGGCTCCATTTTGGTCACAGAATCGGCGCGTTGGTCATTTCTCTTCTGCTGACATGGACCATCGCTTATATCCTGATTAACGAAAAAAATGCAGGCATTCGCAGGCTGGCCATTTGCTTGATCACCCTGCTTGTATGCCAGATTACACTGGGCATTTTGACCGTCCTGATGCACAAGCCTGCTGACATCGCTTCGTTTCATGTGGCAGCCGGCGCACTGACATTGATGACGACCTTTGTCTTGCTGGTCCGCTCGATGCGCCTTTACTCGACCGTATGGCGAAGTGACTGGCCGCAAAGTTTTGAGATTTCAGACTTGAATCCGGACAAATCATTCGTGCCCGCATGAAAACGTCTACCGCTGAAATTTTCGAAATTGCCGACGCATCCCTGAGCACCTCGCGGGTGAGGGATTATTACGAATTAACCAAACCGCGGATGAATTTCCTGGTGGTCATTACCACGATGGTCGGTTTTTGCATGGCGAGCCGTGGGCAGGTCGATTGGCTTTTGCTTTTTCATACAGTGGTTGGCACGGCAATGACTGCTTCATGCGCGGCCGTATTGAATCAGATCCTCGAACGAAGGCTCGATCTTCTGATGCCGCGCACCGCCGATCGCCCCGTGGCGGCCGGCAGGGTTGGTGTTTCCGAGGCCGCGATTTACGGCATTGCGTTGGGAATACTCGGTGTGGGCTATCTGCTGATCGCGGTCAATCCGCTGACCGCAATGCTCGGCCTTGCGACATTGGCGCTATACATACTGGTTTATACACCGCTGAAACGATTCACCAGCCTCAATACCGTCGTCGGCGCTATTCCCGGTGCGATTCCTCCGTTAATGGGATTCACCGGCGCCTCCAACGTCATTACTGTTGATGCGATTGCCGTTTTCGCGATTCTGTTTTTCTGGCAGATGCCGCACTTCCTGGCGATCGCGATACTGTACAAGCGCGATTACCAGGCCGCCGGCTTTAAGATGCTGCCTTGCCTTGAGGAAGACCTGCATCTGACCAACCGAATGATTCTCCTGTATACCGCAGCCCTCATGCCGGTGAGCCTGTTGCCGGGGCTGCTCGGAATGAGCGGTGTGATTTATCTGACTGCCGCCGTTTTGCTCGGTTTTGGATTTTGCTGCTCTGCAATTACGTGTGTCTCGACGCGCACCCGATCGGATGCCCGGCAATTGTTTTTTGCGTCGATTATTTATCTGCCCCTGCTGTTGGGGTTCATGATGTTTGACAAGGTTTGATGCGATACGTCTCGTTCATCTTGATTTTCATATGCCTCGCATGCGATCGATCGCAGACGAAGATAACGAGCGTTGCGCGACGGTCGGCCGCAGCCGGAGAAGCTGAGGTTCTGCCTCAATCCGTCGCAGGCAATGCGTCGGTCCGTGGTTCGGTCAAGTTTATCGGTACGCCCCCCGTCATGCAGACATTTGTTTCGCCTGAAAAATGCTGCCAGGGCGAACCCCCTCTGATCGAACAAACCGTCGTGCTTAATCCAAACGGCACTTTGGCCAACGTTTTTGTGTATCTCGAAGATGCCCCTCAAACCGATGGCCACGGTCAGCCGGCGATGTTGCTCGACCAGGTGAAATGCCAGTTTGCCCCGCATGTTCTGGGGATTCAAACCGGTCAGCCGCTGCGAATTCATTCCAGCGACCCCACGATGCACAACGTGCATTTTATTCCGCAGACCAACCCCGCCAAGAATCTGGCGATGACCCAGGCCGGCGCCGAGGTGGCCGTTAAATTTGAATATGCGGAATTCATTCGCATGAAATGTGACGTTCATCCATGGATGACCGCATGGGTCGGTGTGTTTGAGAATCCGTTTTTTGCGGTCGATCGCGAAGACGGCTCGTTTGAGATCAAAGGAATCCCGGCAGGCACCTATAAATTGGTTGCCTGGCACGAATTGTACGGTCGGCAGGAACAGAGCGTTACGTTGAACGACGGTCAGTCGATCGAATCGACTTTCACGTTTGGTCGCAAGGGCTAATCAAGGAGCTTCCCGTGTCTGATACGATTGCGGATCATGGTTATATTCCCGAGGAACACGCGCCGGACCCGGTGGTCAGCCACGGCGATCCAACTCCGCCTGGGAAAATTGCGATCTGGCTGTTTCTCGCCAGCGAAATCATGTTTTTCATTGGTGTGCTGGGAAGTTATATCGTCCTGCGCTCCGGCTCGCCTGCCCTGTTCAGCGAGCATGCTTTGGCTTTGAGCAAGCCTTTGGCGGGCACAAACACAATCGTACTGATTCTGAGTTCTGTCACCATGTATATCGCCGTGGAGTCGGCGCAGAAGCATGACCGGGCAAAAGTCATTGCCTGCCTGCTTGCAACCATTCTTTGCGCTTTCGCCTTCATGGGGATCAAATATGTTGAGTACATGGCGAAGTTCACCCACCATACGATTGTCGCCAGGGAAAGCGCAACTGGCCCGCTTTATGTTTACGACGGCCACGTTCGCCAAGAGGGAAGCACACGCATACTCAAAGGTTTCCGCGTTGAAGCGGCCGCGATTCCGGAACTGAACATCAATCTGGTTTCTGAAGAAACGGTCAAAGAAGCCCAAGCCAAGGCTGAAGGCACCGAAGCCGCCAAGCTCGAGGAAAAGGATTACACGCTTCCTGCCGAATCCAGCATCTCCCAGGACATCAGTTATGGCCCGTGGAAGAACATCTTCTATGCCAGCTATTTTGCGACGACCGGTGTGCACGCAGCGCACGTATTGGGCGGAATTGTCGCGCTTGGCCTTTTGCTGGCCCACGCCATTCGAGGCAAGGTATTGCCTCCCCATATCGAATATGTCGGGTTGTACTGGCACTTTGTCGATCTGGTGTGGATTTTCCTGTTCCCGCTGCTTTACCTGATCTGAGCCGTCGAATTTTCGGAGAAAGACATGACGCAGGACCGACTCAACCATTATGCCGATGAGCCCCATGCCGCCTCTGAGCCCATGCCTCATCACGATGTGCCATATATGAAGGTCTTTGGTGCGCTGGTGGTTTTAACCATCATTACGGTCGCGATTGGCATTTTCATGCGGTTTGAAAATGAGGCCGTGAATGTGCTGTTGGCCCTGCTGATTGCCTCGACCAAGGCGTCGCTGGTTGCGATGTTCTTCATGCACCTGAAGTTCGAGGGGAAGTTAATCCTGATGATCTTCCTCGTGCCATTAGCGCTCTGTGTTCTGCTGGTTGTAGCGCTTTTGCCGGATTTGCTGCCTATCGGGGATGCGTCGCTGCACCTGTTTAATACACCCCGGCTGATGCAACCCCACGCAGAGCACTGATTCGCCCGTTATTTGGCGGATATCTGCACGTTAAACGCCTCGGTGCCGATTTTTACGCTGCCTGGGTCTGATGCATTTACAGGCACGCTCAGCGTGTAGAATATCTGCTTCCCGTTGCGCCGATTGGCAATGATGTTATTGACGCGAAGCAGGCTCAGGTGGTGTGAAACCGTCGGTTGAGGCAAATGAAGTTGCTCGCAAATGCTTGTCACATTGCGTTCTCCATCAGCCAGCAACATAAGGATGTTAAGGCGGGTTTTGTCTGAAAGCAGCTTGAACAGGCCTGTAAGCCTTTCAAGCCCCTGCTCGTCCGCAGCCGAGGACCGGACCATGGTAACCTCGCTTCCGAGAAAACACCCCCCAAATATATGTGCGACAATACGTATACAACTGTCTATGCTTTTTGTTAAAGCAAAATATCTGATGCTTGACGGGCGGTGCAGGCCACTTAAAATCTCCATCTTAAATTCCGGGGCCATGGTCTAACGGGATGACGGCTGAATCGCATTCAGCAAATCGGGGTTCGATTCCCCGTGGCTCCATTTGTTTCGATATGTGCTTTTCTATTCTCGCGATAGGCTCCATATATAAAGATCTCGATCTTTTTGGCATGTCAATCTGGGGCCTTTGGCGGGACCGTCAGTTAGACCAGTTTCATGGCCGGTAAGTGCATGAAGGACTTTGGGATAATTTGCTTGCAATTTCCAGTGGTTAGGTTAGTCTTGTATAGTCAGTTCATGAGAGTATTGCATGGGAGCTGCGTTGGGGGATGCAGTTCGGAGAGTAGGCGGAGAACGTGTACACGATTTAACTAATTGAGCGGAGGAGATCATGTCATCGCGCAGTCGGTGGATTAACTCGTTTTCAAAACGTTCAGCATTGGCCTTGGCAGCGGCGTCTGCAAGCGCAGGTTTAGTCAACTCCGCCTTCGGCGCGAGTGGCACTTGGACATTCAACGGCAACAACAGTTGGGACTTTGCCGCGGCGTGGAACATCACAAACACGCCCGCGGACGGCGTCGGAGCAAACGCGAACTTTGGCGGCGGGTTTGACCCCAACGCTTCAAACGTAGTTACGCTGACCACCAATCATACGATCGGCTCGCTGTTGTTTGCGGACTCTGATCCGGTCAACACCGGCGCGGGCTGGCGAATGGACGGATCATCGATCCTCACGCTAAATAGCGGAATCCCCGGCATATCTCCAATTATTACGGTTAACGCATTGGGCACCGGCGTTGGAACTAACGCCGCATCGGCGATCAATAGCGTCGTGCACATCAGCACACCTTTCGCGGGAACACAGGGCTTTGCCAAGCAAGGCGTAGGCACCCTCTTCGTCGCTGGAAGCAATACCGGCCTGTCAGGGTCCATCGTGCTTCAACAAGGCGCGTTGATGACGACAAACGCGAATGCGTTCGGCACCAGCGGATCGGTATTCATCAGCAGCACGGGAACAGGCCTGCTTGGCCTTCGCAACGACACCGGCACGAACTTCGGCATCAACCTGTTGACACTCAACAGCGACGCGGTCCTGGGTGTTGGAAATAATTACCTGAGCAGTGGCGCATTCGGCAGCGGCCAGAATCAGACACACACAATCGGCAATGTCAACGTGGGAACTTACGGCAACTACACGTTGACCGTTTCCGGTTCAAACGGCTATGGCCTGACGATGGGCAAACTCAGCGTCTACCAGGGAATGACCATCAACAACGTGGGTGCAGTTGGTACTCTGGGCGCGGATCTGAATCAGAACAACGTCAATGGACAGGGCTCTGGCCTTCTAACCATCGGGACAGTCGATTTAACGGATACGGTCGCTCGCACCGTCACATTCGGCGGTAGCGGCTCGATGGCGGGCAATATCACCGTCACGAACAACCTGACCCAAACCGGCGGCGGCACGATGTCGCTGGTTTACACCGGTGACAAAACTCTCAGCATCGGCAGCCTGGGAATCACCGGTAATGTCTCCAATACCGGCAACGGCACGATAACCATTGGCAGCGGCGCTCTGCCCAGTGGCAAGAATCTCACCATCGCTGGCGGAACAGTACTGCTCAATGGAGCCAGCCAGACTCACAGTATCAATACGTTGACCATGGGTGGCGCGAGCATTTCCAGCGGAAACGTTTTCGCAAACCTCACCGCCCAGGGCGGATCGAGCACGATCAGCCTCGGCGATAATGTGACCGTCAATTCGAGTCTGCATACCGACGGAACGGTTGCCAATTTGGTTGGAACGATTAACGCCAAGGTGAACATGGGCGGAACTGCCCGCACGTTTACAGTTAATGGCGGAAGCACCGGCTTGACCATCACCGGCGCCGTGACCAACGGCACGGGCATCGTCAAGAGCGGCAGCGGTACTTTGGCGTTCCAAAGTGCGAACGTGTTCGGCGGTAACATCACTGTTAACGATGGCACATTCGAAGGCAAGGTCCAGTCTGTCGGTAGTCCGTTTGAGGGCTCCGGCGGTGCAGCAGCCAGCGTAACGACCGGCGGCGCACTGCGCCTTGATTCAGGCGCCTCGGCCGGAACTGGTACCATTACAAATCTCACCTTCACCGACTCCGGCACAAACACCGGCCTGGTTGTTGACGATGGTGGCGGCACAAATACGACGCTGAGAATCAATGGCACTGTCAGCCGTACAAATCATGCGACGATCAACATCGTACCTGGACAGGGACATCTCGGTACGACCGAGAATTTCTCCTTTGCCAGCGCTCCGGGTACTCAAGTCACTTTGAATAATGGCAGCAATGTGCTGCCGGGATACTGGGCTGTTCAAAACAGCGGCTCGGATACTCGTCTGAATTTCGCAAGCTTGGCCGTTAATAACCCCGGCGTGTTCACCGGATTTTCTTCGGCGACCGACATCAATTCTGCCAACAGTGGCGACATCTTCCATGCGACCAGTTCCACGACCAATGGCTTGACTGCAAACAGGACCGTATTCGGCTTGCAAGTTGATGCGGGCCAGACAGTCAATGTCGGCGCTGCGAACACACTGAAAATCGGCTCGGCGGGCAACGTTACCGCGCTGATCCTGAATGGTGGCGCCGCCATAACTTCCGGCAATCTCACGTTTGGAAACACCAACGAAGAAGGTGTGATCTGGTCGGGCGGTACGACTCGTAACACGATTACTTCGGCTGTTGCTCTCACCGGCGATCTGACAACCGGCGGGGCACAGGCACTTCAACTTACAACTGCGTTGGGTCTCGGTAATGCGTCCCGAAACATCACGGTTTCGGGTGGAACTTTGAGCTTTACGGGGGGCGTCACGGTTGGCGGCGGTAGTGCTGCGATTGTGAAAAACGGCGGCGGCGTGCTTGTTATTGACGGTGCCAGCCCGGGTCTTGCCGGAAGCAATACCACCACTGTCAACTACGGCACTCTCCAACTGGGTAATAATACTCTGACTGGCGATTTGGGTTCTTCGGCAATCTCGGTTGCCACTGGCGCCAATCTCGCCATTCGCCGCAGCAACACTGCATCGCCTGCACAAATCCAAAGTGCAATTAGCGGTGGCGGCAACCTGATCATCGACGGTGGTGGAACCAGTTCCGTACAGCTAAACGGCCTGCTTACCTACGGTGGCAACACGACCATCAATTCCGGTATCCTCAAAGCGGTCACTTCCCGACCTCTGCCGTCAAGCACCAATCTCTTTATTGCTGGCGGCGCAACGCTGGATATGAACGGCGTCGCTCAGAGTGTGAACAGCCTCAGCGGCGGCGGGACGATTTCTGATACCGTTGCCGGCACTCACGATATCAGTGTCACCTCTGGTACTTTCTCTGGCAATCTTCGCAATAACGGTGGAAGCCTTACGCTGACCAAAACAGGTCCAGGCCTGCTGGTTCTCAGTGGTGGCTCCAGCACATACAAGGTGTTGAACGTCAACGGCGGCACGGTCCAAGTCGATAACGGTGGAGCGCTGCCAGCCCGGGCCAGCTTGACCAGCAATGATGCGACCATCGCCTTGAACAATGCGGCGCTGGTACTTAACAACAGCACCAACCGCACCATCACCGGCGCGTTGGCCGTAAGTGGCGTCAGCACTTTGTCGCTGACCATGACCCCGGCAATCAATATCACCGCCAGCCGAAACGGCTGGGGTGCGGCGATTACCGGCGGCAACCTCGCTGGCTGGACGGGTGGCGGAACTCTCGTCCTTGACTTGAATGGCCGTCAGATCGACATGGGCGACAATAACACCGCCAACCCTGGCAGCGGTCAGACCAGCGCCCAGTTCACATTGTTCACCGGCACCTTGAAGTTCTCGGATTCAAACCCCGATGGCTCCTGGTTCCGATGGGCAGGTGGTGTTAACAACTTCGTCACCGGCACCAATACAGCCACCTTTGATTTTGGCAGCGGCATCAACATGATGAGCTTGCAGAACGGAACGGTAACCGTCCGCATGGGCTATGTTGCCGGTGGCACCAATACCATTTTGAGCGGCAACGACAACACTGGCGGTCGTATCACGACGTACGCAATGGGCAATTTCATGGGCCCAGGTGCTACGCCAGTAACTACGTTCCAGACCTTCAGTGGCATCCTTCAGGACTATACTTCGCCGGCATCGACAAATATCGGCAGCGTTGCCTTGCAGAAGGTCGGTACGAGCAGCACTTTAACTCTCACGAACGTGCAGACTTATGGTGCGACAACGACCGTCGCCAACGGCACGCTGATTCTTGGTAGCGGTTCAGACATCCAGGGGTCTCCCACAATCAACGTGGGCGCTATTCTCACCCCTGGCACCTTGGCTGGCGGCAACAACATTTTCAACGGCATGCAAGATCTCGGGCCGTCCCTTGTAACGCAGGCCGCTACGCTGCAGTTTGGTGGCGGAACAATCTCCAACGCCACCATCATCAACCTGTCGGCGAGCAACTCTACCTTCCCAGTCAGTGCCAACTTGGTTGTTCCCAACGGATTTACCACACCCACACGGGTGACTTTCGCCGGTGGTGGCACGGTCTATGGAAATCTCAACCACACCAGTGGCGCGTTGAATCCGGGCTCTCTCACGGGCTTTGGCACATTGACGTTCGCCAATAACCTGACCGTCAATGGCGGCAACCTCAATTTCGAAGTCAGTTCCGGAAGCGTCAATGTTGTCGGCAGCGGCACCAACGATCTCCTGCGAGTTTTGCCGGCCAGCGGATTAACTCTGACCAGTGGCGTGGCGCGATTGAACTTCCTTGGCCAGACTTCCAACCTCCAGATTGGCGACTATTACCCCTTGATGACCTATAGCGGTACAATTGGCGGCGATCCCGCCAACATTCAGACAACCGCTCTGTTCCATGGTACTTTCCATCTGGGTGTCGGTACGGCTCCGGGCCTGGAAAATACAATCGGCGCATATGTGGATAACCCCACCGGTGCGTCGGTCAATCTCACATGGGCTCCGACCAATCCGACCGCGGAATGGGATAACGTCGTCACCAAGAACTGGAAGCAGACCGGCGGCCCGGCGACACCGTTGTTCTTCTTCGATACGGATACGGTCACGTTTGATGATTCGACGACTTTCCGTACGGTCAGCCTGCCGGCAGGCACATTGCGTCCGGGTGCGATCATTGTCAGCACTGCGAACACGTATAATTTCACGGGTACAGGCGTCATTAGTGGAACGACCAGCCTGACCAAAAACGGCGGCGGCACACTGATCATCAGCAACAATTCATCCAATACGTTCACGGGTGGCGTTACTGTCAACGGCGGCACGCTGGTGGCTAGTGCTCCATCGGGCAACGTTTATAACGGTTTGGGCATCGCGACCATCGCATTGAACAACAACGCGAATCTCGCAGTCCTGACCAACAGCCCCAATGCCAATTCCGCGCCGAACCAAGGTTCATTATGGGTGAACGGTAACAATACGCTTATCATGGATGTGAACACTCACACCCAGGATTACGGCTGGGATCTCCGTGGCTCGGGCACTTTGACAATCAGCAAACCTGCTCATGTGGCCGGCGGCGCCAATCCGCTTCTGTGGCTCGGTCCAATGACCAGCTTCCTCGGAACGATCGTTATTCCGGCTCGAACGGATGCGCTTCAGTTCCAGCTTTCAAATGATGCGGCGGGCTCGACAACCGGAAACTTCGGTGGTCCATCTGTCACATTCGATCTTGGTAACAGCGGCAGCACTTTGTCGCTGGGTACCAGCCAGCGTACTTTCGACATCGGTGCGTTAAAGGGCAACGGTTATGTCGTTGGCCAGGAATATGATAACTCCGCAACCTATACCGCTGTCACGGCAAACAACACTGCAACGATTTCTGTCGGTGCGAAAAACGTTGATTTCACGTTCGACGGTCAGGTTCGCGACGGTGCCGGCGCATTGACTCATGTCATCAAGACCGGAGCGCTTAGCACATGGACCATTACCAATACACAACCCTCGCTGGGCAACGTGTTCATTAATCAGGGCACTGTTGCTTTAAGTAACGGTGGTGTTGATGTTACGTCGATTTACTCATCGCCAACCATCATCATTGCTCAAGGTGCCAAGCTTGATGTGACCAATCTGTTTGGGGCCCACGATGGATCGAGTGGCATGAGCGTAATTGCCAACCAGCGGTTCACCAGTAATGGAGATGTTGTGGGTGGTGAAATCCATGGTTTGTCGGGCTCCGTTGTCTCCGGGACAAACTATAGCGGCGCGATCTTTATGGATCAGGGCGCAACTTTGTCTCCTGGTGCCACCGGAATTACCAGCGTCGGCACAATGGCGGTTGGTGCGTTGGATACAACATCGAACGGCATTGTATTTCGCCTTGAAGGCAACACGACAGGTTTGGATCGTATTGACATCACCAATCCTGATTCACTCAACACCGGAGTATTCAATCCTATCGAATTGTTCAATCTCGGCGGTTTAACATCGGGGCAACATACTATCCTGACGTACAACTCTTCCTCGGACTTGGGCCTTGACAGTCCCGGTGTTTTCCTTTTGCCGACCGACTTTGTATACGGTGTTTCGATCACCTCAGAATACGATTCTGGGACCGGTAACGGCACGGTTAGCCTTATATTCGCCGCCAACTCAGGCGTATGGAACGTCGCCAACGGCGGTCTCTGGGCAACCGGAACAAACTGGACGGGCGGCCTTGTGCCAACCGTTGCGACCTTGGGTAACGCCATCACCAACAATGCAACCATTACTCTCAGTCCGACGGGTCAGGGTGCAAATTCGATTACCTTCGATAGTCCGAAATCTTATACCCTGGTTGGTGGAACTCTTACATTCGACCAGGCGGGCGTATCGCCTTCAGTGACCGTTCTTCAAGGCAATCACTCGATTTTGGCTCCGACGAAGGTGTTGAACAACCTTACTGTCAACATTGCTTCGACCAGCACATTGAGCTGGCTGGGCACCGTCACTAACACCAATATCCCCGGCACGGTCAACACTCTGACCAAGGCTGGCAGTGGCACGGTGATCTTCTCCCGGTTGAACATGAATACGGCGTCGCTGACCGTTACAGGCGGCAAGGTGATCATGTCCACCAAGCCAGTTGCCAATCAGGTGGACGGAACAAGCCTGGTTGCAGGCTTCACGATCGCCTCGGGCGCTTCAGTTGATCTGGCAAACAACGCATTGGTGGTTGATCTGGCTGCCAACGCATCAGCACCTGATCTGGATAACGTTCGTACACATATCCAGTCCAACAGGCTCATCAGCAGTGCAGTTGGCGGCGCGATTCGACTTGGTTTCCGAACCAATCAGGCCCTCGCTACGCCCACGGCCTTGGGCATGGGCAGCCTGTCAACCTTCAGCGGCGTCGCGGTTGACTCGACCAGCATCCTGGTCAAGACAACTTACGGCGGCGATACCAACCTGGACGGACAGGTCGATCTGAACGATATCTACAATCTCGCTCAGTCCTGGCTGAGCACCAGCGGCGAATGGCAGAATGGTGACTTCAACTACGATGGCACCGTCAATGCCTCCGACTTGACCATTCTGGCTCATAACTGGCAGGCGGGCGTTGGTAGCCCTCTGCCGGGCATGGACCTGGTTAATACGCTTGGATTGTTCGGTCTGCCGGCATCAGCGGTTCCCGAACCCAGCAGCCTTGCCTTGGCGGGCGTTGGAGCACTTGGATTGCTCTCTCGCCGTCGTCGTCGCTCGTAAGCAAGTTCGATCCTTCAGGCGGCAGCGCACCCAAAAGTGTGCTGCCGCTTTTTTTGGTAATGGGTCAGTTGAGATTGGTTCATTTTTAGCCCCGCCGCTTGCGGCGGGTTTTCGAGCGCCAAACCCACCGCAAGCGGCGGGGCTAAATGTATTGAAAAGGGACGTTATCCCAGGAAGGGAGATCGGCGCGAGCCCTGCTGTTTCATGGGCTGTGTATGGGGAACAATGGCGGTCGGCGCAGGAGCGGCAACCGGCACCGGACGGGGAACACGAACCGGCTCTGCGGCCGTGGATCGTGCATCCTCGTACATCTGGAGCATGCGAGGCAAAACCGCATCAAGGCTGTATTGTTCAGCGATCATCTTCTCAGCCGCCCTGCCAAGCGGACGAAATTCGTCAGGGTCGCGTAGCACCCGCAGTGCTTGTTCGGCAAATTCCTCAGGCTTGAAAAAGTCGGCCAGCAGCCCGTTTTCGCCCTCACGGATCATTTCCCTGACTGGCGACGTAGCGCTGCCCAGCACGACGGCGCCACAGCTCAAGGCGTCCATCATGCTCCAACTGAGGACAAACGGCACGGTCAGATAAATGTGCAAATCCGTCGCTGCCAGGATTCGTCCAAGCTCGAACGGGTTGACCCGTCCAACAAAACGAATTTTATCCAAGTCGTACTGATCTTTTTCCAAAACCCACTGCTTGAAGCTTTTGCCGTTGGTGTAACCTTCGTCACCGCCGTACGCGATCCGCTCCGTGCCGATCACCAGGAATTGCACGTCGGGATATTGCTCGTAAATAAGCTTGGCGGACCGCATGAAGATGTCGAACCCGCGCATCGATTCAAAGCCGCGGCTGCAATAAGTGATAATTCTTCGTCCTGCGGGAATGTCCACCCCAGCGAGTTTGCGATCGGTCCGATTTGCCAGGGTCGGCCGCAATTGCTCTTCGTGGCCGTGGTAAACCGCTCGATCCACGCCATCGAAGATGGTTTGAAGCTTGTGCTGATACTCCCGCGGAAACTTGGATCGTTGGAACCCGGTGGGCGTATAGCCAACCTGACAATTGTTCAGATCGAGCAAGATCATCGCGTTGCGGCAGCGCGACCGCAGATATTTGATTTCGGGGATCTCCCACCCCAGATCCTTGCGAAAATCCATGTCGCTGTCCGGATCGTGCGGGTGATAGTAATACTCGAAGAAGTTCACGACCGGCACGTCCGGATATAGCTCCCTGAGAAAAAGGGTGCTGCCAAAGCCGCTATGCCCGACAATCAGGTCCGGCTTGATGTCCGGCCTCGCCTTCATCGCCCGGAATACGGCATCGCAGTGCCAGACGTTGTTTTCGAATGTCCGCGTGCAGAAGTGGTTATTGCGATTGGCTCCGCCCGCCAGCTTGTACTGAATGCGCTCGATGCCGTTCTGAATGCCTCCGGGCACCTGCGTCACGAAGGTGCATTTCCAGTTGAGCTTTTGTGCCAGGTGATGGGCGATGTGCCCGAATTGGGCTGGGAAATTTTGGTGAACATACATTACATGCATAGAGGAAAAGAATCATAGCGTTTGGATTCAAATTTTCGATTTGATCGCGCCGATAAAAGTGCTGACGGAGCGATCGATACAAAAAGGATGAAAGGCCCACGGATGGCTGTCCGTGGGCTTTATTTTTTGGGTTTTGGTCTGATAAGGGCGGCGTTTTCAGCATTCCCAGCCAATGCGCAAAATCTCTCACGCCCGTCCTAAAGCGACTAGCTGGCCAGTCGATATAGACAGTGTCAACGGCTCCACCGTTGCAGGGAGAAATGCAATGAGCGCTACCAAAGTTAAAGACGTTCTTACCACCGGCGAAGTCGCCAAAATATGCAACGTGGCCCCCCGAACCGTCAGCAAATGGTTCGATTCGGGCGCTTTGCACGGATATCGCATTCCGGGCTCCAAGGACAGGCGAATCCCGCTTAACCAGCTGATCCGATTCATGAAGCAGCACGGCATGCCGCTCAACGGCTTGATGACCGGCTGCACACGGGTCCTGCTCGTGGATGATGAACAGGATATCGTCGAGGTTTTGGAAAAAATCCTCGAAAATGAAGCCAAATATGAAGTCGAAGTCGCTCGCAGCGGCTTTGGCGCCGGCATTACTGCCGAAAAGTTCCGTCCACACGTGATCCTGCTCGATATGCACCTGCGCGATGTGGACGGCAGGGAAGTCTGCAAACAGGTCAAGGGCAATCCCGACCTCCAGCTCACCAAGGTTATTGCCATGAGCGGCAAGATGAGCGAAGAGGAACTCAAGGGTCTGCTGGCCGGCGGATTTGACGGCTACCTCAAGAAGCCGTTCCATGTCCGCCAAGTCATTGAGTCAGTGGAAGACGCCGTTGCCGTCGTCTACTAGACGCCCCCTGATGTCACAGTCAATTCGCGAACTGCGGGTTTTGGTTGCGTTCCAAAGCCCGCAGTTCTGTTTTTACTTTGGCTGGGGTGCCGGGATATCCATTGCATTGGCGGGAGACGCTGGAACATCCTCGGACGGGTTCGTCGCAGGGATAAGCATCATGAAGGGAGTAATCCTTCGCTGGACCAAAAGTTCCAATTCCCTGCGATCGCTTTCCAACTGCTTCTGCTCGTCGGCGAGCCTGGCCTGAAGCTTTTTCAGTCGATCCTCGCGATCGGCAAGCAAGCCTTTGACCAGATCCCGCATGGTCGCCCGTATTTTGGATTGGACAGCCTCTCGCGCGTCCCCCGCTGGCGTCGTATCAAGCTCCAAAATATATTGCGCAATTTTGTCCTCGGTCGCGATGTTGTCCATTACTCTTTGCCTGATTGCCGGGTCAGTGATTTTTTCGAGGTCGTGCATTCGAACATTCATCATGTTCATCGAACGCTGGAATCGTGGCCCGCGGCCGCTTTGGGCGGCGATCCTCGCCATATTGGGCATGTTTTGCTGTCCCCATATAAGAGTCTGCCGCATTTCGGGGCTCATGAATCGTCCGCCTCGCCGGCCAAACGAGCCGGGTCCCGGGCCCGGTTGGGTTGTGGGCTGGGCTAAACTTGCATTCGCGATCGTCAAAATCAAAAGCATCGTTATTGATGAATATCGCATAACCACACCGTGTCCTCTCATTCCGTCAACGTCCTTAAATAGGCGACGGCGTCTAGTTCCTGCTCAGCGTTAGCGAGGTTCGTGTTGCTGGACATCTCTTCATATTGATTGGTCGAAGGTCGCAATTCCTCGGGTTGCCGCGGCGCCACCGCCAGGGTCGAAACATTCTCATGCGGCCAGAACTGCCATGCGAGCAATCCGATGAGCAGGCACGCCGCCGCCGCCGCGGACCAGGCCCACACCGGAATCTTCCATCCATGCATCTGCTGAACGGGCTTTGCCTGTCGAATGGACGCCCATCGAGCAACTGCCGCACTCGCGCACCGATGTGCCGCAGCCGCTCCCATGATGGGATCAAGCTGATCTGCTTGCGATAAACGACCATCCATTGAAGCATAAACTTCCCGCAGTTTTTCCAGTTGTTGCCGAAGTGACGCATCGGATTCCAAACGACGTTGCACTTGCAACTGTTCGGCGGCATTCAGTTCATCTGCCAGATACAGGAGCAACTGGGCATCCTTGTCGTCAATGTGATCGGTATCGTTTTCCATAAACTCTGCTCACGACATTGAATTAGCCTTCCATCAATTCCTTCAGCTTTTCCATTGCTTTATGCATTCTGCCAAGAGCCGTATTCAGCGGACAACCCAGCACCTTGGCGATATCGACAAACTTCATCTGGCTGTAGTACCGCAACAACAGCACGACGCGCTGATTCTCTGGAAGCTGGTCGATCGCCTTCTGAAGCTTTTCCTTTTGTTCCTGGCCTTCGGGAAAATTGCTGGCATCGGCAGCTTCCTCATTTCTCAGGAACGCCAGGTTGTCCTTTGCGGCTTTTTCGCGATTTCGCGATCGCCACGTATCGTGAGCCTTATTGGTCGCAATGCGAAAGAGCCACGACTTAAATCCGCCACCTGCCGACGATGGGACAAACGATTCCAGGTGTTCCAGCGCGCTCAGCCATGTGGCCTGGTGCAACTCTTCAGCTACATGACTATCGCCAGCCAGCCGCTGCAGGTATCGAAGCAAATGCTGGTGATATCGTTGCACCAGAAGGTCGCCCGCCGCTGCATCTCCATCACGAAGACGTCGAACCAATAACTCGTCAGCGGGACCATCGACGGCGGCCGCTTCGATCTGGGTCAAACTCAATTGCATATGCAGGCTCGAGCCGTCATTCAAATAACGATTGACATCAACTTTTATTGCTCGAAACGATGAGAATGGAAGGAGCGATTTATCTTCAGGGCTATCAACGGCTTAACGCTCATTTTAGCCGCTATTCCGAGTATTGGGTTAATTGAGACTGGTTCTTTTAGCCCCGCCGCTTGCGGCGAGTTTCCGAGCGCCAAACCCGCCGCAAGCGGCAGGGCTAAAATAAATCAAACTCAAGCTGCCCCATTACCTTATTTCGCGGCTTTTGTCACGGACTCAGGTATTTGAAGCGAATCTCCGACATGAAGTCCTGCGGAGGTTGCAATTCCAACGTTCAATTCGATGGCGTACTTGGCCGCCCCGCCACTTTCGATGGTCGTCAGGTCGAATGGTTTCATCGATCGAATCGAGACGATCTTCCCATTGCCGGCGACATAAACAATGTCCAGCGGTATGCGAGTGTTTTTCATCCAGAACCCGCGCGGTTCTTCATCCGGGAACGCAAAGATCATCCCATGATCGGCTGCCATCGAATCGCGATACATCAGGCCAATCTCGCGCGTGGAATCTTCGGATGCGACTTCTAAAGTGAACTGCCTGTTGCCTAAAGTCATGGCGATTGTCGAAAGCGATTGCGGCCGGGTTGCGGCGGGCAAGGTTGTTTGGGCGGGCGCGTTTTGCTTATCGCAGCCAATGAACGAACTCAGCGCGATGAACAGCGCTGCTGGTATGGTCAACCGCTTCGTCATCACAATTGCTCCTCTTTGTGTTGCGACCGCCGCATATGGCTCGTCAGCCTCAAATCATACAGGCCAAGCGAAACAATCAGCATGAGCAGGACGAATACCGCAATCAGGCAGGCGCTGAACAATATTGGATTTTCCGTGGCTATCGCGACGTAAAACGCGACCGCCAGCGCAATCATGGATATTCCGCCAATGCGTCGTAAAAAGACGCGCAGCCGATTGGCGGGACTCGTTTCCACCCCCGCCAGTTTG
>DASZXJ010000085.1:0-60192 GCA_035545895.1 Tepidisphaeraceae bacterium | reverse complement strand
ATCGGAGTACGGAGGCAGTGGTGAGCGCAATGAAGATGGCTGAAAATCGAAAAACTCGATTTGGCTTCGGGTTGCTGGCTTTGATGGCGATGATGAACATCGGCTGCGGAAGACCTGCCGGCATCATTTTCCCACCTCTTGAGAAACCGATCATCTGGCCGCAAGCTCCTGAAAAGCCTCGGATCAAATATGTCGGACAATTGGTAACCAGCGATGATCTTAAGCCGGCGATTCCGTTCGGCCAGGGGCTGGGCGAAGCCATATTCGGCAAAAAGCCGGCGCGGTCAATGCTCACACCCTATGCGATTTGTACCGACGGCAAGGATCGCGTTTTTGTCGCAGACAGCGGGGCGCAACTCGTTCACGTATTCAACCTCAATACTCGCCTGTATGAACAATGGAAACCTCCGGAGCCCATCAGATTCAGTCAACCAGTCGGAATCGCGTGGGATCCTGCCGGGCGACTTTATGTGGCGGATTCGGTGAGTGGTCGCATTTTCATGTTTGATACTTCAGGTCGTATGACAGGTCTGATTGGCAGCAGCATGGTTGTGCGGCCTTGCGGGTTGGCATTTGATCCGAAATCCCGACGGCTGTTTGTCGCTGACCCGGGAACTCACCAGTTGCGGGTCTTTTCTTCCGATGGGCGGCCATTGGCCAGCATCGGCTCGCGTGGAATCGAGCTTGGACAGTTTAATTTCCCCACCAATGTCGCCGTCGATTCTCAAGGCCTGATCTATGTCGCGGACTCACTCAATTTCCGTGTCCAGCAATTTGCGCCTGCCTTAAAACCGATTCGGCAAATTGGACGAAAAGGTGACATGCCCGGATATTTCGGCCAGCCAAAGGGATTGGCGATTGATTCCCAGGAACACCTGTATGCCGTTGACGCGCACTTTGAAGCCGTCCAAATCTTCGATCATGGCGGCAATCTTCTAATGGATTTTGGGCAGGAGGGATCCAACCCCGGCGAGTTTTGGTTGCCTGCAGGTATTTTTGTCGATTCCCATAACCGAATCTGGGTGGCGGACTCCTACAACCGAAGGGTGCAGGTGTTCGACTATCTCCCGGAGGTGCAGCAATGAGAAAAATACGCACGCATTTCACGTGGGCGCTATTAATCAGCGGACTCCTGTTTGCGTTCAGTGCGACGGCGATGGCTCAAAAGACGAGCATCATCAACAGCCCGCACAACCTTTCTGCAGCCGGTCCCGGCGCCATTCGTGCGACGACTGAACAGGAAATTTGCATCTTCTGCCATACTCCGCACAACTCTTCGCCTATCCAGCCGCTTTGGAATCGTAATGTCCCAACATCGGCGTATACGGTCTATTCCAGTAATTCGCTTCAAGCGCGACCGGGGCAACCGACGGGTTCATCCAAACTTTGCCTGAGTTGTCACGATGGCACGATAGCAGTTGGCAGTGTGCTTTCGCGCCAGCAGCCCATCGCGATGGCGGGGGGGATGACGACCTTGCCGCCGGGGCATAGCAATCTCGGCACTGATTTGTCAGATGATCACCCGATTTCATTTCGCTACGATGCAGCACTAAGCGTGCAGGATCCGAAGTTGAAGCCGCCATCGATATTGCCGGCTTCGATCAAACTCGACGCCAATCAAGAGCTTCAATGCACGAGTTGTCACGATGCACATAATGATGAGAATGGCGCATTTCTGGTCATGGACAATTCGCGTTCGCAGCTTTGCAGTTCGTGTCATCAGCCTGGGAATACGACGATTGTTCAACATGAACAGTGTGCCACTTGCCATCAGATGCACACCGCCCCCAGCGCGGCTTTATTGCTAAAAGGGGTGAATTCCTCTCAAACATGTTTGACCTGCCATTCTTCAACGCCGAGCGCTACTCCGGGGCAGGATATTTCCGCGGATTTGAATAAATTCACGCGGCATGACGTGCCGGTGGTCGCGCCGATGATGCCGCTTTCGGAAACCGCTTCTCAGACCAGCGCTGCCTGCGGAGATTGCCACGAACCGCATAGCATGCAAAGTGGAACAGCCTCGGCGCCGTTGAAATCGCCAAAGCTTGGGCAAGTCAGTGGAGTCAATGCCGCTGGTGCGGCAATTCCCGCGGCGCAATTCGAATTCGAAGTCTGTTTCAAGTGTCACACGACCGAAGTGGCTGGATCGAACCCAATTCCGCGGAAAATCGTGCAGACGAATACTCGTCTGGAATTTGCCCCTTCAGCGGTATCGTTTCATCCGGTTGAAGTCGCAGGAAAGAACAGTGACGTGCCCAGCCTGAGGGTTGGCTTGACCAATGCAAGCGTGATTTATTGCACCGATTGCCACTCATCAGATACCAGCA
This sequence comes from Tepidisphaeraceae bacterium, assembly GCA_035545895.1. Taxonomy (GTDB): domain Bacteria; phylum Planctomycetota; class Phycisphaerae; order Tepidisphaerales; family Tepidisphaeraceae; genus DASZXJ01. The sequence continues at coordinate 57,865 of DASZXJ010000085.1, read as the reverse complement.
AGGTGGCTGGTGCCTCAGGACCCAATGGGCCGCACGGTTCCAATGTGCCGTTCTTATTGTCGGGCAGATACGAAACCACCGACAACAGCGCCGAAAGCACGGCGGCATATGATCTTTGTTATCGCTGCCACGACCGAGCGAGCATTCTTGGCGATCAATCGTTCTCGAGTCATAGCAAACATATCGTTGATTTGAAAACGCCTTGCTCGGTGTGCCATGATGCTCACGGCGTCAGTTCGGCGCAGGGAAATTCAGTAAACAATTCGCATCTGATCAATTTTGATACTCGAGTTGTCCAGCCTGATACGGTGACAGGTTTGATGGAATATCGATTGCTGGGCCCACGCACCGGGCAATGTTCATTAACGTGTCATGGAGCGGCACATTCGCCACTGGCTTATCCAACCGGAGTCGAGCCGGGTGGCGCAGCGCCCGCTGGAATTCGGTCGGCGGTACGACGGCCGGCGGCGCGACCAACCGTGCGGCCCGGCTCGAAATAAACGGCCCGGAGGATTCGTAATGAGCTTTGTACTTTTATTGCCGGTGATTCTGAGTCTGCTTGTTTTAGCAGCGCATTTCTTGCACGCAGGTAATTTGGTTATGGTCGTCGCCTGTTTGTTATTGCCATGGCTTTTACTTGTCCGCAAATCATGGACAGTCCGAGTCATTCAAATCGTTCTTGTTCTGGCCGCGTTTGAATGGCTGCGGACAATGGTTGTTTTGATGAACGAACGTCAGGTAGCCGGAGAACCCTGGATTCGGATGGTGATAATCCTCGGGGCGGTGATGCTATTTACGGTTGCGTCCGGCTTGGTTTTCGCGGCACCGAAATTGAAGAGACGTTATTTCGACGCCGGTACGACAGCAGCCTTTCCCGTGTTGGTTCGCTCAAATGCCGACTGAAACTCCGCGGCCGCGTGCTGCCAGTCCTGGTCATGTTGGTAGCATAGTCCAAGTAAATAGTGTGCTTCAGCCGGGTCAGGATTTAGAGTTAATGAATCTGGCAACACGGCTTTTGCATCAGCCCATTTTTCAGTTGCGATCAATGCCCGGCCTCGAATCAGACTGACCTGCCAATTTGGAATCGAACCGCTCGGCAGTTTGTCCAGGATTTCTATCGCCTGAGCCGGCTGTTTGAGCAGCACGCAAACGCGTGCAAGCGTCAGTTGCAGCATTGGGTCCTGGGGCGCAATCTTCAATCCTTCATTCAGTTCGTTGCGCGCCTGATCGAAATAACCTTGCTCGATCAGGCGCTGCGAAACCTGGATATGGCGGCTGGCGGCTTGGGCGGGGCTGTCTGTAATGACTTCATGGGCGGTCAATCGCTGCTGCAATGCCTTCTCGTCAAGTTTTCCCGAGGCGAATTCAAGATCGGCCTGTAATTCCGATGCGAATGTTTGTGGCATTCCGGCAAGATGAGCAACCTGTGTGCCATCGGTCTTAATCACCAACGTTGTCGGCCAAACGTGAATGGACATTTTCCCCGAAGCGGAAAAATCAATGTCGGCCACGAATTGCCACGACTGCGGAAGCGTGCTTGATATCGTCTTTGCGTTCGCGGAGGCGTTGGGGCCGCTGAGAATTACCACGACTTGCGCCAATTTTGGATCGCCGGCTGCTGCCTGAATGGCTTTGAGTGCATCGGTGCTCTGCGCCTGTTCGATTCTAACAAATGCCACGATTGTCGGACGATCCCCTGGAATCGTCACATCCTTGCCGACTATATCCTTTCCAGCGAATTGAATTGCCGGCGGCGCATCAGCGCCTCGTGCTAGAGCGCAAAAACCCAGTGCCATGAGACACGCCTTTGTCAGAAACCGTTTCATGGCAACTTTCCTTGTTGTGTGGTGGGGGCGGTATATATCAGTGGATTCGCCCGATCGTAGCTTAGTTCTTTATGGCAACCCGGAGCGCAGCTCCCGCCGCTGGTCGTGCGCTTGAAGTTAATCGGCATCTGCCAGTTTCCAAATGGCACGGCATCGCGCACATGCAGGTCTTGATCGCTGGCGTGCGTTTCATGGCATGCGCGGCAACTTCGGCCGCGATCATTTTTGTTCACGTGAACAAAGTGCAAGTTCTCCGCACCATTGCGGAAGCCGGTAAGTCCTTCAGTTTTTTGCTGAAGCACGAGCTGCTTATCGTGACATGTAAAGCAAAGGTCGTACTTCTCGAGCGCGAACGGCTGATAGAATGTGGCGGGGTACGATTTAACCAGCAGCTTGGCAATGTCTGAGCCATGCACATTGTGACAGCCGCCGCAGTTGCCCTCGCGGATCGGGCCATGCTTGCTCATGGCCGGGTCGAGCACCTCTGAGACCGCAGCCACGGTTTTTTCCTTGTTCACCTGAATTGGCTGATTATGGCATTTCATGCAGACCTTCAACGGATCGGTGCGCATGAGCTTGGGCAGATCGCCGCCATGTGCCGTATGGCAATTCAGGCATGCATTGTCCTTGGTGACGATCGAGTGCTTGAATGTCGCCTCGGTGGCATCGCGCTTGATCTTGTCGTGCTCATGGCAACTCGTGCATAGGTCAAGCGGCGCCTGTTTGGTTTGCTTCGGAAAATTGGACGCATGCGGATCGTGGCAATTGGTGCAATCCTGCTGGACGGCCTTATGAGTAAACTTCACATTGGCCATCTGATTCTTCATTTCAGTATGGCAAGTCAGACATAGATCACGGCCTTGTGCAACCAGCAGCTTGGGATTGGGCGATGCATGCGCCTGGTGGCAGGAATCGCAAGCCCCTGCGGCAGCAGGACCGTGAATCATCTTCTTATTCAGCGTCAGATCCTGGTGACAGCGATTGCACAGTTCCTTCATCGTATTGCCACGCGTGAACTTGGCTGTATTTCCGCCATGTGGGTTGTGGCAGGCCAGGCAATCGCCTTGTGTCACGGGCTTATGGACAACCGCTTTGTTACTCGTATCGACCTGGTGGCAAAATGTGCAGGTCGCGGTTTTGTCTCGCGACAACTCAAATTTGTGTTCCTTTGGATCGACCAGTTTATGGCAGGCGTCGCAGGCGTTGACGTTCACCGGGCCATGGACAACTTTATATTCCTTTACCTCAGCATGACATTGGCTGGTTACGCAACTGGGCATCGGCATGACGCGCGATGGCTTTGTCGTCTGGCCGTAACTGCTGACCGAGAAAAAAGCTGTAAAAATCAGTATTGGAACGGCGCGATTGTTTACATAGTTTTTCATTTCACACCTCGCGTGGCTGGGGCGGTCGTGGGTGTAAGCCGGCTATAAGTCTTGGGAACGTGGCAACCGGGGGCACACGATCCGCCGTTTGATGTCTTGGCAAACTCAATCGGCATCGACCAGTTCGATCCTTCAAATGGAACGCTGCTGGCCATGTGGTTGGGCAAATCGCTTCCATGGATCGCGTGGCAGGTCTTGCAGCTTCTGCCTTTATCGTCGCGATTGACATGCATGAAGTGCAGGTTGCGATCGCCATCCCGGAAATTGGTCAGGCTGGTGGTCTTTTCCTCAAGCACCATTCGCGACTCGTGACAGCTAAAGCACAATTCGTATTTGCCCAGTTCGAAGGAGGTGTAAAACGTTTTAGGAAACGACTTTTCCAGCAAATCCGGATATTTCGATCCATGGGGATCGTGACATCCTGAGCAACTGCCCGCACGAATCGGGCCATGCAGGAATTTCGAGTCGCCCAAAACGGATTTCATGCTCAATATTGTGTGGCTATCCTTGGTGGGGATGGGCTTATCGTGACAAGTCAGGCAAACCTGATCCATCCGATGCTTCAGGAGGTCTCGCTGATCGGATGCATGCGCATTGTGACAATTGGCGCATTTGTCGGCCGACATCATCGCGGCGTGTTGAACGTTCGAACCTTCAACATGTTTTTTGACCTGGTCATGACACGTATAACAATTCTGTTCCAACGGAGCCCGCAGTTGTTTGGGATTGTCTGTTGAATGCGGGTCGTGGCAAGTGTTGCAATCCTTGGCAGCCGGCTTATGGACAAACGACGCCTGGCTCATCACCACTCGCAAACCATCGTGGCAGGTGAAGCATTCCTTGGCACCTTCGCCGCCGCGGAGCAGAGCTTTGTTTTCTGATTGATGGGGCTGATGGCAGAGCGTGCATTCGCCTTTGACAAACGGTTCATGGGCAAATTTCTTGAGAGGAATCTCGTGACATTTCGAGCAAAGCTGCTCGACGGAATCGGCTTTCAAGAGAAATTTGGTTTGTGATGTATGAGCGTCATGGCAGACGAGGCAGCCTTGCTCCAAAACTTTGTGTTGATGTCCCTGTGTGCCCGAAACCGAATGGCAGAACGTGCAGGTTTGGATCGCATTGCGTTTCAGCGGATATTTGTGACCACCGATGTCAGCATCATGACAGGAATCGCAAGCATGCTGCGCCACGGGACTGTGGATTTGCGCTGCGCGGCTGAAATTGGCGTGACACTCGGCCGTCATACACGACGTGTCTTTTGCAAGCGCGCCGGTTGGTTTGGGAGCAGCCTTTGTCGGGGCAAATGCCATGACCTGTTTGGTTGTCGCGCTATCGAAGTGTTCCATCGACGATCCGACCGGCCCGGTCGTTGGTTCGGCCGGACGTTCGGAATCGCGATCGCAGCCCGCACTAATAAGGAGAATCATGCATAGTATCCCGGCGACCCGTGTTGCCGGACGCCTTGCAAAGCTTGACCATGTCGCGATGGCGATCATGGCCCAGTTCCTGCTGTTCGAGTGGTGGGGGAAACCAATTTGCGTGCTTCATGCACGCTATCCATGGCAACATTCAAAGCTGCAGTCGCATAGTTGACGTTGTGCACTCCATGGCCGAGCTTGATCAGGTTGATGTTGTGGGCTGCATCGTCCATCAGGCGATCTGCCTGCAATTTGTCGTAGTTGTTCAGATGTGATTCAGCCAGCGCATCGCGGGCCTTATCGAATTCCGCTTGCGTCTTGGTTAGTTGTGTATCGATCAGCCGTTTCCATGTATCCAGAACCGTGTCGTATTTCGGGCCGTGGCAGTAATTGCAACTGTCCTGAACCGCAACAAACGTCTGCCCGACAACTTGTGCCGCGGAATCCTTTTCCTTTTTGGCTTTGTGGCAGGCGATACAATCTACCTGCGCTCGGAACATGGGGCTGGGCATTTCCGGAACGCCGCGCGCCCCGATCCCGCGATACAATTCCGCAGGCCCTCCGTGAGTTTGCTCGTGACAGGTGCCGCACGATCCATTTTCAATCGATGGGTGACTGCCTGATGGCGTTTGAACGTATTTCATCGCGCCAGCCGTCAGATTGTGTTCAATCTGAACATGGCAGCTTGAACATTCCACCTTGTGGTCGGTCACGTGCGTCTGGTGAATGAATTTTGTCTCGCCATAGCGTGCGATCTGCTTTTCCTGGTTGTGGCAGTTCCAGCAGAATTGTTTTGGAACAGCGCCGTCGCCTTTAACGGCATCGGAGTGACAGTTTTCACAAGTCACGCCGCGGCTGAGATAGTCGGCATGATTGAACATGCCGGTGGCCAGACGAATTTTCTCTTTTGGTGCATCATGACACCCTTTGCATCCGCCAATGACTTGTTCATTACGACCATGTTCCAGCCCTTTGAAATGGCAGAGGAAACAGGTGTCGAGCGTGACAACCAAATGCTGGCCCTGAACGATTTGCGAATGGCAGGAGACGCATCGAAGCTGCTTGCCTCGGCGCTCTTCAGTCAGGTGCGGGGTATGATCGAAGCGAATGGTGATCTTTTCGCCATTGACGGTCTTGACTTCCCAATTGACTTTGCCTTCGAGCAGGCGTTTTTCATGACAACCCGAGCGCATGCAGGAGGTGTCGCGAACCTCGGCGTGGGGTTTGGACCCATAAGTTTGTGTAATGTATTTCACCGCCTGGCTGCTGGCCTGCCATTTTCCTTTGAGCGTGTTTTCGAGTCCCGGTTCAAAATGACATTCGACGCAGGCGACGTTTTTATGGGTGGAGTTGTGCCATGCCTGATAGTAAGGCTCCATGAGGTGGCATGACCGGCAGAAGTCCGGCTTCATTGAATACTCCGCAAACGCCGCCGAACCGACGAGCCCGGCAAGGCCTGCAATCAGAATCCAACCCCATAACGTCGGACGAAATGGAATGCGCTTGCCGGTTCGGCGCTTCAGCCCAAGGACCTTGAGCCATCGTGAACGGGACGGAGTTGTTTCCATGTTTCCACGCTTCGCTAATGTTCTATATCCAGCGTAATCCGGCGAGGATGATCAGGATGACCAGCGTCGTACCGATCGCCATCGTGAGCATTCCCATGATCACGGCGAATACACGGTGCCACCGCTTCGGAGGCGCCACACGCAGCGCATCGAGTTGGCCGGTTGCAGCCAGCCGTTCGTACTCCGTGCCGCGCTCTTCCTTGAATTCCTCTTCAGGCAGCGATCCGGTAAACATCACGTCGTCAACCGGGAATTTTTCGAGCCGCAAATGTGCGTTGAAGAAGTGAATCGTGAAGATGAAGCCAATGGCAAGCAGTGCTTCATAGCCGTGCACGACGGTGGCGATATTGAAGATCCAGCCAGGCAGGTAATGTGAAAAAAAGACCGGGAACCACAACATCAGTCCGGATAGCCCGATGATCATCGAGCCGCCGACTTCGGCGACATAGTCGAATTTTTCCCAATAAGTCCACCGATCGAACTTCGGCTTCTTGCCGCCGACCGTAAACCATCGCCACATGCCAAGACAATCGGTAAAGTCTTTGAGTCTCGGCAGCATGGTGGTCGGTCCAAAGAGCATCTTCTTAATGCCGGCTTCTTTGAACCTGCGGAACACGCCGCCAAAATGCACCGCAAAATTGACGATCAGCATGATCGCGAAAAAGCGATGCAGATAACCTGCGAAGCTTGGACCGCCCAACATTCGTGCCAACTCTTTGCCCCAGGGTTTGTCCGCATAAAGCAGCGGCAATCCTGTGAGCGTCAGCCCGAAAAAGCTGATGATCACGAAGGCGTGGTTGATTCGGTCGACGAAATTAAATCGCCGGATACGATTGGGGCTGTGGTGATGGGTCGGATGCGGACCATGCTTGATGCGCTCGATCCACGACCGGATGAACCACAAGATCGAATGCAGTCCGAAGAAGCCAAATGCAAAGCTCATCATGATGACGAAATACATCCAAACGCCATGCAACAGCGGATAGCGTTCGGCATCGTGAAAATCCGCATGAGCCTGGAATTCCGCGAATTTCGCGGTGGCTTCGTGATGGCATTGCTGACAGGTTTGCAGGCGATTGGCATCGCTTAGCCGTGAAGTTGGATCGGCCAATCGTTTGATGTCATGCGCGCCGTGGCAATCGCTGCATCGGGCGGCGCGGGTCATGCCGAGGGATGTCACCTGGCCGTGATAACTCATGCGATAGGTATCGAAGAGAGTCAGCTTGCTCTCACTACCCTTGCGCGGTTTGTCGTGGCAGGTGCCGCATTCATTGACGATATCGAGTTGGAAACTTGGAATATCGGTTCGTGTAATCGCGTGCGCGGTATGGCAATCTGAACAAACCGGCGCCTTGGTGTCGCCTTTGACAACCTGCTCGCCGTGCACGCTGGTCACATACGTTTCTGAAACGCCCGTATGGCAACGCCCGCAGGTTGCGCTGATGTTTTGTCGATTGACGGAGGATTTAAGATTCGAAGCTGGCAAGACGCGGTGATTGCTATGACAATCCTCGCACGTCGCGGCAACCGATAGGCCCTGTTTCGTCACGGCGCGGCCATGGACGCTGTCCAGATAGTGCTGAATGTGATCCGCGCCATCCGATCCATCCGCCGTTACATGCTGCTTGTGGCAGTCACCGCAGATCTTCACGATGTTGAGCGGAAACGTTTTCGATTGGCGGTTGGTTTTTGCAAGAATGTCATGCCCGCCGTGACAGGTCACGCAGGTGGGCGCATCGATCTTGCCTTTCGCCAATGCATCGGCGTGCTCGCCTTGCAGGTATTGAGAGTTTGCGTCCGCGTGGCAATTGGTGTTGCAAGTTGGCCTGCCGAGGTTCTGGGCATGTGGTAGTGTTTTGGCCTGGGTATGACAATCCGAGCAGGCGAGTTTGTCATGCACTGAATCATCGAGGGCGTCGCGGCGGACATAAAGTCCCGGCCTGCGAAGTTCGGGTTGACTTGATGGCTGGGTTGTCGCCGCCACCATGACCTGCCTCTCCTCGGGAGGCATCTGCGCCATTTGTGACTGGCCGTGGCAATTGAGGCACCTGCGATTTTCGATCTCGGCCGTGGAAACCTCGGCCGCCCGGAGCGATCCGCCCAGCACCAACGCCAGCACGGCCATAAATAGCGCGCGGGCAGTGGTGGGTGAGAGACCCATAGGCAACGAGTTGCACGTCGCGTGCCAAATAGAGGATTGTTTTGTCCTATTATTGTCTGAATTCGCGGGATTTGGTGACATTGTCGGTGTGTTATTCTCAGAAACTCCAACCGTCCGCGCGGGTTGTTTCTCGATTGCGGGAAGTGTCGGTTGCCACCGGCAGACGGATCGTAAAGGTTGTTCCTGCCTTGACTTGGCTGCGTACGCTGATGCTGCCAGCTTGCTTCTGTATGAGCGTGTAACTGATCGATAGACCCAGGCCCGTTCCCTTGCCAACCGGTTTGGTGGTGAAGAATGGTTCGAACAGGCGGCCCAGATGATCGGGCTCAATTCCGCACCCGTTATCACTCACGTCAATGAAACACCAGCCTTCGTTTCGTCTTGTGCAAATGGTCAGTCGCGGCTGTGAAGTTTGGGCCATCGCGTCCAGGGCATTGATGATCAAATTCACGAGCACCTGTTGAAGCGCTTGAGGAAGAAATGACAAGCTGCCCGCATCTTCCGAATATTGCCGATCGATTTGCGTCTGCTTGAGTCTTGGGTCAAATCGCAGCATGTGAAGCGATTGTTCGACGACTTCATTCAAATCTGCGGTGGCCTGCTGCATTTCGGCGGGGTGTGCAAACGCTTTCATCTGTTGGATGATCTGGTTGATTCGAGCGATCTGCTCGCGCAATGTGACCACCGCGTCCGGCCGAATCGAATCGGCTTTTCGCTGCATCAATTGCAACAGGCTGTCCATGCTTGCCAGAGGGTTGGCGATTTCGTGCGTCACTCCAGCCGCCATCTGGCCCATCGCCACCATTTTCTGGTGCTGGATCATGGCATCTTGCTGCTGTTTAAGCTGTTGCGACATCGCACGGATTCGGCGATTTTGCCTGACGACCCTCCGGTGCTGACGGCGAAGACTTGAAGTGATGTGATTCGCCAGATGTACCGCGATCAGCAGGGTGGCTGCTCGTCCGGCGGTGAGCAATCGGTCGGCACGTTCAACTGGAAAGCTATTTGTCAGCCAAAGTGCAGTTCCATAAAGAGCAATCATCGCCAGCGCGCCGGTGTATGCCATTCTGCGAGGCAGCAGCAAGCTGGCGATTACCATGTGCAGAACGAAAAACGGCGTGAGCGGGCTTCGCAATTTTCCGGTCAGGAGCACCAACACCGTCAGGCAAATCATGTCCAATAGCAACTGAGCCCATGTAATCGCCATCAGAAATCGCCGGCGGTCCCTGGGCTGTTTTGTCGAGTGAAGCGACCATCGCAACGCGACGTTGTAAATAAGAATTCCAATTCCCAGTGCTGAAATCGCCAGCGATGAAGGTGCGAACCAGTGCGTCCAGCGATAGTCGGCCCAGCCGCAAAGCGCGACGATCGCTCCCGCCATCCAGCGCAAACGAATGAACCAATCCAACTGGCTGAACCAGAGCCCATGTTTGGTATTTGACCGAAGATGCATCTCTAGTTGGCCTCTGACTTATGAAGTGATGGCAGCTCAATTGCGACCGATTGCTGGAGGTCCAGCATTTTCGTGCCCGGCGTATAGTCCGTCAGAATGATTCTTCGAACATTTTTCAATGATTGAACCGCATTGGTTATTCGCTGCAGGCTCTCCTGAATGCGGTGTAGGCATTGTTCCAGATTGGGATTGCCGCTGGTTTGCCGGCTGACCATTGCCAGTTGCATGTCGATAATGGCGACCGCGTTGTTCAACTCGTGATTCATGGTCACAGCGGCCTGCCCCAGTGTTTCGATCCGCTTCTGCTCGTTGGTTTCCAACTGTTGGGCAAGCGAATTGAATGCCCGTGCCAAATCATCAAATTCATCTCGTTGTTCAAGCTGAACCCGGTAATTGAAATGTTCCTTTTGCAGTTCGCGCGTGGCGACGAGCAATTGATCCACCGGCCGAACGACGATGGCGCCCATTCGAAGAAGCACGATGACCGCCACGTTAATCACCACCAGGAAAACAGCCGCCAGACCCAACACCAACCCGCGCAGCCAGCTTGAAAGAGCTTCCTGATCGGCATGAGCATGTTCCCGGGCAGATTGAGACAGGGGCAGACTTGTTTGCCTGAGTGACAATCCAGCCGTCAACGCTCTTTCACCCTGCAACCTGGCGAGTTGAGGATCCTGAGTCGTCGCCAGCGCCGCGACCGCGGCTTCAAATCGCGGAAGTTCCCGGCGGATTTCCTCATACGCACGTTTGCACTCGGCGTCGTCGCGAGTGGCGTGGTGATTCCCAATTTCCTGCACTGTTGCTCGAACGGATCCAACCAGATCGATGAGCGTGTCCAGATGTCTTTCCTTCCCAAGTTGAATTTCATAAAGCTTTACTTCGATGATGTTGATGTTGACACTCAGTTCGTTGACTCGTTGAACCAGACCCCACGCCTGAGTGTTGACGTGATTCAGATCTCGCAATACTCCCTGTAGAAGCACGATTGCCGCCACTGCGGTAATCAGCAGCAGGGCAACAAGCGGGCCGAGGTTCATGAAGAGTTTGCGACGTAACATCGTGGATCTGTGCTCAAGGTTTCATGGGCAGGGAAATGGGCCGCGCCGGCGGGGGAACGCTGATTCCGGTTTGACTCCACTGATCTCGCACCACATCGACCATGTCGAAAATCGCCTTGTATTCTTCAATCTGGCACGGAACAAACCGCTCGGCACCGAACGACTTCAGCGCATCGCGCCCGGCCGAGGTTGAATCCATGGTCAAAATTGCACGTTTAACCGAGGCTGCAATTTGCGGGTTGAGTTTGTCGCGTATGACCAGCGCGCTTTCCGGGACGGCTGGACTCGTTGCCAGCCGGACAAACTGCTGACTGCTTTCCGATGATTCAAGCTGGTCCAGCCGGAGGTCCTTGATTGCGCCGGCATCGGCACGTCGCTCGGCCACCTCGGTGAATACATCATCGTGTGTGCCCACCCAGATAATCTTTGGAGGGTTTGGAGATTTGAGAAGTCCGCGACGAATGATCTCATACATCGGAAACAGGTTGGCAGCGGTGGTGGTTCGCACAAGAGCGATTGATTTGCCGGACAGGTCGTCGAAGGATTTGATCTTGGAATCTGAAGGCACAAAAAGAACGCCGCGGTAGGTGCTGATGCCGCCCAGTAATTCCGTCTTGGCAATGAGATGCGCATTGACACGATCGACCGTTAGCACGGTTACGAGAGATCCAAGAAATGCGACATCGACCTGTTGATCGGCAAAATCCTGGATGACGTTTTCATATGAACTGGCCGTGACGAGTTCGACGGGTTGTTGCAGTTCGCGCGACAAATAGTCCGCGAGGATTCGAAATCGCGCACGTTGTTCGAAGATGTTTCTTTCGGGAATGACGCCGATGCGTAAAGGTCGTACTTCCACCGAAGCTGCGGCCCGACTCAGATTGCCTGTGGGTAAAATTGATTGGGAATTGTCGGTCCAAACCAGCATCGTCCAGCAAAGGACGGCCGCCAGTCCCATCCAGGCATGCCAATTTCGAAACATGATCACCTCACAATTGATATTCTATCAAATTGCGGACCATATGATCCTGTTTGTGGCACAAAGTGTGCAAGTAACAATGAGGGCTTTTATGGCAGAAAACTTGCGACATGATCTCAAAACGCTGGCTCTTTTTATCAGCATCTATTGCCGCTACAGGCATTTGGGTGCAGAAAAGCAGTCCGTGCGGTTGAAAACCCACGATGTGATCGACATTGCGGGTCGCGAAATCCACTTATGCCAAAATTGTACAAAACTCCTTACCCATGCTTATGTTAAGCGAAGTCATTGCCCCATGAGTCCCAAGCCGCAGTGCAAGCATTGTCCAAGCCATTGCTACGCACCGCACTACCGGGAGCAGATTCGGAAAGTGATGCGGTATTCCGGAAAGAAGATGCTGCTGGGCGGACGACTGGATTACCTGTTTCATTTGCTGTTCTGAACGACTCGATGAGATGATTTCTCTCAAAACCGAGAAAATAGGTGTAAAGAGTATTTTGATGGCGCGTAAAGTGATATATGACACGAGGTTAAAAATGGGCGTCTCATTGCCAGTATCGAGCCACAACGAAGTCGCCACACTCGACGCTGCCGCTCCGCCAGCGCCGCCGCTTCGACTGGTTTTTTGGGAGAGTACGACAGGCTGCAACCTCGCGTGCATTCACTGTCGCCGACTTGAAGTCTCCCGAGAACTCAGCAGGCTCGACATGGACACCGAGCAGTCCAAGGCGTTCATCCGCTCGCTGCCCGAAACGGGAAAGCCGATCCTGGTCTTCTCCGGCGGCGAGCCACTCATGCGCCCTGATATTTTCGACCTGGCTGAAGAAGCCAATCGAGTGGGACTTCCCACTGCACTGGCGACCAATGGCACCATGATCAATGACGCGATGGCCGATGAAATTCTTAATTCAGGGTTCCGGCGCGTTTCCATCAGCTTTGATGGGCCCGATGCGCCGACACACAATCAATTTCGTGGAGATGGTGCCTTCGAAGCATCGATCAACGGCTTCAAGGCGCTGCGCCGTGCCGGCATGTCGATGCAGATCAACACGACCGTCGCCAAGCACAATTTCCGAAAGCTCGACGAAACCTACAAATTGGCGATGGATCTTGGCGCCGATGCGCTGCACATTTTCATGCTCGTTCCCGTTGGATGTGGAATGGAACTCGACCCTGCCGTTATGCTCACGCCCGAGGAGTACGAAAACTCTCTGAACTGGATTTATGATCGCAGCCTCGAAGCCAAGCTACATCTCAAGGCCACCTGTGCGCCGCACTATTTTCGTGTGATGCGCCAACGAGCCAAACAAAGCGGTCAGCCGATGCCCAGGAATGTTCATCCCCACAAAAACATGGGGCATGGCGGACATCCCGGCGATCATCCGGGCGGCAATGCGGATATGACCGCCATGACCAAAGGCTGCCTGGCGGGTCAGGCGGTTTGTTTCGTATCCCATACCGGCGAAGTATTTCCCTGCGGATATTTGCCGGTTTCGTCAGGCAACGTGAAACAGATTCCATTGCCCAGGATCTGGCAGCAAAGCAGCATATTTGCCAATCTTCGTGACGAGTCGAATCTCGAAGGAAAATGCGGCTGCTGTGAATACAGCAAGGTCTGCATGGGTTGCCGCGCTCGCGCCTTTGGACACACGCGAAATTACCTCGCTGAAGAGCCCAATTGCAGCTATACGCCTGTCAGGATGAGGTAGTTTGCGAGCCGGTTTCACCGACATTTTTGGGGATGTTCAGCTCATCCAGCTTACGATAAAGGCTTGACACTCCGATGCCCAAATGCCGGGCAGTCTCGGCCTTGTCGTAGTTATGGCGCCGCAGGCTATACAGGATGTGTTGCCTTTCGAACTGGCCGAGCGCTTCCTTCAAATCCTCGCCCACATCGTCGGTAATTCCCTCGGTGTTGAAGGGCATATCCTCAACGCCAATTTCACGACCTTCAGCGAAAATCACCGCGCGCTCGATCACGTTTTCCAACTCGCGGACATTCCCACGCCATTCATGATTCAATAGTGCTCGCAACGCGCCGTTGGTCAAACCTGGCACCCGTTTGTTCATCTGGCGAGTGTATTTATCAAGAAAATGATGGACCAGAAGCGGAATGTCTTCCTTGCGCTGACGTAACGGCGGCAAGGTAATTTTCACGACGTTCAAACGAAAGAGCAGATCTTGGCGGAACTCCTTGGCCTGGACCATCTGTTCCAGATCCTGGTTCGATGCGGCAATCACTCGCAATTCGATCGATCGCGGATGTGTATCGCCAACCGGCACAACCACTTTTTCTTCGAGTACACGAAGTAATGAACTCTGCACGGCCAGGGGCAGCGCGGAAATCTCATCCAGGAAAAGTGTGCCCCCATTGGCAGCTTCGAAATAGCCGACTTTATCTCGAACTGCGCCTGTGAACGCGCCGCGGCGATAGCCGAACAGTTCGCTTTCAATCAGGGTGTCGGGAATGGCTCCGCAATTGACTGCGATGAATGGCTTGTCGCGCGTAATGCCGTTGTAATGCACCGCGCGGGCGAACAACTCCTTGCCGGTTCCCGATTCTCCAATGATCAATACGTTGCTCTTGACGGTTGACAGCTTGCGGACCGTATCGAACAGCTTGTTCATGCTTTTGGAATTGCCCACCAGGTTGTGGAATGTGCTTTCCTCGGCCAGTTGTTCGGTGATGACCCTTTGTGAGCGGGATAACTCGCTGAATTGCAGCGCCCTTTGCACGGTCATGAGAACGTCGTCAAACTGAACGGGCTTGAGCAGATAGTGATATGCCCCCGCTCGCATGGCAGCGACCGCGCTTTCGACCGTGCCGAAAGCGGTCATCACCACGACCGGCGTTTGCGGAGCGATCTTCTGCATCTGGTAAAGCAGCGCCAGCCCATCCATTTCGGGCATGCGCATGTCTGAAAGGAGCAAATCGATCGGGCGTTCCAGGGCGATTTCATAGGCTTTTTTGCCATCAGCGCCTTGCAGCACCTCGTAACCCTCTTCGCGCAACAGTTCGGCGAGGGATTCGCGAAGGACCGTTTCGTCTTCGGCAATCAGGATGGTTTTTGCCATGCCCCAACCAGTGTAGATTGGATTGGCGTGAATGAGAAGGGGGCAGGCAATCGCGGATTTTGGATTGCGGATTGCGGGGTTGGGGTCGAAATTGACAGCAGCCCCGGGAATGGCTGCTTCCGCAATCCGCAGTCCTCAATCCGCGATCGCCCGGCCGATTCAGTAGCGCGTCAAAAACGTGACATCTTCAGGCAGCGGCGACGTATTCTCGCTGGTGTTGCCGATGCCGATCTCTTCGTCCGTCAAATAGCAACCCGGGTCAGCAGCCCACGGATCGCCGGTCGAGATTTCCGCCCGTGCCCTCAACCCGCCGCCGCACACTTCCTTGAATCTGCATGCAGCGCAGCGTCCCGTGAGCTTGGGCAAACGATCCTTCAAGCCAGCCATGATCGGGTTGCTTGTGTCTTGCCAGATTTCGCTGAATTTTTGTTTCTTTACGTTTCCAAATGAGCGGAACATCGAAAACTGGTCCGCATGCACATTGCCGTAAAAATCGATGTTGGCGATGCCCACGCCGGAGCTGTATCTTCCGCCGCCGTTCCATCGGATCATGTCGATCACCTGCTGCGAACGGGGGTTGATCTCATGAAGCATGCGTAAATACAGGTAAGGACCGTCGCAATGATTATCGACCGTGAGAATTTCCACTCGTTTGCCCCGCTGAAGCAGGTCATTGGTTCGAGTGATGATCGTATCGACCGCGTTGCGCGCCATGGCTGGCGTGAGCGCCATCAAATCCCGGCCTCGCCCGGCGGGGCAAAGATGATAAAAACATGCGCGATCGATTCCTTCACGTTCAATCAAATCAAAAATCTGATCGAGGTTCTGCGCGGTATGCCTTGTGAGCGTCAGACGCAGTCCAACTTTTTGCCCGACATCAACACAATGACGAAAGCCGCGCATGGTCCTTTCAAATGCGCCGGCCACTCCTCTGAATTCATCGTGAACCGCGGGGATCGCGCTATCCAGGCTGATGCCGACATACGCGAATTCCAAATCTTTCAATTGCTGTGCGGTTGGACGATCGATGCGGGTGCCGTTGGTTGAGAGGACGACGTGCAGGCCTTTGGATCGTGCATGGGCGGCGAGTTCAAAAACGTCCGGCCGCACGAGCGGTTCACCACCGCTGAACAGCACCGCAGGCACTTTGAAATCCGCCAGGTCGTTCAGGACATCCTTGCACTGCTCGGTGGATAGTTCGTCCGGATATTTTTTCGATTCGGAGTCGGTATAACAGTGAACGCACTTGAGATTGCACGTGCGGGTCAGGCTCCAGACGACGATCGGACGTCGCGACTTGGCGTCCTTGGCGACCGCCATCCGCTGATGAGGCGGCGGATCAATTTGCGTGATTTTCCGGCCGTAGCGGTGGGGCGTACTGGGTGTTTCCAGCCCGCCGTACAGCACACTGATATCGATCATGAAAACCTCCCGGTTGCAACGAAATTACGACCCGAAATAGGATAATCAAATCCTGTGCCGGATCGGTTTTTCCCATTAATTGAAGAAATATGCTGTATGGCGGCGGCATTGGGGATCAGCTACTCGCCTGATTCTTGGATTTGGGAACTTTCAAAGCATCCATTTACCCAATGTCCCACTGGAACATTGTAAACGCGCAAAAAAGTCATTTTCCGCTCGAAAGGGCCGGTGTTGATGAAGAATGGTCCAATCGACTTTTCCAGAAGCGGCAATTCCCTCCAACCGACCAATATAAACAGTCAAAACCTTGAAGGACTTAAGCCGGAAAAGGAAAAAAACTGCACCCCGTTTCCGGCCTGAAATATTTGCCCAGCCCCTTCGTACACGCCTGAAGTGAATGTCAATCGTCCCACTCACAGGAGTCAGTCATGTTCTTCCTAAGACCCGTTAAGTACGTAGTTTTGGCTGCCGCCGGGACCATGCTGGTCAGCGGCTTCATCTTCGGTCGCGATGCCTACAGCTACCTGTCCAGCTCAGCGCGGTCCGTCCGTTCGGTCATCACCGATTCAGTGCCGATCGAATTTCAGCTTCGCCGCGCCAAGGACCTGGTCAGCGATATCGTTCCCGAACTTCAGGCCAACGTTCGGCTGATCGCGCAGCAGGAAGTTGAAATCGATTCGCTGAAATCCGATATCACGCAAAGCACCAAGCTGGTCTCGGATGAACGAACCCGCGTCGGCAAACTTCGCGACGGACTGGCTACTCAACAAGCCAGCTTCACCTTTGGCGACTTTGTTTATACGCGTGACCAACTCAAGGACGATTTGTCTCATCGCTTTGAAAACCTGAAGGAAGCGGAAGTCGTGCTGGCCGGCAAGCAGCGTTTGCTGGAAAATCGCCAGAAGTCCCTGCAGGCCGCCATGCAGGCGCTGGAACACACTCGACAACAAAAGGCGCTTCTGGAAAGCCAAATCGCTTCGCTGGAAGGGCAGAACCAGCTTCTGAAGGCTGCTTCGGTTGGCTCATCATTCCAGGTCGATAACAGCAAGCTTGCACAGTCAGAAAAGCTCATTACTGAGATTAAACAGCAACTGGACATCTCCGAACGCGTGTTGGCGCATCAGGCAAAGTTTGTCCAGCCGATCCAGATTGACGTCGTCAATGAAAAAGACCTTGTCCAACAGATCGACGAACATCTGGCCACTACCGAAAAGACGCAAACCGCCCAGCGATAGGCTCGATTGGGCTGACAAGCGGTATACTAACGGTTTAGCAGAGCCACGAAGGCACGAAGGGACACGAAGAATAAAACAAATTTGATTTCTTCGTGCTGTCCTTCGTGTTCTTCGTGTCTTCGTGGCTCCTAAAGCAATTTCTCAAACAGGTGCAATCGTGCTGTTTCTCCAAATCCGACAAGCTGAAGTTGCGATGGCGGATGGCCGGCTTGACGAGGCGTTTGGACTGATCGCCAACTCCCCGGACCTGAGAAACCACCGGCGCGGACAAACCATCGTAACCGAATTGGTCGAGCGGCTGGTTGAACGCGCCAAATCACACTTGAAGGAAGGCCGCACAAGCCAGGCCCTCACCGACGCGGAAAAAGCTCAGCAGCTCGGCGGGAATCTTCCGCAAGTCGTTGCAATACGCAGCCAAATCGAATCGGAGATCATCTCGATAGATCGCGCTCAGCGTGAACAAGCCAAGGCCGGCATGCTCGTCAATGCAACACAACTGGTCGATTCGGCACTGGGCCGTCAGGATGTTGATCGTGCAGTCGCCGAACTGATTCGCGCACGTGGAAATGGAATCACCGATACCCGTCTTCGCGAAGCCGATGCGGATGTTCGCAAGACACTCGGCTCGCAAATTGAAACTGCCCTGGACACTGGCCGGTTGGATCAGGTTGATTCATTGCTTGATCGATTGCAAAGGCTCGATCCTGAAGGTCTGCCGATCAAACAATATTCACAGGCGATTGAGCAGGCGCGCGATGCCTGGGCCGCCATTGCTCGCGGCAAATCCTATGACGCCCAGGAAGTTTTACATCGCCTGGCGGTTTTGCTTCCCGATGCAAAGTGGATCAGGATCGCGATTCAGCAGCTCGAAGCCGCCGAGGAATCGCTGCGAAATGTCCGCACGGGCCCGCTGGGATTGCTGGAAATAAATGGCGCTCAGCCGCGAAATATAAATGTCTCGCCGGTGGCTTGGGCGGGCCATCGGCGGGACAATTCTTTTATGAGCCAAGCCCTTCCCAACAAATTCGTGTTGCAGGTCGATGGCGCCGGCAGCTATCTGGTGCTTTGCCAGCCGACTGTGACGTTTGGACCGCTGAGCTCATCGCGCACGCCCGATGTCGGTCTTCTCGCCGAACCCGGTGCGCCGGTCGTGACGATACAACGAAGAGAGGATGATTATTTCCTGGCCGGTGCTTCTGGCGGAACGCCCGGAAAATTGCTTTCGGCGGGTGAACGAATATCTCTTTCAACTCGTTGCAGACTGATGTTCAACCTGCCAAACCCATCGAGCACTTCGGCTGTTTTGGATCTTGTGGCAGGACGTTTTCCGCGCTCAGATATCCGGCGAGTCATACTGCTCGATCGCGATTTGATCATCGGCCCGGGCAATGGTTCGCATGCGCGAGCGGATCAGGTATCTGAGCCGGTTGTGCTTCACGTCCGTGATGGAAACCTCTGGTGCCGGACTCAAGCAATTGAACTGGATAAACCGGCAACCGTGGCAGGCGTGTCGTTTGTCGTGACCAAGGGATAGAGAGCGGTTACGAACAGGCCGGTTTTTTCTACTGGCCGATCACCGCTGAAAAAAGAAACTGGCGACGACCATGTGGGCTTATCAATACAAGCACGGCGACCGACCTCTCGAAGGTTACACCATCCAGCGCGCCGCTGGCCGCGGAGGATTTGGCGAAGTCTACTATGCCGTCTCCGATTCCGGCCGAGAAGTCGCGCTCAAAGCGGTTTCAGGTTACGAGCAAATTGAATTGCGCGGCATCAGCCAGTGCATGAACCTCAAGTCGCCGCACCTGGTGACAATCTTCGACGTCAAATACAACTCCGAAGGCCGGCCTTTCGTCATCATGGAATTTGTTTCCGGGCCGAACCTGAGACAATTGCTTGACGATCATCCTGCCGGCCTTGGCGAACAGAAGGCTGCGTTTTTCCTGCGAGAAATCGGCAAGGGTTTGACTTATCTGCACGACTGCGGGATCGTGCATCGTGATCTGAAACCCGCCAACATCTTTTTTGAAAACGGCTACGTGAAGATCGGCGATTACGGTCTGTCCAAGGCGATGACCGTTTCCCAGCATAGCGGACAAACCGTAACAGTCGGCACGGTGCACTACATGGCTCCGGAGATCGGCGCGGGCAAATACGATCGCAGCATCGACATCTACGCGTTGGGCGCGGTGCTTTATGAAATGTTGACGGGCGTTCCGCCGTTTGTCGGCACATCGCCCAGCGAGGTGCTGCTGAAACATCTGTCGGCTGTGCCGGATTGCACCGCGATCTCCGAGCCATTTGCGACGGTCATCAAACGCGCAATGGCCAAAGACCCGGCTCAGCGATATCAGAACGTTCAGGAAATGGTCGAAGCGGTTTTCGGCTCCGAACACGTGCAACAAAGCATGTCCGGCTTTTCCACTGAAGAGCTTTCGGTGGTGGCGGGCCGGGCGGCCAAGCGGGTTGCATTGGGGGCTGAGTCACGAAGCAACGAAAATCCACAAGCCAAGGCCCAAGCAGCAGTGAATGCCGGTCGTGATGAGCCAAGCGACCCATGGGAGCGTGTGGCTTGGCGATTTGAGCGGGCAGGTGAACGTCTTGCTACCAACTTTGACCGGGCAGGTGAACGTCTTTCACTCAAATTGCGGGCAAAGTTTGATAAAAACGGTCGCCGGTCGGATCCGTCCCGCGATTTCACCGTGCCTTTGGAAGATCAGCTTTCCTTTCGAGCGCGAAAAGTGCTTGCGGGCATTTCGCTGCTGATTGTTGCCTTCGCAGCCAGTGTTTTGGCGCCTCGCTATATGGGCGAGCACCCCATGGTGTTTCGGGTGGTGGCAACATCGATCGCGGGCGCGGCTTTGGGTGCTTTGGTTCTGCATCGATGGATTTTGCCATCGCTTAAGGGCGAATCGCGCGGCCTTCGCAAGTTGGTTGCCGTGGCGGCGATTGTTGGCGGAATCGTCGTTTTTGGCGGAATCGGCCTTGGTGCAAATCGCAGTAGCCGATTGAGCAATGACTGGGGATTGGTCGTTATGGCGGTGGCGGCCCCACTGCTCATATTCGATCTGGAGGGCTGGCTTTCTCCCCAACGCAAGCAGCGGATCAAACTCGGCTGCGCATTTGCTGTGGGCATCATCGCCTTGATCGCGAGCCGAATGCTGGGAACCGAGCCCCATGTTCCGGTGGCCATTGCGTGCGGAGTCATGCTGACTCTCCAGGCCATGGCACCTTGGGATGGTATTCGCAGGTCGAATTTCAATCGCGAATTTCAAAACGTTGACCATTCGCCCAATGATTCGCCCGTTGATTCGCCTGCGCCGCTCGGCGCTGCCCCCACATCGCCGTTCTCACCAGCGCCCAGCCCGATTGTTCCGCCGCCCATTCCCGCTGTCCAGCCGCAACCGATCCAAATACCCAGGCCGGTACAGGTGATCTGGCTGTTTCTGTTTACGATCTCGTTGTCACTGGCCATCGCTTTGTTCGTCGCGGCGGGCAATTCGAACTCAACTCGTGACATTGTTCCATTTGTCGATATTGGAATCGGCTTGAGCGCGTTTTCGCTCGTCGCATTGTTCCGAACATTTGCTACGAATTATTTTGGATTCTGGAATTATCTGCTTCGTCCGTTGTTGATGGTGGCTTGCGTAACAGGAAGCATTAGTAGTGCAGTGGCGATGGGCAATTTGCGTCTAAGGAACCAGGAGATGGCGATAGCTACCTTCTTTATCGTGTTCCCGGCGATATTGCTGATCGTGCTGATGTTCGTTCCAGGTCGGCGATATCCGAAGCGCATCGCATCAATCGCCACGCCGGCAAGCCCCGAGCCTGTAACAATGCAGTCCCAACTACCGGGCATGTCGGCATACGCAGGCATTTCCCCGTGTAAACGGCTGCCGGCTCTGATTTTGGCGGGCCTGGGATTCTTTGGCCTGGCCGGCATCCATCGATTTTACGTGGGAAAAATCGGTACGGGCATCCTTTGGTTTTTCACGGGCGGGTTGTTTGGAATTGGTACGCTGATCGACCTTCTCTTGATTGCAACAGGCGGATTCAGTGACAGCCAGAGACGGCGATTGGTCTTGTGGGAGGATGAAACTGAACTGCCCGCCGACGGTCGAGTTCATCTACAAAATGCGCCTCAAGCTCCGCCCATGGCCATTCCACCCCAATATGCCGCCCAAATGTGGAGAGGACATGCAAACGGTTTGCTGTCCGCGCTGGCGGGCGTGCTGATTTTGATTGGAATGCTCCTGGCATCATCGCTCGCTCTGGACATCCCTCGCGCGATTGCGGAAGGTGTATTTGACCCGCATTTGGCCGAGCAGATTCGACATGATGTGTTTAGCGATTATCCGAATTGGCCGGCATTGGTCATGAAGGTCTCCGGATTGGCTTGCGCGGTTATCCTGTTGATCGCAGCCATGGTGCAGATATTTGCTCGTCGCAATGGCGGGTTGATTCATCAGGTTCGCGGAACGATCGGAATCGTCGGCTTATGCATTGCCGAAACGATCATCGCTAACACCTTTGACAGAGGCGGTGGGTGGGCACAGGCGAAACCTTACATCCTGAGCCAGCAGATGCCCGCTGCGATTGACGCGTTTCTCGGGACCTGGGATCCGGTTGCCTTGGGTGCTGCCGGGCTGATCTTCTTCATCTCGATCGTCCTGCTCGCGATGACGCCGGCGACTCTTCGCCGCGTTCGCCCGACCGCGCCGCAAGTCCAAACCAACCAAAAGGCAGGGTAATTCCAATGTTTGCCAAATTCTCATCCTTCATTGTTGCCTTGCTCCTGCTGGTTGCATCCGTGCAGGCAGCGCCGGCGACCGAACCCACGACGCAGGCGAGCAAGCCGTGGGTTGAAGATTGGGCGGCATATGTCAGCAGTGCCAAATCTCGCGGATGGCGCATGATTCGCGCTGAATCCGGCGATGCCTGTGTCACCATCGAAGAAGCCAAAGAACAAGCCATCGAAAGGGCGACCAATCAGGTCGAACAGATCATCAGACCCCAGATACAGCAGCGGTTTGCCCTGCCCGCGAATATCTCGTCGGAGGTGCACAGGCAGATTGCGGCGGCTTTGAGTCGTGGGGAAATGGTCAGCGATCAATATTTGAAAAAGATTGACAAGCCGTACGGAACGCTCTGGAAACAATACATCCTGATCGATGTTGGAGGCGCTGATGTCGCGCCGCTGGTGGCAAAGGCTTCACGTGAAGTAAAGACCAACTTCGCCGCCCATATGGCTGGCTGGATTTCTTTGGCGGCGCTGAGCGGCGTGATTGTACTGGTCTACGCATTTCTCAACTCGGCGACGAAAGGGTATTTTGTCTGGCGTCTGCGGACTGCTGCGATATTGATCGTGATTGCCGCGGTATTGACCGTTTGCGCAGTGCTTTAATCGAAACGGGTCCGGGAAACGATGGCGCAAAGCAGCGAAGCCGACCGCTACCTGATGGCCCAGATTCGCCGCGGCGACGCGGATGGATGGGCGCAGCTTGTCGCGCGCTATCAGGGACGTCTGCTGGCCTTTGCCCGATCCCACCTCTCGCGAAAATCCGAAGGCGAAGACCTTGTGCAGGAAACCTTCATCATGTTTCTGCAAAGCCTGCGCACGTTCAAGGATGAATGCAGCATCGAAACATATCTGTTCACCATTCTGCGGCGAAAGATCATCGACCTATATCGCGGCAAGAAACTGCCGGCGTGTTTTTTGAATGACGTACTGGCGGGGCGCGATCTGGATTCTTCCAATGCCGAGATCGACGTGCGCTCCGCCGAGCCGACGGGAAGCTGGTACGTTCGCCGCGATGAACAGGCGGAATATGCCAAGGCGCTGCTGGCCGGAGCGCTCGATGAATTCGTTGGCCGATTGAAGGAGCAGGAAAACTTTCGCGACCTCAAGATCATCGAACTGCTATTCTTCGGCCAATTGCGCAACCAGGCCGCTGCCGATATTGCGGGCATCGAGGAAAAACAGATCGGCCTAATCAAGCATCGAATGATCAAATCCGTGCGCGAAAAACTCGAGCGCCGCGAACAAAGCGCCGATCAGGCGCCAATCGCAGAGCCAACCGATTCGCTTCTCACCGAAGTTTGGGAGGAATGGCGATTTACCTGCCCCAAGCGCAGCACGATCGGCCGATTCCTGCTCGGCACGCTCGAACCGGCCTGGGCGGAGTACATTGATTTCCACGTGAACAAACTGGGCTGCCGCTTTTGCCGCGCCAATGTGGAAGATCTGCGGAAGGCGACAGAAATTGAGCAAAGCAAGGTTCAGCAACGCATCTTCGAATCGACAATCGGATTCTTCAAGCCCAATGCGAGATGATCTCATAGATGCACACCTTGACCGAATCCTAAAGGTTCGCGATGGCGCAAGCGACTTTGGAATCTGCTTGCGCCATCGCGAGTACAACCTGACGACCGCGGGAAATACGCGGATGAAAAAATGAAAGAGAAAAAGGGAATCTGTTGAAAGATCGTAGGACTCTAAGTTTTGGATTGAAATTCATGTTCAGTTGATCGAGTCCCCGGGCAAAGCCCGGGGCTTTAGTCCCGGGGCTCGCGAGGCTGGGCGATGGGTCGGAAAAACAGTCTCTTGCCACTTTGCCGGTTCTTGTGGATGCTCGTTGTCCATGACAACCCAACTTTTTTGCCCATTCCCAAAGGATTTCGTCTGGGGAGCCGCGACTGCGGCTTATCAGGTTGAAGGGGCCGCAACTGAAGATGGCCGCTCGCCTAGTGTGTGGGACACGTTTTGCCGTCGGCCCGGCGCAATCGCGATGGATCACACCGGCGACCGATCTGGCGATCATTACCACCACTTCAAACATGATGTTTCTCTGATGAAAGACCTGGGGCTGAATGCATACCGCTTTTCAGTCTCGTGGTCCCGAATATTTCCGGATTCCAAAAGCCCGCCCAACGCCAAAGGGGTCGATTTTTACAAGCGATTGATCGATGAACTGCAAATTGCCGGCATCGCGCCTTGGATGACGCTCTTTCACTGGGACTTGCCCCAATGGTGCGAAGACCGCTGGCGGGGGTGGGAATCTAAAGATTGTGCTCTTGCATTTGCCGACTATGCGACCTTTATCGCCAAGACCTTTGGCGATCGGGTGGCGGGGTTTATGACCATCAACGAGTTTTGGTGTTTCCTGGATCAAACCTACGCAGCCGTAGGCGCGTTTGCGCCCGGTAAACAAGCTGTCCGCAAGGTGATCAATCAAGCCAAGCATCACGCGGTCTATGCGCATGGGCTGGCGGTGCAGGCGATTCGCTCGGCGTGCGGCAGCAAATGTCCGCCCATTGGGCTTGCGGAGAATATCCCCAACATCGTCCCGATTCTGGAAGCGCCCGAGCATGTTTCGGCCGCCAAAGAAGCGCTGCGGGACATGTCCGGTATGTTTATGACCCCGATCATGGAGGGAAAATATCACCCAGCCTATCTCGAGCGTGAAGGCGCCAATGCGCCAACCTTTACTGAAGACGAAATGAAGACCATCTCCACGCCGATCGATTTCGTCGGGCTGAATCTATACGCTCCGACTTACATCAGACACGATCCGGGCAATCCCAAGGGATGGTCGCACGTGCCTTGCGACGAGAGTTATCCGAAGATGCACATGCCCTGGCTGTTCATTGGCCCGGCCATTTTGTATTGGGGGCCTCGACTTGTAAGCGAAGTATGGAAGGTGCCGTCTATCTACATAACGGAGAATGGCTGCGCCTACCCGGACAAACCCAACGAGAAGAATGAAGTATGGGATTTGGGGCGAATGATGTATCTCCAGCAGCATTTGATCCATTTGCAGCGCGCCGCTGCCGAGGGATACCCCGTGAAAGGGTATTTTCTGTGGAGTCTATTGGACAATTTTGAATGGACTTCAGGTTATACCAAGCGGTTCGGTATTCATTACGTTAATTACGAATCATTGGAGCGCATTCCGAAACTGAGCGCGAAATTTTATGCCCAGGTCATCAAACGAAACGCAGTTGGCGGAGTATAGAAGCGAGGTTTCGTTTGATGGTGTATTGTGGGTTAAATGTTAGTAATATACTTGCGAAATGCGTTGGGGTATGATGGCCTTGGGTGAAGCCGGAAAATGGGGCACACCGGACTAGGGCAGAATTTGCACATAAAATAGGCATCGCCCTGATAGCGAGTAAAGAAACGAACAGTGGGATAAGTAGCGAAAAGTCTGCAAATCAAGGTCTCGATTTTCGGGTCACAATGGGAAGGCTCGTATTTACGGTTCTCGGTTTGCTACAATTTTTGGGTGTGCGAAGTCATTCGTATTTTTGTAATTCGAAAGGAATCTTAAGATGGCACGTCGGCACATTATGCGCATTGAATTGACAGGTCATGCAAAACAAAAGCTCACGACGTTGAGCGACAAGCACGGCATGACGCAGGTCGCGATGATGTCGCGCCTCGTGGAATGGTTCTCCAAGCAGAATGAAACCGTGCGCGCTGCGGCAGTCCTTCAATACCCATCCGAAATCCAGGCCGACATCGCCAAGGTCATTCTCAAGGGAATGGCTGAAGGCAAGTAATTCGTCGGACGCCGGATTGGAAATAGAGAACGGAAACGACCCGCGTTTTAGCGCGGGTCGTTTTGTATTGCGAGCAGCTCTTAAACTCTTCTCCATATACATGCCATATCTGTGCAATATCAGACCAAGCCGATTCCCCCTCCTTCACCTGAGCAAAATATTCGATCGACGAGTCCAGCCAAACCCGCTCTTCAACCTTGTGGGATTATTTTGAAGAAAAACCTCCTCTTGCACACATGGGGACATTTTGCCTGATAAAAAGCCATTAAAGCCATGAATGGTAATTAAAGGCATGTGATTGGACTTTTTTGGACATCCATCCGATATTGGGGTAGAAAGACAG
Organism: Tepidisphaeraceae bacterium; assembly: GCA_035545895.1. GTDB lineage: Bacteria > Planctomycetota > Phycisphaerae > Tepidisphaerales > Tepidisphaeraceae > DASZXJ01. Next base: position 31,380 of record DASZXJ010000085.1, on the reverse strand, counting down.
AAAGGACTGTCCCAATGAGGCTTGCTGTTCGTGACGCGGCTCGATTGCTAAACGTCACAGAGAAAACAATTTATCGATGGATCAAGCAAGCCGTCATCCCAGCCTATCAAATCAACGACCAATACCGGTTCAATCGGGCTGAACTATTGGAATGGGCAACTTCTCGCAAGATCAATGTTTCTCCAGAGATATTTGCCGAGCCCGAAGGTGGCGATGCGCCACCTCCAACTTTAAGTGAAGCGCTCGCAGCCGGGGGGATCTATTACCGCATCGGAGGCAACGACAAGGCTTCGGCATTGCATGCTGTGGTTGAAACCATGAAGTTGCCGGAGGAAGTTGACCGTCAGTTCCTATTTCAGGTTTTACTGGCGCGCGAAGCGCTGGGCTCCACCGGCATTGGTGAGGGGATTGCGATTCCGCATGTAAGGAATCCCATCGTCCTTCATATCTCCCGCCCGATGGTCACTCTCTGCTTTCTGGAGCGTCCAATCGATTTCGGCGCTCTCGATGGTCGGGCTGTGACGACAATGTTTACGCTCATCAGCCCGACGGTCCGCGCGCATCTTCATCTGCTATCTCGTCTTGGTTTTGCCTTGCGTGCCCCCGATTTCAAAGCCGCGGTCATACAACAAGCTCCGCGTGAGGAAATTTGCCAAGCCCTTCTGCGAGCCGAAATTGCAATGGGATTTGTTCCCTCGACATCGCAGCCAGAGAAAACCACAGAACCGTAACAAAGAGATCGCATGCCGATGCCCCTGGAACTTATGTTAGTCGCCTGCGTTGTTGCGGCATCGAGTGGGATGCCGGGCTTGGTGATCAGCCGCCGTTCCAATGCCGGACAGTGGATCGCCGCAGCGCTCAATGTCGTTGGTTCTACGGTCGGCGGTTGTGGATTGATCGCTCACTATTTCAGCGGAACAGACATTCAACAAATCAGCCGCACATGGTCATTGCCGCTTGGGCATTTCGCTGTTGGGATCGATGGCCTTAGCGCAGTATTTCTCGTGCCGATACTTTTGATCTCCGCGCTCGGTTCCATATATGGCTTGGAATATTGGAGGCAATCCGAACATCCCCGCAACGGAAAGAAGTTGCGATTCTGCTGGGGATTGCTGACAGCAGCCATGATGCTCGTCGTTTTGGCTCGTGATGCAATTGTGCTGCTCATGGGGTGGGAGATCATGGCGCTGGCGGCGTTCTTTCTGGTCGCCACCGAGGACTGGAATATCGAAGTCAGGCGAGCTGCCTGGGTCTTTCTTGTTGCAGCCCACGTTGGAACACTTTGCCTGTTTGCCCTGTTCGGATTGCTGAGATACGTCAATGGTTCGTTCGATCTTTGGGCATCGACGTCCGGTGAAATTCCAGCATGGCTCGCCAATACGATCTTTGTCGTTGGGATGATCGGGTTCGGACTCAAGGCCGGCATCATGCCATTGCATGTCTGGCTTCCCGGAGCGCACGCCAATGCGCCCAGCCATGTATCGGCAATCCTTTCGGGCGTACTGCTTAAAGCCGGTGTCTATGGAATGATTCGCGTCGCGGCATGCATGCCGCATCCTCCGATGTGGTGGGGAATGACTTTGCTCGTTATCGGATCGATCTCGGGTATTCTGGGAATTGCATTCGCGGTGGCGCAGCACGATTTCAAACGTTTATTGGCTTACAGCAGTGTCGAGAATATTGGAATCATTACGATCGGCATCGGGCTGGCTTTGCTCGGGCGATCGGCCGGGCATTCCGACTGGATTGTTCTGGGGTTGGGCGGGGCGCTGCTTCATCTGCTGAATCACAGCTTGTTCAAGCCGCTGCTGTTCATGGGGGCGGGCAGTGTTTTGCACGCGGTTCACACCCGGCAAAGCGATTTGCTGGGCGGGCTGGCCAAGTTCATGCCGCGCACGTTCGCGTTGATCGTAATCGGCGCCATGTCGATCTGTGGCCTGCCGCCGTTCAACGGATTTGTGAGCGAATTCCTGATTTACATCGGCTTGTTTCACGTATCTGCAAGCAATGCCGGCAATGCGTGGATATCGGCGGCCTTGGCAGCGCCCGCGCTGGCCATGATCGGCGCATTGGCGGTGGCCGCTTTCGTGAAACTGATCGGAGGAATTTTTTGCGGCACGCCGCGCACCGAGACGGCATCACATGCGCACGATCCCCATATGTTGATGCTCGTACCGATGGTGTTTCTGGCGGTTTGCTGTGTGCTGATCGGGCTGCTGCCAATGACAATGGCGGGCCTATTGCAGCGCGCGATTGCGGCCTGGGAAATGTCTCCATCATCCGCAACTATATCGATTGGCGAGTTCGTGCCATTGTACGGATTCCTGGTCGTTGGCTTGTTGCTGGCGGTATTGGGTTTCGCCGGCGCAATGGCGATTCAACGGTTGCGACTTCGTCAGCCAAGCACCTCTGCGGGAACATGGGATTGCGGCTACCTCCGTCCGACCTCAAGAATTCAATATACCGGGAGTTCGCTCAGCGAAATGCTTACGAAATTGTTTGGCTGGGTCCTGTTTCCGAAAAAAAGTATCGTCGTGCTGCGCGCTCTGTTCCCCAATCAGGCGGCATTTAGCAGCGAAACTCCCGACACCGTGCTGGACCGAGGGGTGTTGCCTCCGCTCCGGGCGATTGAGCGCGCGATTTCGTGGATCCGTCCAATCCAGGGCGGCCCCGTGCAGGTGTATTTGCTGTATGTCCTGGCCGCATTGCTGACATTGCTGGTGTTTGCTTCGTGGTAAACGGAATGACGACATGATTGCTCATGCTTTCAATACTCTCATTCACCTGGTGCTCTTGATCACCATGCCGCCAATGCTGCTGGGGGTTATCAACAAGACCAAGGCATGGTTTGGCGGTCGGGTTGGGCCGCCCGTGCTTCAGTTGTATTACGACCTGATTCGGCTGGTGCAAAAAGGAATGGTGATCAGCACAACGACCACCTGGATATTCCAGGCCGGACCGATCATCACGCTGGGTGCGGTTCTGCTTGCAGCACTGCTAATCCCATTTGGACGATTCGATGCGCCCATTCATTTTGGTGGCGATCTGATTCTATTCGCATATTTGTTTGCCCTTGGTCGATTCTTCACGACGGCTGCCGCGCTGGACACCGGATCCCCCTTTGAAGGAATGGGAGCCGCCAGGGAAGTTACCTTTGCCTGTCTTTCCGAGCCGGCCTTGTTTTTGGCGTTTCTCGTGCTGGTGAAGCTTTCCGGAACATACAGCCTCACGCCAATGCTCCACTCGCCAATGGCTCACACATTCGTGACGCTTCCGGTCGCGTCGCTTTTACTGATAGGCGCCGGCCTGTTCATCATTGTGCTCGCGGAAAACTGCCGTATTCCCGTTGACGATCCGAATACGCACCTTGAACTGACCATGATCCACGAGGTCATGGTCCTCGATCACAGCGGACCGCTTTTGGGCTTCATTCTGTATGGAGCATCGATCAAGCTCTTCGTGCTCTGTGCCTTGCTGCTCAATGTGATCGCTCCATTCCAATCCAGATTCGCGATGATCGACTGGCCGATGTTTATCGTGGAAATGCTGGCTATTTCCGTGGTCATCGGCGTGGTTGAATCGGTCATGGCGCGGTTGCAGATGCGCCATGTGCCGACGTTGCTGGTGTCGGCGAGCCTGCTTTGCGGCTTTGGATTTCTGCTGATGTTGAGGTAAGCCATGAATGCATCGGTCAACGCATTGCTGGTGGTCGTGCTTTTGCTGAACCTCTTTTTATTGGGGACCAGCCGGATTCGCGCGTTGATTCAAGGCGCAGCACTTCAGGGGATTCTGCTGGGCTGCATGCCGTTACTGCTTCATCAGCATCTCTCGCCGTTTCCGTTTGTTATTGCGGCTGCAACCATGATTCTGAAGGGCTCGATCGTCCCGCAGATGTTGTTCAAGGCATTGCGGGATGCGCAAATCAAGCGCGAGGTCGAACCGCTGATCGGGCTTATACCGACCATGTTGCTGGGAGCGCTGGGAACCGCAATTTCCATCGCGTTTGCGTCGCAATTGGCGCTGGTTCCCGAGCATAGTCAGACGCTGGTGGTGCCAGCGTCATTTGCTACGGTGCTCACCGGATTCCTGTTGCTGACGACCCGTATCAAGGCAATCACACAAGTCATTGGCTACCTGATCCTGGAAAATGGAATCTATATCTTTGGCATGCTCCTGCTGGAAGCGATGCCTTTCCTGGTCGAACTTGGCATCTTGCTGGATCTGTTCGTGGGCATCTTTGTGGTGAGCATCATCATTCATCACATCAACCGTGAATTCGCGTCTCTCGATACGCGGAGGCTGGCTTCTCTCAAGGAATAACGATGTTACTCTGGCTGGTTTTCATCCCGTTGATCGGTGCGGCGGTGGCTGCGGCAATTCCCTGGAATCGCCTGAGGCCTTGGGTGCTGTTGCCGACCGCGGCGATACACCTGGCGGTGACTGTGCGGAACGTGCAGCATCCGACGCCAGCCGCGGGTGGGTGGCTGGTTCTCGATCCACCGGGCCGGCTTGTGCTTCTTCTGCTTAGCGTGCTTTTTTTAATCTGCTCTTTCTATAGCGTCGGCTATTTGCGATATCGTCAAGATCGTTCAAATCGTGTTTTTGTGCCATGCCTGATGATGTTTCTGGCGACGACCACGCTCGTCTCGTGTGCACATCATCTCGGGCTGATGTGGGTTGCGATGGAAGCAACCACCCTCAGCACCGCGCCGCTGATCTATTTCAATCGAACGCAACAGTCCATCGAAGCCACATGGAAATATCTGCTTGTTGGCTCGGTCGGCATCGCGATCGCGCTGATGGGTTCCTACTTTCTCGCCTATGCATCACTGGGCAAAGGTGGCGAATCGTCACTTCTTTTCGAGCAGCTTATGCAGAGAGCGCCACTGCTCGACAAACCGTGGCTACAAGCGGCGTTTGTATTGCTGCTTGTTGGATACGGCACCAAGATGGGGCTGGCGCCAATGCATACGTGGAAGCCCGACGCCTACGGAGAAGCGCCCGGCGTTGTGGGGGCGTTGCTGGCGGGCGGTGTTACCAACTGCGCGTTTCTATCGCTCCTGCGAATTTATCAGGTCTGTCACGCTGCTGGGGAAAACGAATACACCGGTCGGCTGCTGATTCTGATCGGCCTGCTTTCGATGGCGGTCGCGGCGATCTTCATGATCGGCCAGCGAGACTTCAAACGGATGCTCGCCTATTCCAGCGTCGAACACATGGGCATCCTTGTGCTCGGTGTGGGTGTCGGCGGAACAGCGCTGTTCGGTTCACTTCTTCACATGATCAACAACGGGATGACCAAAGGCGTCCTGTTTTTATCCGCGGGCAATATCCACCGTGCCTACGGAAACAAGACCATCGATGAAGTGCGCGGAGCCATGCGATGCGTTCCGCTGTCCGGCACCTTGTTTTTGCTCGGATTTTTTGCCGTAACCGGATCGCCGCCCTTTGGACCGTTTGTCAGTGAATTGGCGATCCTCAACGGCGCATTCACCGAACATCGATTCCTGGTTGGAGCCGGCTTTTTGTTTCTACTGCTGGTCATTTTCATCGGTATGGGTCGAACCGTATTAACCGTAGTGCAAGGTCGGCCGCTGCCGGGCACCAAACGAACTGACTATCGCGATGGAATCATGACCGGACTGCCTCTGCTGGTGTCACTCGCGGTCGTGCTGCTGCTGGGCTTGCACATTCCAGCGCCGCTGAAAGCGATGCTCGATGACGCCGTGAGCTTCGTCGAGGTGCGCCCATGAGTTCACCAACATTCTTATCCTCGCCCGCGGACCGGTTGGTGGTGCTCGCCAATGGACGGGCGATCAAGCGCAATGCGCTGCCTGAATTGTCTTGCGAAGAATTTCAGCAGGCTATTTTGGATGGCGTTGATCGCGACTATCGGGTCGCGGCTCTTTTCGGAACCGCCGATGCCGATCCATCCATCGTGCATGTGTACGTCATTCTTGCCGACGATCAACAGTCGCGACTTCGAATCGGTAAGACCCAAATTGTTGGTGACCGTTTCACATCGCTCACACCAAAATGCCCGCAAGTACATCTGTTCGAACGTGAACTGGCCGAGCAGTTTGGTCTCGAGGCGGAAGGTCATCCCTGGTTGAAACCGGTCCGCTTTCAACCACCGCTGCGCGAAACTCGTGCAGGTCCCCGACCGTTAATCGGAATGACTGACTTCTTTCAAGTTGAAGGGGCTGAAATCCATGAGGTCGCGGTCGGCCCGGTTCATGCGGGCGTCATCGAGCCGGGGCATTTCCGATTCCAATGTCATGGCGAGCACGTGTTTCACCTGGAAATATCTCTTGGCTACCAGCATCGCGGAGTGGAGCGCGCGATGATCGGCGGACCAACTTTGAGATCGATTCATTTCGCAGAGACATTGGCGGGCGACACCACGGTCGGTCACGCCATCGCTTACTGCCAGGTACTGGAAGCGCTCGCCAAGTGCCAGAAAACACCCCGCGCGCAGACGCTGCGCGGCATTGCGCTGGAACTGGAACGATTGGCGAATCATGTCGGCGATCTCGGCGCGCTGGCAGGCGATGTCGGTTTTCTTCCGACTGCTTCATATTGCGGACGACTTCGAGGTGATTTCCTGAACATGACCGCAACACTGTGCGGCAGTCGCTTCGGTCGCGGTCTGATTCGGCCCGGAGGGGTGGGATTCGACGTTGATGCATCAATGGTCACCGACTTGCTCAAGCGACTTGACGATGCCGAGAAGGACTGCACCGGCGCGATCAATCTTCTCTGGGATTCGCCGTCGGTAATGGCGCGATTCGAAGACGCCGGCTCCGTGTCCTTGGAAATCGCTAGAGATTTGGGACTGGTGGGTCCGGCTGCCCGCGCATCTGGGTTGCATCGGGATGTCCGTAACGACCAGCCTTTTGGAATTTTCCGATTCGCGCACATCCCGGTCTCCACCGTCGAAAGCGGCGATGTCTTTGCCCGCGCGTATATACGTTGGTTGGAAATCCAACAATCGATCGATTTTCTTCGCGAACAATTCCGCGCCTTGCCGCTGGGTTCGGTTCGCACAGAGATAAAGAACTTGGCTGCAAACCACATTGCGGTGGCATTGACCGAGGGATGGCGCGGCGAAATCTGTCACGTTGCCCTGACCGATTCCAACGGCCGATTCGAGCGATACAAGGTTGTTGATCCCTCTTTTCACAATTGGCCGGGTCTGGCTTACGCGCTGCGGAACCAGCAGATTTCGGATTTTCCGCTGTGCAATAAGAGCTTCAATCTCTCCTATTGCGGTCACGATCTGTAAAGGACGATTCCATGTTCCAGATTCTCCTAGAACGACTACGGCAAGGCCATCGAACGATGGAATATCCCGATGCGCCGGCTCCGCCGGTTTCCGAGCGTCTTCGCGGGCGCCCGATGATCGATGCATCGAAATGTCCCGATGGCTGCAAGCGTTGCGCTGATGCATGCCCAACCCAAGCCATCACCATCACCGATAAACCTCGAATCGATCTGGGGCGTTGTCTGTTCTGCACGGATTGCGTCAACGCCTGCCCCGAAGAGGCGATCCGGTACACGCGCGAGTATCGCTTGGCCGTTCGACAACGGGATGACTTGATTGTCGATCCCGAACATGAATACAGACTCGCCAATGCCCTGGACGCGAAGCTCATGAAGCTCTTCGGGCGGTCGCTCAAGCTCAGACAAGTCAGTGCCGGCGGATGCAACGCCTGCGAGTCGGACGTTAACGTACTCAACACCGTTGGCTGGGACCTGAGCCGGTTCGGGATTCAGTTTGTCGCTTCACCGCGCCATGCAGACGGCCTGCTCGTCACCGGCGCCGTCTCCGAAAACATGAGGCTTGCACTAAAGAAAACTTACGACGCTGTTGCTGAGCCAAAGATCGTTATCGCGGTGGGTGCCTGCGCAATTTCAGGCGGCCCGTATATTGGGCATCCCGAAGTCCACAACGGGGCCGCTGCGATCGTTCCCGTCGATCTATATATCCCCGGTTGTCCTCCACATCCGCTCACGATCCTCGATGGATTGCTTCGCCTGCTCGGTCGAATTGAGGAGGGGTTTGGATGATGCTTGCCAAATCGTCGCGAGGCTTGGTTATTTCAATTGGAATGATCGATAAACCAATATCCCATAACCCATCGGGGAAATATGCCGTACAGAACAACGGCGCAATCGCAATGCAGGGCAAGTAACGTTGCGGTTACCGCCAGGAATTGTTATCCGCGCTTGGAGGTAGGGGTGTAATCGGTCTTGTTCGGGCCCGTATAAATCTGGCGCGGCCGCGCGATGCGGGATTCCGATTCGTCCGCCTGTTCCTTCCACTGCGCGATCCATCCGGGCATGCGACCAATGGCAAAAAGCACCGTGAACATGTTCACCGGAATGCCGATCGCCTTCATGATGATGCCACTATAGAAATCGACATTGGGATAAAGCTTGCGGTCGACAAAGTAGCTGTCCTTCAGCGCCAGTTCCTCCAGCTTAAAGGCGATATTGAGCAATGGGTCGTTGTTGTCGCCGATTTTGGCGAGGACCTTGTCGCAGGCGGTCTTGAGAATCTTGGCACGCGGGTCGAAATTTTTGTAAACACGATGGCCGAAACCCATCAGGCGAACGCCGCTGGTTTTGTCCTTGGCGAGACGCAAATATTCCTCAGGCGTAACGCGTCCTTTATGGATTTCTTCGAGCATCTCCAGCACGGCCACATTGGCGCCGCCATGTAACGGGCCCCACAGCGCGCCAATACCCGCGGAAACCGAGGCAAACAAATTGGCCTTGCTCGAACCCACCATGCGCACGGTCGAAGTCGAGCAATTCTGTTCATGGTCGGCATGGAGCAGGAATATCAGGTCCAGCGCTTTGGCGACTTCGGGATCGGCGACGTACTGCTGATAGGGCTGCGAGAACATCATGTGTAGAAAGTTCTCGACATATTTGAGCTTGGGATCCGGATAAACCAGAGGCAGCCCGCGCGATACGCGATAGCTGTATGCCGCGATGGTCCGCACCTTGCTGATGATGCGGGCTGCGACTTCTTCGAACGCTTCGGCGCCTTCGATCTTTATGAATCGCGGATGAAAGCACGCTAGCGTATTGGTCATTGCAGAAAGAACCGCCATGGGCGGCGCATCGACCGGGAAGCCCGCAAAGTGATGTCGGAACCCTTCATGAAGATGCGCGTTGTTGGTCAGTCTTTCCCGGAACCGGTGATCCTCGTCGGCGCTGGGCAGATGTCCGAAAATGAGCAGGAATGCGGATTCGATGAAATTGGATTTCTCCGCAAGCTGTTCGATTGGAATGCCGCGATATCGGAGAATGCCCGTTTCGCCATCAATGAAGGTGATGGCGCTTTCGCACGCGCCGGTGCTGGAAAAGCCCTGATCCAGGGTGATCAAGCCGGTCTGGTTGCGGAGTTGGGTAATGTCAATACCCAATTCTCCTTCGCTGCCTTCAACGACGTTAAGCTCGACGGACTTGCCTTCAAAGGTGAGAGTTGCTTTTCGCGCCATGGTCGCATCTTCGGGGAAAACGGCTGGAAGTTCAACGGGCTGGAAAACGAGCATGGTTGGACCCGTAAATGAGGTGAAGTACCCACATCGATAGGCGCAACTTTCCCTTCTTATGGTTGTGCGCTATGATTTGCCGATAAGTCGTGCTGTGGGCAATTGACAGAACCGCCCCATGAGGCAGAATAGTGATGTGGGACCGCAGCTGGCGACTCGCACCATGTATGGCGACCCGAAAGGACATCGGGCTGCTGGAAAGGCATAGTACAAATGGCCGCTCCTCAGTTTTTTACGCCGCCACGGGTTACTCCGTCCCGGCCAAAACGACGGTTCACTCTTGAACAGGCGAATCGTACCCTACCTTTGGTTAAACGCATTGTCACAGACATTGTGCAGTGTCATAAAGCGGTAACCGTCCAGCAGGAACAGTTGCAGCAAGTCAGCCCTAATTCAAAAATCCGAACAGAAGCCGAACGAGCGGTTGAAAGGTCGATCGAAAGACTCAACCAGTTGCTCGAAGAACTTTCCAACGTCGGCTGTGAAATGAAGGACTTCCAGATGGGTCTGACCGACTTCATCGGCCGTCACCAGGGACGCGATGTATGTCTCTGCTGGAAGCTCGGTGAAGCATCGATCGGATACTGGCACGAAATGGATGCCGGCTTTGGCGGCAGACAGCCGATCGCCACGCTTGATGAACGCGAATAACTTTTAACTCTTAGATATTTCAAAAGAGCCCACGGTCAAGCCGCGGGCTTTTTTGTTTTGTCGAAGCTTAATCGTCAGAGGTGATGCAGTAATCCTGAAACGAAAAAAGCCAGGATGCTGACTCCGAGCGCGATATGTGAAAGTTCGCGTTTATGTTGTTTTTGGCGATAGGCAGCCCAAGTCAAGATCATGCACAAGATGGACGCGACATAACCAATGCGCTCTTGTTTGTTGCCATCGATTAGGTCATCGATCTCGAAACCCTGCCTGTTCAAAAAGATATTGAGTGCAACGCACAACGTAATTGCGATGGAAATGCAAAGAGCCGTGATCGCATAGGGCGAACTTGTTTGTGGCGCGGGCGCGTAAGAAAGAACCGAAGGGCATTTATTGGTTAGTGGTTCGGGCACTCAATTGCCTTTGAATTGCGCCACAAGTCAATCCTGGTTCCGAGCACCTTGAGGAATTTCGCCAGCCAATCCGGGTGTGCCGGCCAGGCGGGGGCACTGACGAGATTGCCGTCGACATACGCTTTATCGATGGGCACTTCCTGGAATTTGCCGCCGCACGCGGTGACATCGGGACCGACGGCTGGATAGGCGGTGCAACTTCTTCCCTTGAGCACGCCTGCTGCGGTCAGGATTTGCAATGCATGACAGATGGCGGCGACCGGTTTTTTGGTCTCGAAAAAATACCGGACGATTTCCAATACGCGAGGATTCAGACGGATATATTCCGGTGCGCGTCCGCCGGGAAGGACCAGTGCATCATACGATTCAGGTCGCACTTCATCGAATGTTGCGTTGAGTGCGAAGTCGTGGCCGGGTTTTTCGGAGTAGGTTTGGTCGCCCTCAAAATCATGAATGGCTGTGCGAACTTTTTCTCCCGCCTTTTTGCCGGGACACACCGCGTGAACGGTATGGCCGACCACAAGCAGCGACTGGAACGGAACCATTACCTCGTAATCTTCAACATAATCGCCGACGAGCATGAGAATTCGCTTGGCAGCCATATGAACCTCCGGTTGTGATCGTTATCGTATCATCAATGATTCAGGTTTGTCCGAACGAGCCATCTTCCAGAGAAAAATTAGCGGGACAACTCGTCCAAACAGCATTGCGCCCGACAGGACAAACAAACAACCTTCGCTCAAAACGACGGGGGCGTGCGATTCGCCAACATTGGACAGCGCGCTGATCGTCAGCCAAAGCATTTGCTCGCCGGGCGCCTGGGGTTGAATGAATAGGAGCGCAATGGTGGTCAGCACAATAGCGGCGAGGTAAACGAGCAACCACCCGGCCGCCAGTCCAAATGCCCGGCCAACAACCTGCCCTTTAACCGATCGAATGATATCGCGAACCAATACCGCGACGGTGGTTGTCTTTAACCCCGCAGCCGTTCCTCCGGGGCTGCCGCCGACGAACATCAGCACGAGAATGATCCACTTTGATGCAGGCATCAGCGAATTCAGTGCCCCCAGCGGCAACCCCAATGTGCGGCTATTAAGGGATTCCGTCGATGCGTTGATCAATGATTGCATCGAATCGTTGCCACTGGTTTTTTCGATGAGAAAGATCGACCCCACGCCGACCACATACAGCAGCGCCGAAACTGACAGAATCACTCGCGTCTGATCCCGTAGGTGATGCTGCCGATTGACGCATGCACCGATATCCATCAGCACTGGAATCCCCAGTCCTCCAATGAATGCCAGCGGCAGGAGCACGACCTGCGTTTTCCAATCGCCTGCCTGCGGCTGGGGACCTAATACCAGCCCGCAATTGCCAAACGCGCTGGCGGATTGGAAAAATGCCGGAAACAACTTGAGTTGCGGCCCGACCAGCACGGTGGCGCCGATCAGCCCGAAAGTCAGGTAAGTGAGAATCGTAATCTGGATGATCTGCCCATCGCTTTGAGGCAATTGCAATCCGCGCTTCAGCGCGAGGCTGCCGACAAGCAATGTAATCAGCGACCCGCCGACCATGAGGATGAATACGGTGGCTTGCCCGAGCGGCTTATATTCATTGATATTGACCGGTGTCTCAAAGCCAGTGAGTGTCACCGCATTGATGACCCGGAAAACGGATTGTTCAAAGCTGGGCTCCTGACCGGCGACATTGGCGAGTCCTCTATTGACGATGATGAGCGCGCCGATGATCAGTACGATCAGCGTCATCGCGAGCAGCGACATCAATCGGTCGATGGGTTTCATTGACGAAATGAAAATCCGCTCAGGATATCGTGCCGCTTGCGGCTTGGCGCGGCCGGATCAACGCGTCGTCGCGCCAAGCCGCAAGCGGCGTGGTGCTACTTCTTGTAAACCGCCTGCGGATCAAACACTTTGTCCCCAACCGTTTTCCAATTCGATCCGCTTGCTGCATATTCGTTGTAGAAACAACTGTAATACCCATCGTGGCAGGCCGCCCCGACCTGTTCGACCTCAATCAAGAGGCAATCCTTGTCGCAATCGGTGCGAACCGATTTGACGTGTTGTTCATGTCCGCTGCTTTCGCCTTTGAGCCACAGTTTGTTGCGGCTGCGGCTGAAAAAGTGCGTCTTGGCGGTTTCAATGGTCTTGGCCAGCGAATCCTTGTTCATCCACGCCATCATCAGCACCTGATGGGTCTTCACATCCTGAATGATGGCGGGAATGAGTCCATTGGAGTCGAATTTCAAATTGTCCAGTTGCGCGTTCATGGACGTAGTTTTCGGGAGCAGCAGGGAATTGTCAAATGGGCCGAACCCGTCGCAAGCGGCGGGGCTAAAATGGCGATGCAATTTCCGGCATAGGCAAAACCACCGATCTTAAAACCCGACTACTCCCTCACGATCATCAACTTGACTTGGCTTGTCGCGCCCGTAGCATCGCGGCATGGCTACAAAAACAATTGCGGATATCAACGTCAAGGGTAAGCGCGTCCTGATGCGGGTCGATTTCAACGTTCCGCTGGACGGAAGCAGGATCACCGATGATCGCCGAATCGTGCAGGCGTTGTCGACGATCAAGGCTGTGCTCGACCAAGGCGGACGATTGATCCTCATGTCGCACCTTGGCCGGCCCAAGGGCGGACCCGAGGCCAAGTATTCGCTCAAGCCATGTCAGGCGCGACTGTCCGAGCTTCTCGGCAAGCCGGTGAAGTTCGCCGACGATTGCGTTGGACTGGCGGCTGAAACCGCGGCGAATTCGCTCAGGGACGGCGAAGTCCTGCTTCTGGAAAATGTCCGCTTCCATAAGGAGGAGGAAAAGAACGACCCCAATTTCGCCAAGCAACTCGCCAAGCTCGGCGATGCCTATATCAACGACGCCTTCGGTACGGCTCACCGCGAACATGCTTCGACGTTCGGCGTGCCGCAGGCGATGCAGGGCAAGCCGCGCGTCATCGGGTTCCTCATTCAAAAGGAACTGAAATTCCTCGGCGACGCCGTCACCAATCCGCAGCGACCGTTTGTTTCGATCCTTGGCGGCGCCAAGGTTTCCGACAAGATCCTCGTCATCAAAAACCTGCTGCCCAAATGCGATACGCTCCTGATCGGCGGGGCGATGGCGTATACGTTTTTCCTCGCCCAGGGCAAAACGATCGGCAAGAGCCTCGTCGAGCCGGACCAGGTTGGGCTAGCCAAGGAATTGATCGCCTCGGCGGGCGGGAAATTAAAATTGCCGGTGGATACGGTCGTCGCAGCCGGGTTCGATTCAACCCAAACGCAAGTGGTGGAAGGCAACATCCCTGCCGAGCTGAGCGGTTTTGATATCGGCCCGAAGACGCGCGACATCTTCAAAGCCGAAATCGCCAAAGCAAAGACGATTCTCTGGAATGGTCCGATGGGCGTGTTTGAGAAACCGCAATTCGCCGAAGGCACCAGGCAGATCGCCCAGGCCGTCGCGGACGCGACTCAAAAGAACTACGCCACCTCGATCATCGGCGGCGGCGACAGCGCAGCCGCCATCGAACAACTGCACCTGTCCGACAAAGTCAGCCACGTCAGCACCGGCGGCGGGGCATCCCTGGAATTCCTGGAAAACGGCCACTTCAGCACGCTGGATATTCTGGACTGATTGACGTCATAATGCGGATTCATGAGCGCGGGAACCGCATGGATTCGAGATGGTCTGGCATACAAGAAGGGCGCGACAATCATTCGTCGCGTCCTTCGTTTTTTGCAATGTCGGACATGGTCAATCACTGGCTGCATGTGGCTTCTTTGTTCATTCACTTTCACCAAAGCGGGATAATCGATGAGCCAGTTGCACACTGAAAGCCGTCCATTTGCTCTGCGGGCGCTGCGCGCGTTGGCGTGGTTGCTGTTCTTTCTGGGATCGATTGGCGTAGTGAGTATCGTTGTGGAGCAGTTGAACTATGGCGCTGCATCCCAATTAATACGTTACCCCTATTCGTTGGGTGGATCGGGCTTTTATGTATTTTACATGATGGGGCTACTCATCGGCTATGGGTCGTTCATACTGCAAGTTGTCGGCTCGATCGGGTTGCTATTCTGGAAAAACTGGTCGCGTCTTGTTCTGATCATTTGGTCCGCCTTTCGTTCATGCAGCCTGTTTCTTTCAATGCTTGCGACCATTTTTTCGTATACGCGCAATGTCAGCTCAGCAACAAGCCGGCCGGTAGTGACAAACCTGGCCTATGTAACATGGTCCATGTTTGGTGGCTGGCTTTATAACTGTGCGCTTCCCATCCTTACGTTCTGGTTGCTGAGACAGCGCGAGGTGGTCGAATTCTGGTCTCGCCCACGCGGCGGTGGGTTTGACGTCATCCCCATGGCTCAGGTTGCCACGTCTGACCAGATCGGTAATCCGTCAAATCCAAATTCCAGCTATTAAGTTTTGGATGATTGATTCCGTTCTATAATGCGCTGCGCGGAGTTTTCGCAGTGATCTTTGACAATCCAGGTCCGTTCCGACCCAATCAAGAAAAACGCAACGGTTTGCAAGTGTGAATGACCGATTTTGCAAAACGAACCCACGGCGAGAATTCGGACAAGGGGACAAGAAGAACGCCCACGGCGCCGCCGTGGGCTTGAGATTGATCAAAATGGCAAAACGAACCCAATTTTCAGAAATGTTCGATAAATATTTACAGGCCAAATGATTATGGCCGTCGTCTGTTCTTGAGTACGTGTCGGCTGTAAACCATTGATCCAGCCCATCATTTTCCCGATGATGGAACCCTGAATATGAATAAGGAACCTCTGCAATCCCCTGACCCGCAGATCGCGGCTTCGATTCTCGCGGCCGACTTCGGCAAGCTGCGCAGCGAGATCGACGACGTGCTGGCCGGGGGAGCCGACTTTCTGCACCTGGACGTGATGGATGGTCATTTCGTGCCGAATATCAGCTTTGGTCCGCCGATCATTCAGTCGATCAGGCCGGTGACGTCGTGCTATTTTGACGCGCATCTGATGATCTCCGAGCCGCTTCGATATGCACCGCCGATCGTTAAAGCCGGAGCAAACAACATCACATTCCAGGTGGAGACAGTTTCCGATCCAGCCTACACCGCACGGGAGCTTCGCAAGCTGGGATGTCATGTAGGCATCACTCTGAATCCCCCAACGCCGGTGGAAACCATCTGGCCGGCGCTGGAACTGGTGGACCTGGTGCTGGTCATGAGCGTCATGCCCGGTTTTGGAGGGCAGAAGTTTAAGCCGGAGGTGCTGCCTAAAGTTGAGCAGATCAAAAAGCGGCTTCGACCCAACCAGCGGCTGGAAATTGATGGTGGGATCGATCTGGAAACGATCAGTTCAGCGCGGAAAGCAGGAGTGGACTGGTTTGTAATCGGCAGCGCGATCTTCGGAACACCCGATCGCCGTGCCACGATTCACAAACTGCGAAAGCACCTTGATTGACCGCGGCCAGGAACAAGAATGAAACGGACTTTTTAACGGACATCGAAATGACACAGCCGGCATCAGACAGCACGAAGAAGGAAGGGATTCCCGAAGGGCTTTGGCTTCGCTGCCCGGATTGCGGCGACATGCTCTTTCGCAAGGCGGTCGAGGAAAATCTCGATGTTTGCCCGGGCTGTCAATATCACTTTCGCATCAGCGCGCGCAGGCGAATTGAATTGCTCGTCGATGCGGGAAGTTTTGAGGAGATGTTTGACGACATCGAGCCGGCCGATCCTTTGAAATTCGTCGATAAAAAGGCTTACAAGGACCGCCTGAAAGCCGAGCAGATGAAAAGCGGCAACCGCGACGCGGTGGTCTGCGGCAAGGCGTTCATCAAGGGGCGCCCGATGATGCTCGCCGCGATGGACCCGACTTTCATGATGGGCTCGATGGGCAGCGTGGTGGGTGAGAAGATCACACGCACGATTGAAACGGCGGCGGATGAAAAACTGCCCCTGGTCATCGTGAGCTGTTCCGGCGGGGCACGCATGCAGGAATCAACGCTGTCGCTTATGCAGATGGCCAAGACCTCGGCGGCGCTGGCGAAACTCGACGAAGTGGGTGGGCTGTTCATTTCATTGCTCGCCGATCCAACCACCGGCGGAGTGACCGCATCGTTCGCGATGCTCGGAGATTTCATCATCGCCGAACCCAAGGCCCTGATCGGCTTTGCCGGGCCGCGAACGATCTGGAACACGATCAAGGTCGAATTGCCCGAAGGTTTTCAGCGCAGCGAGTTCCTCAAGGAAAAGGGTTTCATTGATTTTGTTGTAGAACGCAAAGACCTGCGCAGCGAAGTGGCAAGGCTCGTGGATTTTTGCGGTAAGGAAACGTAGGACCCCTCTTTGTGGGTTTTGGTGTCTTTGTGTCGTGGTTCTGGTAGATTAGAGACGTGCGATCCGGGGAAATTCCTTTAATAGGATTGTTGCTGGCCGCATCGGTCTTGCGGCTGGCTTGGGCACTTCATTTGCCCAACGATGATGCGTGCCTGGAAGCGCTTCCCGATCAGGTTGAATATGTGGAGACGGCGAGGAACCTGCTGGCGGGGCAGGGGATGCAGTTTTTTGATCGGCGGTTTGGCGAATCGGTTTACGCCTATCGCATGCCGGCATATCCGCTGCTGATTGCACTGTGCGGCGGGGATGTGCGAATCGTTCGAATCGCGCAGGCGCTGATTGATACCTCAACAGTTCTGGCGATTTATCTGCTGGCCCGCAGGTGGATCGAGACCGGGCCGGCACTGTTCGCAGCAGCCATTGTCGCGATCAATCCGTTTCTCATTTACTTCTCCGGGCTGCTTCTGAGTGAAACGCTATTTACCGCGATGCTTGCGTGGGGGATGTGTTTGCTGGTCGGCAGGCGATGGTGGAGCGGAGCGCTGTTGCTCGCGTTATCGGTGCTGGTCAGGCCGTCCGCGCTGGCGCTTCCAATGGTGCTGGGATTGGGCGCTGACTTCGTACGACGAAAGAGGCCCGTTGTGGGAATCGCAACTCTGGCGATGACAATCCTCGTCCTGATCCCATGGGCATATCGAAATCATCTGGCGGTGAATCAATGGGTCTGGGGCACAACCAACGGAGGCATCAGTTTATATGATGGTATGAACCCATCGGCCACCGGCGCCAGCGACCAGCGATTTGTGGCCAACATGCCGCAGCTTCGGACCCTGAGCGAAGTCGAGCGATCGCGGTATTTTTCGCATCAAGCCTGGGCATATGCCGCCGATCACCCCGCAGCGGTGCTTAAACTTGCGGCAATTAAGATCGGACGTACCCTGAGTCCCATTCCTCTGAGCGCCGAATATGGCAGCAACCGGCGATTGGTGGCGGTGGCGCTGGCGTACATGGTGCCGCTGGATTTGCTGGCGATTGTTGGACTGTGGCGGGCCCGACGATCGGCAAAGATGTATCTCCTTCTACCCGTGCTATACTTTACGGCCGTGCATGCGGTATTCATTGGATCGTTGCGCTACCGTGTACCCGCGGACGTGCCGATAGCAATACTGGCGGCTCTTGGTGTTGCCAGAACCCGGGAGGCGCTGATAACCGATTCTGAACGACCCATAAATGGTCCCCCGTTGTAGGGGTTTGGTCGTTTGCGCGGATCGGGCAATTGAATTTAGACGTCGCATGTCCAAAGCATCGGTTACGCCTGATCGACTATTCGACCGCGCCTGGCGGCCCTGGCATCCATTCCGCCCGCGCATCTCTCGCGCCCGCCGCTGGGGAATGGGAATCATTTGCATCGTCCTTTTCACGATCATCGGCGGGTACAGCTATCTGACCGATTCCAACCGCGTACGCGGTCTGGCGGAATCATATCTCTCCGAACTACTCGGTGGCCCGGTGAAGGTCGGCAACGCAACGCTGTCGGTCTTCCAGGGTTTGAAGCTGGATGATGTCAAGCTCAATGCCGATACTTCCAACTCGCCGCAGTCGCTGCTGTTCAGCGCTTCATCATTTCAAATCAAGGTTGATCCACGGGCATTGCTTTGGGGAAAACTGGAAGCAACGACGATCGTTGCGGTCGAGCCGCGCGTGCATATCTCGGAAGACATCGCCACCGGCCGGCGCAATTATGCGGGATTGCTCGAATCTCACGCGCCAACATCAATGCCTTCCTCCAGCCCCAGCATGCCAATGATTTTGCCGGAGATCATCCTTCGCAATGCGCACATCGAGTATTCCCGCTGGCAAGGCAAGGAGAAGGTTGAGAGCAGTTCAATCGCCATCGAGGGGCAACTCAAGCCGAGTCTTTCGAGCAAGGTATACACGTTTAACTTCCAGAGCCGCGGCGGCAAGCTGTCGGAAATCGGGCCGGTCATCTCCGGGCAAATGGTGATGGGCACGGGGCAGGTGCAGGCTTCGCTGCAAAACTTCAAGTTTGGTCCTGACGTCAAAGCCATGCTTCCCCCCGAAGTGCAACGATGGTGGCAGCAGCATGAGCTGAGCGGGCAGTTGAATATTCCAGTCCTGAGTTTCAATCCCCCGGAAAAGCCGGGTGACCCATCCGGCTACAAGGTGCAGATCGAACTTGAAGGGGTCACGCTGTCGGTGCATCCGGAAGAATGGATGAGTGCAGAGCAGAATCACTCATTGGATAATGTTCGAGGCGCGCTGGATGTGCTGAGGATGGCCGGCCTGAACGACAAGTTTGTCAGCCGATTGGACGAGCTGGCGCAGCCCGCGCCGATGACGCTCAAGCAGGTTCACGGACAGTTCACGTTTTCGGATAATCAGAACATTGAAATCAAGGATCTTCGCGGCTGGCTTGAAGAAATGCCTTTTGAGATCAATGGCGAAATTAAGGGTTATTCACCCGATGCTGAGGCTCATCTGGAACTGGCGTCACAGTTGATGCAAATCCCGGCCGTGCCGAGATATCTCAATTCATTGCCTCCCAACGTGCGTGAGATTTACGACCGCTTTAAGCCCAATGGCACCTGCGGATTTGATGTGCATCTGGATCGACCAGCCGCCGGCGCCACGCCAATTGTGACTGGCCGAATCAACATATTAAACGGCAACTTTGCATTTGAGCGGTTTCCCTATCCGCTTCGAAATACTTCGGGGCAGATTGTCGTTGACAACGATCCGTCAACCGGCCAGCAGCGGCTGATTCTCGACCACATTCATGGCAAGGGAATTGAGGGAGGCCCCAATACCGATACGACCATTCAGGTCAACGGCATGATCGCGCCGCTCGGTCCGGATTGCCGCGTGGATGTGATTGTCTCCGGGCAGAACATCAATTCCGAGCCGGCGCTGCTGGCGGCGTTTCCGCCGCTCACGCGCAAGGCGATGACCCTGTTTGACGCGCCGGGCAAAGGCGAATTTCCGAAATTCAGCGGCGACTTTGCCTGCACCATCGTTCGCCTTCGCGGATTGGAATCGCACTGGATTGTGGAAACCGATGTTCGTCTGGACCAGGCGGCGGGGGCGCTGGTGGCATTCCCCTATCCCATGAGCGGGGTGCAGGGTGAATTGAAGATTCGCGATGACCATGTCGAACTGATTAACGTTCATATGAATCGCGACGATGCGTCGTTGCGGATCGACGGGAGAGTCTATTGGCCGACCTCGGATCAATTAGCGGCGCCGGCAAAGCCCTCCGACAAACCGACATTGCGACCTGATTTGAAGATCATGGCGAAGAACGTGCAGATCGACAAGGACCTGCTCGCCGCCTTGCCCGCCAAACGAAGCGAGTGGCTGAAAAAACTCGGCGCCCGCGGCAAGTTCGACCTGGACGGCACGATCAAGCCCGCCACGGCGGCAGAAGATGATCTGGATTTCGACCTGCGCGTCGCGATGCACGATGGAGCGATGTGGCCAACCGAGGACCAGGCGGCGGTCACCAACGTCAACTCGGAAATGCATATCAGTAATCAGCGATTGACGCTCACATCCGTCACTGGCAAACGTGGAAATTCAGATATTTCCGCGCGAGGTGAAGTCAATTGGCAATCCGACACGCCGGGTCTGATCCTGCAGGCCAAGGCCAACAATTTGGCGGTCGATCCAGCTTTGTACAAGCTGATGTCCCAGCCGGTAAAAACCGCCTGGGACCAGGTCAGACCGCAGGGCACGGTTGATCTATCACTCAATTACAGCGGTATTGTGGCAGATCAGTCCTCCTCAGCTTCAACGACTCAACCGGCGGGATATGAGGTCGTTATTACGCCGAAAAAACTGTCCGCGAATCTGCTTTCGGTTCCCTATCAGCTTGACGATGTTGCCGGCACGGTCACTGTTTTACCCGACCGTGTGTTGCTCAAAGATTTGACCGCCCATCATGGACGATCGGTCATTCGCCTGGCGGGAAGCGGATCAACGGGCCCGCAGCAGGCCTGGGACCTGACGCTGAGCGGTCAGGAAGTGGCGGTGGATGATCCGCTTCGCCAGGCGGTTCCGCAGACTCTCGCGGACGTGCTTCAATCGATTCAGTTGCAGGGCAGGATTGGCTTTGAGTTTTCGAAGTTGCATGTCAATTTTCCTCCGCAGCCGCAAGCGCCGCCGCAGGTCGATTGGGCAG
Source organism: Tepidisphaeraceae bacterium (assembly GCA_035545895.1). GTDB lineage: Bacteria > Planctomycetota > Phycisphaerae > Tepidisphaerales > Tepidisphaeraceae > DASZXJ01. The sequence continues at coordinate 10,228 of DASZXJ010000085.1, read as the reverse complement.
CCCGACTCGACACGGATGGCGCGACCATGGACGTCGGCGTGCCGCTTTCAGACGTCAAGGGCTCAATGGCGTTTCTCGGCACGTCCAGCAACGGCAAATTGACGTCGTTGAACGGCAAGCTGAACGTCGATTCATTCACGCTGGCGGGGCGATCGGTCACGCGGTTCAGTGCGGATCTGCTGAAGGACCCATCGCACGATTACATCACCGTCGGCCGAATGGAAGGGCGCGTTGCCAAGGGCGGGCTCGCCGGGCAGATTGATTTCGCCCCCGCCGATCAGGGTCCCGGACGATATGTCGTCAATCTGCAATTGCGCGACGCCGACGTAAAGGAACTCTCCGGCGAAGATCAGGACATTCAGGGGCGTATCTCGGCGAGCTTGGCATTGGAAGGAACGGTCGATCAGATCAACAGCCGCCGCGGGCGAGGCGATGTGTCGGTCACCGGGCGAAGTTTGTACCGCATTCCGCTGGTCTTGGGGTTACTGCAAATCACGAATTTGTCGCTGCCGGTCAATCGGCCATTCACCGAAGGCTCTGCTCGCTACAGCATTGATGGCAGCAAGGTGACTTTTGAACAGCTTGAATTGCGCGCCAAAGAAATGCTGATGCAGGGCGACGGCAATCTCGATTTCGGAACCAAGCAGGTTCGCATGCGTTTCGTGACCGACAGCACCGCCTGGCCCAAGCTGCCGCTGGTGGGGGATTTGATCCAGGGCGCCCAGCACGAGCTTCTGCAAATTCAGGTTCGCGGCACGCTGGAAGAGCCAAGGGTCAGCGCCCGAGCGATGAACACGATCACGACGACGGTGGACGAGGTCCTGAAAGCGGATTCGGTTCCGGCACCGTCGCGGAAGAAGTAGCTTTCCAAGTCCGTTCATCTCGTCGATGTCGATCTCGTTTTCGCCTATCATGTGCGTATGAAATATCGCAGACTTGGCAAAACGAATTTACGCGTTTCAGTCATCGGCATTGGCACTTGGCAATTCGGGGGTGAATGGGGCAAGGATTTTTCGCAGGACGAAGTCGATCGGATGTTCCGCCGCGGCAAAGACCTTGGAATTAATTTCATCGACACCGCAGAATGCTATGGCCACCACACCTCTGAAGCCTTCATCGGCTCAGCCATCAAGGGTGAGCGGAAAGATTGGATCGTGGCCACCAAGTTTGGCCATGTGTTTCATGGCAATATGAATCGCACCGACGAGCGCACCGCCGCTGATGCGGTAAAACAGTTTGAAGAATCCCTCAAAGCCCTTAGGACCGATTACGTCGATATTTTGCAGTATCACTCGATCCGCAACGAGGAATTCGACAACGAGGAATTGCAGGCCGCTCTGATCAAATTGCGTGAGCAGGGGAAGGTGCGTCACATCGGCAACTCAATCAGCCCGATGGACAACATTCATCAGACTGAACGAGCGGGCAAAGCGCAAGTTGAAACGATTCAGGTCATTTACAATCGGCTGGACCGAAAGGCCGAAGCACAGGTGCTGCCATCGTGCATCAGGCAGAATCTGGGCGTGCTGGCGCGCGTGCCGCTGGCGAGCGGCTTTTTGAGCGGTAAATATAAAGCGGGCGACCGCTTCAAGACCGGCGATTTTCGTTCGACCAAAAAGCCCGAGGAAATCGATCAGCGGCTCTCCGAAGTGCAAACAATCGCGCGAGGCGAAGTTCCCGCCGACGTGCCCATGGCCAGATGGGCGCTGGCCTGGTGCCTGAAACACCCGGCCGTCACCATTGTCATTCCGGGATGCAAGAGTGTCGAACAAGTCGAAGAAAACGCCAAGGCGGCAGAGTTGGATATCGTGAAGTTGGATCATCCGCAGGCGTGGAAGTGACCAACCCTCTCCCTGCGGGAAAGGGCAGGGTGAGGGCGTCTTTGAAATCACATGCGCGGATCATGACGAGTTTCATCATCGTCGGCTTTGAGGTCGTTTAACAAATCGACAAAATCCGCGTCGTCCAGTTCGAACCAGTCGGGAATAGCCGACACGGAACATCCGCGGCGGTCAGCCAAATGCGCTACGATTTTCTGTCGCAATTCCGTGTCAAGGATTTCGCGGATACGAATCATGGTCGGTTTGACTGCGATGGGGAAAATGATGAGAACTACGCCTTTTGCCGGGCGGGGCGAAGTGGGCGTAGAGTGGGTCGTGACTCACCGTAATAATCGCGCTCGCGACTTAGTTTTTCGATGCTGAAGTAACGCAACAAGCTTAATCGATCCGTCGTCTGCTCATATTCGCCTTTTTCATTGACGAGCCAGACGCAATCCAGGCCATCGCGGCGATTGTAATAGCCAACGCGGAATTTGCGGCCAACATCCTTCTTCCAATCCGGTGTTTTCTCATCGGCCGCGCGCAAAATGACCAGCGAGCGAGGTGGAATGACCTCGGGAATATCAACTGGAACTTTTCCGACCAGTGTTCGTTCTCGCATGGCTGCTCATTCAGACTCAAATATAATATACCACGGCATGTTTGCGAATGCCCATCAATTTTCCTTCGATACTTCGGCCTGAAAACGCTGTTGGTCCGCGCTCGGAACGGGCGGCGGAATCACACCTTTATGTTTAATCGGGCTGCCGTCCAGCCGATAGCGACCGATGAGTTGGCCACGCGATGAGTACCGATCTACATGCGGCGCACCATGACGTGCAACATCAAGTTGGTAGACGTCGCGCGACATTAAAGGCCATATTCCTTCCACTTTCGATTAACAAGATCGATGGTCCTCTGATCCATTTCCAAATCCTTTGGCCACTTTCGAATCTGGCCTTCTTCCGGCCATTTCATGGTGGCGTCGAAGCCGATTTTGCTGCCGATGCCATGGCCGGGGCTGGAGTGATCCAGAATATCGACCGGGCCGTGAACGATTTCGCTGTCGCGTTCGGGGTCGCAGTTGGAAAATAGTCTGAAGAGCACGTCTTGTTCGTTGTGCACGTCCACATTTTCATCAACCACGATGATGAACTTGGTGAAGCTCATCTGGCCGGCGCCCCATATGGCGTGCATGACTCGCCGGGCCTGGCACGGATATTCCTTTTTGATCTTGACGAACGCGCAATTGTGAAACACGCCGCTGATCGGCAATGAATAATCGATCAAATCGGGAATGAGCATTTGCAGAAGCGGCAGGAAGATGCGCTCGGTGGCTTTGCCAAGGAAGTAGTCCTCCATCGGCGGCTGACCGACGATGGTTGCGGGGAAGATCGGGTCCTTGCGATGCGTGATCGCGGTGACATGCAGCGTGTGATACCAGTCAGCCATGGAGTAATAGCCGGTGTGATCGCCGAAGGGGCCTTCGAGCAATTGTTCGTTGGGATCGACATAGCCTTCCACGACGATCTCTGCATTGACGGGGACTTCCAGTTCGTTGGTGCGGCATTTGACCAGTTCAATCCCGCCGCCATTGAGGAATCCTGCGAACATCAATTCCTCGACACCCGGCGGCAGCGGGGCGGTGGCGCAATACGGCAAGACCGATTCGCCGCCTAAAACGATGGCGACCGGCATTTTTTCGCCGCGAGCTTTGTATTTGCGGAAATGGCGGGCTCCATCGTGATGCATGTGCCAGTGCATGGCGCATTTGCGTGGGCCGAAGACTTGCACGCGGTACATGCCGATGTTGCGATCGCCGGTCTCGGGATCTTGGGTAAAGATTCCGCCGAGGGTGAAGTATCTGCCCGTACCCGGTTCGAGTTTCGCCAATTGCTCAGACGAAACATCTGCAAGGATTTGTCCGCTTTTAAGATCGCCATCATATGGCCAGCACTGGATGATCGGCAGGATGTTGAGATCAGCCTGATCTCCTTCGTAAACAACTTGCTGGCAGATGCCGCTGCGAACCGTCTTTGGGCCGAAGCTGGCGAGCTTGATTAGGTCGGGCAGCTTCTTCATCTTTTCCAACAGCGTGGTAGGCATCTCCGGTTTAACGAGTTGTTGGACGCGATTGGCCAGGTCCTTCAAATTTTCCGAACCGAGCGCCTGATTGATTCGCCAATAGCTGCCAAACGTATTGATGGCGACAGGCATGTTCGAACCTTCGACGTTTTCGAAGAGCAGCGCCTTGCCGCCGAGTTTGCCGGCGGGGGATTGGTCTGGCTCGCCATGCCCATGAGGGGCCGGCGATTTGCAGACACGGTTGGTGATTTCGGCAATTTCGAGTATCGGGCTCACGCGAGCCTTGACGCGACTGAGTTCGCCGCTGCGATCGAGGAATTCCAGGAAATCCCGGAGTGTTTGGCTGGCCATGACGGCGATGTTAAGGCAGGTGGGCTTAAACGTAAAACGAGCGATTAAATGAAGAAAAGCGCGATGGCGCAGAGAACGCGAAGAGATGTGACTTTTTTATAGATTAGCCACGGAGATCACGGAGGACACAGAGAGCAAGAATCCACTATTTCTGTCTCTGTGTCCTCCGTGATCTCTGTGGCTGGGTTTCTTTAGTAATCCTTCGCGTCCGAGCTTCGCGCCGTCGCGGTTTTGTCTGGCCCTCCGTTGACGTTCCATGGCGATGCGGGCATATTGACGTCAGAAACCGGCCACGGATGGCTGGGCGCGGCATATTATTAGGCTGCGTGATTTTCTGGAACCTGAACCTCCTTCCGGCGTCAAAAACCATGTCGAGTTTGAGCGGCGCCCAATTCGAAGCTGAATTACCGCAGGCAACCGACCCGCGCGCTGCCGGGCCGGAAACGGATCTTTTCCGCCGGGCACAGCAGGGCGATCGCGGAGCCTTCGGACAGGTCGTCGTGCTGTTTCAGGATCGAATTTACAACGCCGTCCTGCGAATGGTCGGCGACAAGGATGAAGCAAGGGAACTCACGCAGGAAACGTTCACCCGCGCCCTGGTCAAGATCGACAGCTTTCGCGGAGAGTCGGGCCCGTACACCTGGCTGTTTCGGATTGCGATGAATTTGTCGATCAGCCAGCTGCGCAAGTCGCAAAGGCATCGAACGTTTTCCCTGAATCAGGGAGCGAGCAACGGGCAGGCGAATCGCCGTGAAGATCAGGCGAGTCATTTGGTCGAGCAGATTACCGGCCAGCACACGCCTGACCCAGCACAAGCCGCCGAAGAACGCGAGCGTAACGAGCAGGTCGTGGCGGCGCTGGGACGGCTGGATGCGGAATATCGCGCGGTGCTGGTCATGCGCGACATCGAAGGATTCGATTACCAGCAGATGGCTCAGGTGCTGGATTTGCCGCTGGGCACGCTGAAGAGTCGGTTGTTCCGGGCTCGACTCGCGCTGCGGGACGAGTTGAAGGGATATATGAAATGAGAATGCGGAATTCGGAACGCGGATTTCGGATTTTCAATCCGCATTCCGAAATTCGAATTCCGCATTGAGAATTCCATGGCCAAGACCGAAGACATTGAGGCGAAGCTGGCGGGATACGTCGATGGCGATCTCGACGCGGCAGGACGCGCGCAGATCGAGGAGTATCTGGCCAACAATCCGCAGCATCGCCAGTTGATCGATGAACTGATGAAGCAGCGAAACATGCTGCGCGGCCTGCCTCGTGCTTCGGCGCCGGCAGATATTGCTGAATCGTTCAATACGCAGCTCGAACGTGCGGTTCTGCTGGGCGATGTGGACGGAACAGCGGCATTATCCACCCGGCGAATCGGTTTTTGGCCGCAGCTTCGCGCGATGGCGGCCATTCTTGTGGTGACACTTGGACTGGCTTGGCTGATTTACTATCTGCTTCCATCACCTCAGCACGCAAGCACGACCATTGCGGATTTGCGCACAACGGCTCCAGCGCCGGCCACCGCCTCGCCGGAAGAACCCAATTCCGATGCGACGAAGTTTGATGCATCGCCGATGGTTGGCGGGGCAAATCTTGAGAAACCACTCGTGGCTGTGGCTGCCGATCGTACGATCGCGTCATCACAACCGATTTCCGAGCAGGAGCAGCGTGCAAGGCTCGCGCTCAGCGATCGCGATATACGCACAGGTGAAGCTTCAATTCCCATGCCGGAAATTGCCGGCGGCGCGCCAGCCAGTCCACTCGCCAGCAACTCGATGACCCCCAGCCAGCAGATGTTTGGCCAGGTTGTCGCGGAATTATCCAAAGCCGCTCCAGAGCAGTCGCACAAGGATTCGTCCCTGTTGTATGTCATGCCGACCGCCAATCCGCAAGGCACAAACGAAGAAGTCACCCGTTATCTCGACGACAAGCACATCACTTGGGAGACAACCAGCGAACCGATGCCCGTGCCATTGGCGCTCAGTCAGGATCAGGCGACCGGTGCGGCTTCTCGGCTGATGCAGCAAAGGGTTCAGGCCAAAACTCTGGATGCATCGCAGGCGCGGCCGGCAGTGAATGAGCCGGCGGCGCAAGTTCTTCAGCGGATCGTCGCCCGACAGGTCTCGCGTCAACAGGCCGCTCAAGTGATGGCCGACCTCGACCAGTTGCAGCAGCGCCGCCGAAATGAATCAAAATCCGACCCCACGATGTTTTTGTTGTCGCCGACAACGTTTCCAACTGAATCTCTGCCGATGGTCAATACTCCAACAACGCTGTCCACGCTTTCCAGGTTCCTGCCAACCGACGTTTTTGCGATGACCGGATTTGGCGCTGCTTCGGCAAAGACCGAAATTCCATCGACCCAGTCAAGCGAATCGAGCCCCTTTGCATCGCAAGCGCGTAATTTCAAGCTCAACCCCGCCGAGTTGGCAGGGCAGGATGATCGGGTCGATTTGACGATCGTTCTTCAGCCGCGTGCTGTACCAGCCACAACTGAACCCTCGACGACCGCGCCGGCCCCTTGAGGTTCAGCCGCCTCCAAGGGTACATTGTGGGCACATGTCCCTCCCAGTAACAATTGAAAGCGACGCTTTACGCGTGGAACTTTACCCGCAGTTTGGCGGCAAGGTGTTGTCGATCGTCGATAAGGCAGACGATTACGAGTTGATGTTCGACTACGCCGCCGAATTTCCCACAACCTGCCAATACGATCAGCCCTATTCCGCTGCCTACTGTGCGGGATGGGATGAGTGTTTCCCCGCCGTAGCGCCGGGGCCTTATCCAGCGCATCCGTATAAGGGAATTTCGATTCCCGATCATGGCGAACTCTGGTCGCTGCCCACGACGGCCGTCCCAACGAAGGATGGCATCACCACCGAATGGCAGGGGTTACGATTTGGTTATCGATTGGTGAGGGCTTTGTCCGTTATTGGCTCGCGATTGCTGGCGGAATATACGCTGTACAACACATCTCCTTTCGATTTGCATTTTGTTTGGGCAATGCATTCTCTGAGTTCGATGCACCAGCCGGTGGAAATTGCCTTGCCCAGGGGCACGTATCGCCTCAGTCACGATTCAGAAGGAAAGAAGTACGATTCGCCTTATCTCTGGCCAAGTTCTCCGGTGGGCGAAGACCTCTCGCAGCCCGCCAACCTGCCTTCCAGGCGAGGGTGGAAAAGCTTTTCAAATGAGCCGATCAATGGGCCGGCGCGAGTCTGGTATCCGTCCCGAAATCGAAGCCTGACAATAGAATACGCGTCAAGCGACGGCTTGGCGGCATACTGGGGTTTGTGGATCAACACCGGTGGATGGGCGGGATATCGCCACTTCGCGATCGAGCCGACCACCGGCCGATATGATGAGCTGGATCGGTCCTCCAAGGATGGCTCAGCGGGTATGGTTGCACCTCTTTCAAAGATTACCTGGCAGGTCAAATGGTCCGTCGGTGACACGCGGTTGTAACGTCTGCTCCAAAAAATACACAGCAACTTCCATTTCGAGTTGAAATGTGTGGATGGACAGCGCCTACCATAGTAACGTAATGGGACATGGCTTCTCTTGATTCGACATTACACCGGCCTGTGGACCGAAATGGTCCCTGGCCGTGACAGGCACCCTACCCCCCCTGAGCCTCGGACGTCTTCCCCGCGTCCGGGGCTTTTTCATTTCTACTGTCGCGCTTGCATCTGTTTCAGCAACTGCCACTCGTACATCGTCATCCAACCGCCAAACGCGATCACCAGAAAGGACATGATGGGCTGGAATCCACTTGATATGAGAAGCCCAGCAACAACAACATTGAATAAAGTCATCCCGGCGGTGAGCAATAAAACCGAACCCACAAGGGCTCGCGTGCCCGGTGTATTTCGCGAAACGCAGGCAAGTATGATTCCTTCGAGGAGCGTCGCCAGTCCAAACAGAAAAATGGCTGTATCTGTAAATGCGGTGTAGCCGGACAACTCAAAATAATCGACTTCCTGTCCTGCCTTTTCGCCGATCTGCCAAACTGCGCCGGTGTGAAAGGGCTGACCAGTCAATTTCGCGATCATGAATCGCGCGAAACTCCAGCCCATCATCATGAAAACAATGCCAAGAATCAGTGACAACCATGCTTGCGAACCTGTGCCGCCTTGGACTGAACTAACCTGCGCGACCTGCGGCGAATCAGGCTGCTGTGGCGGTGGAACCTGACTGGGTGTTTCCGACAGCTTGGGCAGTTTTGACAGATCCATCAATCCTCCCTTGTGAAACGTGGCCCCAACTTGCAGAATGCTACCGCAGAAAGGTTGGAAATGGCAGACGCGCATCAGCAAATTGAACAAATCCTTCAACAGGCCTTGGCGGAACTCGCCGCAGTCAAAACCGCCACCGAGCTTGAACAGTTCCGCATCCAATACCTCGGCACCAACGGGCTGGTTAAAGGTTTGATGAAACTGCTTGGACAAGTTCCAAAAGACCAGAAACCTGTTATTGGCCAGAAACTCAACACGATCAAGGACCGGATCACCGGCGCGTTTGAGGATCGAAAATCCAATTTAGCCCCGGGCATGTCCGGGGCTATTTACGAGGATGTCACCGAGCCCGGCCGTCAGCCGCAGGTCGGCAACTCGCATATCCTCATGAAGGTGATCGATGAACTGACCGAACTCTTCGGCCGCATGGGTTTCGCCGTTGCGTCGGGACCGGAAGTCGAAGACGATTTCCATAATTTCGTCGCGCTGAACATCCCCGCCAGCCATCCCGCGCGCGATCCGCTCGATAATTTTTATCTCGAAGGCAGCAACATGCTGCTGCGAACGCAGACCAGCACTGTGCAGATTCGCGTGATGGAAAAACAGCAGCCGCCGATCCGGGTTGTCATTCCCGGGCGCGTCTACCGGCCTGATACGGTCGATGACACACACCTGTTCATGTTTCATCAGCTCGAAGCGCTCGTGGTGGACAAAGGTGTCACCATGGTCGATCTGAAAAGCACGGTCATGCAATTTGTCCGCGCTTACTTTGGTGCCAATGCAAAGGTTCGATTCCGTCCCAGTTTTTTCCCGTTCACCGAACCGTCGGCAGAAGTGGATGTCTGGTTCGCTGACAAGAACAAATGGATCGAACTCGGCGGCTGCGGAATGGTGCACCCCAACGTGCTCAAAGCCTGCAACATCGACCCCGAAATCTACAGCGGATGGGCGTTTGGCTTCGGCATCGAGCGCATCGCCATGCGGAAATACGGGATCAACAACATCCGGCTCTTTATCGAAAACGATGTTCGATTCCTGAAACAGTTCTGAAAAAGCACGTCCGATAAGTCACAGTTATCCGAACCAGCTTAAATTACCCAAATTGCCAAAGTGGGTGGTATTGTCTGCCGATATCACTGGTGCCAGATTGTCTATTTCAACACCAGGGAGCAGCCATGACCACTGTTCGCGTGAATGAAACCGAGAAAACACCCGCCAAAGGCTCCGAACGCCGCGTTTATCGTCGGGCGGATATGGAACAGCAGGACATTTCGGTTGAACGCTTTGATGGCACGCGCCGCGGCGGCGATGTGCTGGGCAAGATCGTCGATCTCTCCGCCAATGGCGTGCGCATTCGGACGTCGCGCCGCAAAGAGATTCGTCCCGATCACCAGATTCGCCTGCGACTTGAACTGCCCGAATATGCGGGCATCAGCCCGTTCCTCGATAACAGCGGCCCGACGCTTGCGCCCAAGCGTGAGTGGGTGGGCTGGCTCGCGGTTAATCGCGTGCAACCGGTGGATGGCAAGGAAATGGACGTTGCCGGCCGACTGATCGATATGGATGAAGTCGATCGCGGAATGCTCGGCTTGTATCTTTCGACCCAATCGCTGGCGGCTTAAAAGTACAAGGATGAAGGCTGAGGGATGAAGGATGAAAAAAGAAAAGCAGCAAGGAATTTCATCCTTCTGCCTTCATCCTTCAGACTTTGATTTATTAAGCCCCGGGCAAGCGTGTCGT
>DASZXJ010000084.1:0-5437 GCA_035545895.1 Tepidisphaeraceae bacterium | reverse complement strand
CCGGCTCGCAAGGCGATGGCGTAACCGCAGTCTTCGCCCCGCGCGCCGGCAACACAATCATCACCATCAATACCCGCCCCAACCCTGGCGGAGCGATGTACTACCTGGTCGTCGATGGGAAAAAGATCGATGCCAGCGAATGCATCAACAACATCAACAAGGTCGTTTTCAGCCCCGACGGCAAACGTTACATGGCCCGCTGCAATGGACAGGGTTCGGTATGGATGATTGTCGATGGGAAGAAGGAACTGGAATATCAGGGAATTGGCGATGACTTTGGCTTCTCAGCCGATTCCACCAAATACGCCTACATCGCCAGCAACGCGAGCAAGCAGTTCGTCATCACCGATGGCGCTGAATCCAGCCCGTATGACATGATCTTTACCAAGCCGATTTTCAGCCCCGCCGGCGCGCACTTGGCATACATTGGCGGCGCCAATCGGTTGAGTCTGTCGCAGGTCGTGGATGGCAAGGTCGTCGGGCAGTTGCGTGATGTCGGATCGATCGGCTTTAGTGCCGATGGTTCGCACTTTGCGTTCCTTGGCGGCACGCAGGGGGGCGACGATGCACAGCACATCATCGATGGAACGCCCCAGAAAGAAATCATTGCCAACGATATTCTGTTTACCCCGGATGGCAAACACGTGCGATTGATTGGCCAGCGTATTCGCGACCGGCAAAACGGTTTGTTTGTCGATGGCCAGGTGATTTACAGGCAGGTTGGCCGGTTTGTTCGCACGCCGGTGTTCAGCCCCGACAGCAATCATATTTACTGGAGTACGGTCGAGGTGAATCAATCAGTGCAGCCGCCTCGGCAAAGCGTGTTGTATGTTGACGGCAAAGCCATCGGCAAATGGAACGGCGACGCGAACGCGGCGTTTGAGCAGATGCCCGAATCGTGGGAAATCGCGCCCGATGGAGTGCTCACTTATCTCGTCATCGCGCCCGAGGGCGTCAAGCGGCTTCGCGTGACTCCGGATGCGAATACCACGCTGGCGAGCATCGTGTCAGATGTAAAAGCCGCTGAAGAAAAAGCCGCCGCAGATGCAGCCAAGTCCAAGGCCGATGCGGAAGCTCTCCGCGCCAAGCAGGCGGCCGACGCCCAAAAAGCACGCGAAGATGCAGCTGCCGCTCGAGCCAAAGCGCGCCAGGATGCGATCGACGCGCGCGTCAAGGCGCAGCAGGACGCCGCCGCCGCTCGCGCCGCACGGCGCGGAGGTACGCGATAAATTCCGGATGCTTATCTTTTTCGGAATAACCGGAATCGACTTCATGCAAGCCGAACTGGTCCTCAATCAATCAAAATTACGGACTTGTCGTATGAAACTTTATGTAAAGAAGAGAAAGGGCTGCGTAATCTCAGATTGCCGCATGCTTCAATGGGGACATGGTGCGTGTGATAGATTTTGCGCGTAAAAAAGAGCGGGCGCTCCGCCGGGCGTCCGCTCTTCAAAGATAATCAGTGGCCCGGGCCGTTCTGGCGAGCGGTCCGGGCCTACGCTCCATTGAAAACTCTAGTCGCTGTTGCCGCTGGTCTCTTCGAGCATTTTTCGAAGATAGCCGTTTTCGCGGCGAGTGGCTTCGAGATCGAAAACCAGGTACTTGATGCTCAATCGAAGATAGTCGAGGCTTTCCTGGAGGGAGCTGACCGTTTGACGCAGGCGCTCGTGGCGCTGGCGCGTTTCGTCGGCAAGCTGTTGAAGCTTGGCGCGTTCCCCAGCAGGCAAAGTGCTGATTTCGCCCATCAGCTCGGCCAGCTTTGTCTGGAATTCTTGTTCGTTCATATCAGCTCCAAAAAGCGTCTGCCATCAAACGGCAAAGCTCGTTCCACCGCTCCTGCGCCCGTTTCAGCACGGAAAAAGCGGAGGGAATCGCACCCTGCGCGGTGGAAATCCGTGTATTTCCGTCGCGCCGTTTGTGTGGGCTGTTGCCCAGAATGAACATTCCCAGGCGCCCACGAAGGCTGGACGCCACAATCGGCCCTGCCGGCCTGTTGCGATGGGCGCGCCGATCGTTCACCCAACGACGATCGACGCGTATCCCACCGCGTTATCCGGGGGCTGGGAACCGGGTTGCGCCGCGACATCAAAGCTGCTGGCGTGGCGAAGCAAATGCGAGTGGTTCGCACCTAGCTCCTTGCATGCCGCCAGCATCGCGGCAATCGCCCCGCCTCCACAGGCGCTGAGCCTTGCCCGAACTTCCGGCACAATCGATTCGTCCTGCATGCGCAGCACGCGATCGATCAGAAGCCGGTCGTTGTCTTTCGCCCATTTCAGCCCGTTGATTCCGGTTCCCGCGGGGGCGAATCCGTAGGCCGGTCCGTAATGCGTCAAATCGCTGCTGGCGAGAAACACCGGGTTGCACCCGGCCGCACTCACCAGACGCGCGGTGGTTTTTCCCACCTGCACCGCCCGTTCGTTGGCGGGCACCTCGATCGGCAGGATCGTGACATTGGGCCACACGCTGCGGATCAAAGGCAATTCCACTTCAACCGCGTGTTCGCGCAGATGAAACCGATCATCCACGGCAAACAGGGCTCGATTTTCAAGCACCTGGCGTCGCACGTCGTCGTTGACGTTGCACGAATCGCCGGGCGTCACCCAGCGCGCATAGGAATCCAGCAAAGAAAGGTCGGTTGGGATCGGCGTATGAATCGCGCCGAATATGACGACCAGATCGGGCTGGAATTCTGTGGCGATTGCACCAAGGGTGTGCCCCGCAATCGCGCCGCTGTACGCCCATCCGGCATGAGGAACGATTCCGCCAAACCATCGTTGCGACTGTTGCGCCTGCGGGACCTTCGTATACGAATTCGCCAGGGCGCGACATTGCTCAGGTTCGGCGGGATAAAACGATCCCGCCACTGCCGGGTGGCGAACCAAAAGCTGGCTTGGTTCGGCCATGGCGCACACTATAATCACACGATGCTCTCGACCACCGCGCAAAAACGCGCTGGCGACAGGTTGTCACAAATTTGTCCGGTAATGCAGGAAAGCTGATCCGATTTTTGCACGGGAAATCAATGGCAAGCGGCAAGGGTGGAAAAAAGAGTTCACGTCCGCTGCGTCCCAAACCGCAGGTGAATCAGCCGGCGCCGATCACGCATGCGCCGGTTGATAATGACCTTTCGATCATGCCCGCGCCGTCACCGGCGATGTTCGTACAACCGCTGACGCGCTCCAAATCGCAGCCAAGGTTATATAAATCTTCAGCCATCCGGCTCACGGTCTTGCCATTCTTGTTGACTTATGGAGTGGTATTGCCCACATTGGGGTTTTTGTGGTTTTGGACCGAAGACGACTCGCCATTTCGGGCGGCGGGAATCGTGTTACCTCTTGGCCTGATTGGGTTTGGGTTGGTTTTGCTGGGCACTGGAATTCTGAATGTGATGCACTTCAGAAAGGTCCGATATTTTTCGGCAGAAGGGGAAGCGGGAAGCGCCGGTGCCACGTAAATCGCTTATATCGGGGTAAAAATGTGACTCTCCTGTCGAGAAGTTCGCTGTCTTATCTCCTGAGAAAGAAACTTGGCGTAATATCGTTTCAACGTCGCTCGTGTGGGTCAGAAAGTACGAGCGGGGTCCTGGTGCATGTCTCTTTTCTTTGACCGCAGGACTTAAAAAACTGACGAGGGCCGACTTTCTTGGGAAATGAGTGTTCCCCCGATCGGTGCCCGCCTAGCATCGTTTTATGCTCGGTGGACAGTGGTTGTACGCATAGGTACAGGGATTATGAGACCTAAATCAATTCATTTTGGGTGGGTCGGAATGTGTCTTTTCGCGTTGCTCACCGGTTGCCGCGGTCTTGAAAACGGCAACATGACGTGGGTGCAACCGGAATCCGATCAGCCTCACGCGGGCAACGTTTACCTCGTTCGCGGACTGATCGGCGTTTTCTCGACCGGCATGGACGATTTGTCCGTCAAGCTCAACCAGAATGGCGTGCGAGCGCGCGTCTATCAGGATGCCCAGCATTCGGTTCTGGCTGACCAGATTGTGGCTGGCTACAAGGGTGCGAAAAACCCCGAACCCCTGGTTTTGATCGGCCACTCTTACGGCGCTGACGACGTGGTCACCATCGCCAACGTTTTGGATAAGCAAGGGATCAAGGTTGATCTGCTGGTGACGATCGATGCAACCGTGCCACCCAAGGTGCCGGCCAACGTCGCGGTCTGCTACAACTATTTCCAATCCAACGCGACGGACGTGATCCCGATGTTCCGAGGCATTCCGCTTGAGCATCAGCCTGGCGCGAACGGCAAACTGTACAACATCGATGTTCGCAAGAACGGCAAGGAACTGCTCGAGCCGGGAACGAACCATATCAACATTGATAAGAATCCGCTGGTTCATGCGGTTGTGATCAAGGAAGTGCTGGACGTTTGTCCGCCTCGCCCGGCGTGGGTGGCGGTGCATCGAACAACCGGCTCTCCATCTGCGCAGGCTCAGCAAGCGTCGCAGACGATTGCTCCATCGAATCAACGAGTCGCCTCTCAAGTAGGAAGGGCAAATTAAGGACATGACTATGAAAAATCTCCGGAAAACAATCATCGCGTGTTCAGTTCCAATGTTGCTGGTTGGCGGCTGCGTCAGCGTCAGCTCGATGACTCCAGGGAAAATGGAGTGGGTGCAGGCTGATTCCGATGCGCCTCGCGCCGGCAACGCATATCTGACCCGCGGCTTGATCGGGCTGTTCTCGCATGGCATTGACGTGCTGACCGATGAAGTCAGCCAATCGGGCGTGCGTGCACACGTCTTCCAGGAAGACCAGAAGGAATTGCTCGCAGCCAAGATTGTTGAGACGTACAAGAACGACCCGAACCATGAGCCGATTGTGCTGATCGGTCATTCACTGGGCGCGGACGATTCGATCATGATCGCACGCGAGCTGGACAAGGTGAACGTTCCGGTTGATCTGCTGATCACGCTGGATGCGACCCGTCCGCCGAAGGTGCCGAAGAACGTCAAGCTCTGCTACAACTATTATCAGCCAAGCATTTTTGACGGCACGGGTATTCTGCGCGGCATTCCGCTGGAAACCGAACCGGATTTCCATGGCAGGCTTGTGAACATGAATGTTCGAGCCGAATACAAGGATCTGCTGGAGTGGGACACCAACCACGTGAACATCGACAAAAACAGCAAGATCCACAAGGATATCATTGCGAAACTGCATACGGTTCTGCCGACCCGGCAGCAGTGGGCTGCGGCCCATCCGATGCGCGGTCTGACCGGTGCTCAGCCTGCAGCGGCGAGACTGGTGCCGACCAGCCAGCCCGTCCAGCGCCAGGCGAATGTGCCCTTGCCGGCGCGGACGGTTGATACGGTTGCCCAGCAATAATGGGCTGATTATTGGGTAATGGGTCAGTTCGAGTTTGGTTCATTTAGCCCCGCCGCTTGCGGCGGGTTTTCGAGCGCCAAACCCGCCGCAAGCGGCGG
>DASZXJ010000083.1:0-27830 GCA_035545895.1 Tepidisphaeraceae bacterium | reverse complement strand
ATGATTCCAAAATCGCGCCGCACGGACAGGTGTTGCGTGGTGCAGCGGTGGCGGTCGCGCGGGCGGCGGTGGCAGAAGCAAAGAAGCAGAATCGCGATGTGCTGATTCTCGACACGGCCGGTCGGTTGGCGATCGATCAGGAATTGATGAATGAGCTGAAAGAGATCAATACCCAGGTTACGCCTCATCAGATCTATCTCGTGCTCGATTCGATGACCGGCCAAGACGCGGTCAACAGCGCCAAAGCATTCAACGAACAACTTGAACTCGATGGATTGATTCTCACCAAGTTTGATTCCGATACACGCGGCGGCGCATTGCTGAGCGCGAAAATGGTGACCGGCCAGCCGGTGAAATTCCTGGGCGTCGGCGAAAAGCTTGATGCACTCGAAGAATTTCGCCCCGAAGGAATGGCCCAGCGAATTCTTGGCATGGGCGACGTGCTGGGACTGGTCAAAGAGGCTTACGACAAATTTGATGCTGAAGAAACCGCTCGTCTCCAGGAAAAAATGGAGAAGGGCGAGTTTACGCTCGACGATTTCATGGCGCAGCTCAGCCAGGTGAAGAAGCTCGGTCCGATGGGCAAGATCATGGGCATGATCCCCGGCATGAGCGAAATGACCAAGCAAATGCAGATGGGCGAAGGGGAAGTGGAAACGGAAATGGTGCACATGCGCGCCATTTACGATTCCATGACCCGTCAGGAGCGCAAAAAGCCCGCTCTGCTGGATGGCATGCGCAGGCGCCGCATCGCAGCCGGCGCAGGCGTGCAGGTGAATGATGTCGGCAAGTTCATGAAGCAGTTCGAGATGAGCCGCGACATGATGCGCGCCGTCGGTGGCATGGGCGTGATGGGCAAGATGAAACTCATGAAGAATCTCATGAGCGGCAATCTGGCTGGATTGGGTTCGCCCGGCGGGCCAATGATCCGCACAAAAAAGAGCGGCTGGATGACGCCGAAGGATCGGAATAAAAAGAAAAGGCGATGAGGCAAATCATGGATGATGTTTTGATGCGAATCAAACGCGCCGTATTTGCCGGACGATATGCTTTGACAGGTAAGGCAGAAATGGAATTGGACGCTGATGGATTGGATGAATCTGACGTGGCTGAGTCGATCTTAAACGCAAGCCGAATCGAAAAGACGATTCGATCGACAAGCCAGCAGCGTGAACGTCATCGAGAATATTTGCATGTAATTCGCAGCCCAAATTTTTCTGGAATTACGATCTATACAAAGGGTAAACTAAGGCAGGTAAATGGTGAGGACGTTTATTACATTATGATTTCAGCCAAACGATCGCGATGATGAAAATGCAAAGACCAGCCATACGAATTAAAGTGTGCCCGACTTGTGGGAGTCGGCGAATTCGTCGCGTGACCAGGGATGTATCGGGCATGTGGTTAGGCAAGCATCCTTATATCGCACCCAAAGTGAATTTTTATGAGTGCCCCGTTTGCGGTGAGCGAATTTTTGATCCGGCCGCGCTGCGGAAAATACAGTTGTTTCGACCCAAACTTGGCAAATCAGATATCCGTCGGAAAGCATCTTAATAAGCACTGGCAATCATGATTATTGACGTGACTTTGTTTTCTTTTTCGTAAGCAATTGTTTCTTGATTACCTTGGATTTGCCGGCAGGCGGTTTCGTGAAAATCTTGTTGTCCTGTTCCCAGCCTTCAATATTCCGTTCGTAAATCCTGGTAATGAGTTTTCGTACATCCGCGACATCTCTGCCACCGGTGCGGGGCATCATCATCCAGCATAAAACCATCGCCTGGCGGAAGAAGCCATCCGCTGCGTAGGGGAGCAGGTTGTCGAAGAATGCTTGCGGTGACGGTTTCTTGATCGAACTCCAGACTTTCATGTTGCGGGCGAATAATTCCTGTGCTCGCTTACGCACGTTGGCAAACGTGCGAGTGTCCTCGGGGTATTCCCGCCACAACGCGTCGAGTGCTTGGCGAATCAGGTGATCCACGCCATGCGGGCCAAGCGTGTGTAAAAGCTCAGCCGGGGATTTGCTCGTCAGGCGAAAAGCTTCCCAAGACATATTAAAAATAGTACGCCAATGCGGGACGATTCACCACAGAAAAGGTAGGATCGCGGCATGGACGCGATGCGAGTTGGAATCATCGGCTGTGGGGCAATCAGCGGAGCGTATTTGAAATACGCAAAGTCGTTTCCCGTACTCGAAATGGCGGCTTGTGCGGATATCAATATGGATGCCGCTCGAAAACTGGCCGAGGAATTCGACATTTCAAAAGTCTGCTCGGTGGATGAACTGCTGAAGGATCAATCGATTCAAATTGTGCTGAATCTGACGATTCCCAAGGCCCATGTGCCGGTCTCATTGGCAGCCATTAAAGCCGGCAAGCATGTTTACTGTGAAAAACCGCTTGGCGTGAATCGCGCCGAAGGCGCAAAGCTGATGTCTCTGGCGAAGAGCAAAAAACTGAGAGTAGGCTGTGCGCCTGATACGTTCATGGGTTCGGGCATTCAGACCGCCCGCAAAATGATTGATGATGGCGCGATCGGTAAACCGGTGGCATTCACAGCCTTCATGATGTGCCCGGGGCATGAAAGCTGGCATCCGAATCCGGCATTCTATTACGATCTCGGCGGTGGGCCGATGATGGACATGGGGCCTTACTATCTCACCGCACTACTTAATTTCTTTGGCCCGGTCAGACGTGTCTCGGGCTTGACTTCGATCGCGATTCCGAACCGTACGATTGCCAGCCAGCCCAGGTTTGGTGAAAAGATTCGGGTAAAAACGCCCGACCATCTGTGCGGCTCGATGGAATTCGCCAATGGCGTGGTCGGGACCATCATCACGAGCTTTGCCACGCGATTTCCGAATTATGACGGAAAGCAGCCGATCACGGTGTTTGGAACCGAAGGCACGTTACGCGTGCCCGATCCCAACCAATTCGATGGCGAAGTTCATATTCGCAAGAACGACGATCCCGATTGGACGCACGTGCCACCGATGTTTCCAACGGGTTACGGTCGGGCAGTGGGACTGGCAGATATGGCCGAGGCAATTCGTTCTCGCGGCAAGCATCACGCCAGCGGCGAACAGGGCCTGGCAGTCCTCGATCTGATGCAAGGGTTTTTGGATAGCTCAAAAACGGGGAAGATCTACAAGCCAAAATTCAAATACGCTCGGCCCGTTGCGATGGATCAAAGATCATAAACACACACTTAGACAAGATATGATCTGATGTCGCTTACGGTTTCGCGATTTGTATGGAGGTGACTACCGCGAAACCGCAAGCGAACAGCCGCGGTGCGTGCCGACTATGCAATTCCGTGCGCGGCTTTATACAAATTCCACGTCAAATGAATCTGCCCCTGGTGATGCGCTTCATGCCATGCGAGCAGGACGATGGTGTCGCCCAGCAGTCGCTGGCGACCTTCCGGGCCGAACATCGTGGCCAGGTCCTTAGGCGTGCGGCTTTCGACAAAAGCGCGGTATTGAGCATAGCTCGATTCGAGCTTCTGCTTGATCGTTTCAAGGGTCGGAATGTTTTGATCCGAAGGCGTGGTGCCGCCGGCGTAGCCGGCAACGAGCGATTCGTCCTTCGGTTTACCACCCAATACATTGACGTTCACGTATCGATCGAGCGTGGCAGCGCAATGCATGAACTGCCAGCCCATGTGCGCTCGGCCGGGTCCGGGTCGCCATGCGAACACCTTCTGCAAATCCTGCCCGCTTTTTTCAATTGTGCTGAGAATTGCAAGCAGCCGCGAGCGCGTGAAATCCATGCTTGCCAATAAAGTCGGGATGTCCATTTGATTCCTTTTAGTTGGAAGCGGTCTTGGCCACGCCAAGCTCGCCGAGTTTCTTCACCATGTCTTCAGCCGATGTTGCAGGTTTAACAGCTTTTTCAATCGCGAGAATTTTTCCGTCCTTGCCGATGTAAAAGGTCCAACGGTTGGCGACGCCGCGGGCGTTGAGAACGCCGAACGCTTCGGCAGTCTTTTTGTCCGGATCGCTGAGCAGCGGGAAGTCCGCGTTTTGCGCGTGCGCAAAATCGGTATTCTTCGCGACCGGATCGACACTGGCCATGAAGTAAGTCACATCGAACTGCTTGATCTTCTCGCCATTATCCGCCAGCGATTTGCATTCGATGGTGCACCCTTGCGTAAACGCCGCCGGGAACCAGGCAATCACAACAGCCTTCTTATCCTTGAAATCTGCAAGGGAATACGTCTTGCCGTTACTCCCCTGAAGCGTGAAATTCGGCGCCATATCACCGACCTTCAGTTCCGTAACGGGGTGAGTCGTTTGGGCTTGCAGCACAGCAGAGAGCGCAATAGTTACCGCGATATATCCGGCAATTGTTATTGATCTTTTCATGATTCTCCTATTTGTAAAGAATGGTACTTTGCAAGCATCAATATCAAGGGCTTTAACTGGAACTGCAAAGTGCCAAACGCAACAACCGTCAACACTTCGCGAACGTTATGCGTGACGATGTACCGGCAATTGGCTGCAATTGTCAACTCGAGAATCATATCATCGTCAGGATCGGGAAGAAATGGTCTCCAATGAAAGAAAATCTCTGGTACTGGCGTGCAGTTTGATGTGACACGGCCTTTCCAGGCCGTGCACTGGCCGCCAGAAAATCATGTCGATTCATTTGAACGGGTTGTTCCATGTCATCTCCACGAAAGGCTTTTGCATGTGCCCGTACGAGAGTATCGTATCTGTTATGATCCACCGCGCCATCTCTCTCGCGTTAGTGTTATTGGTTTCGACATATTCGCTGGGCCAGGGAACTCAGCGGCAATACCTTTCGGGCAAGGGAATTGATGACGCGGTTCCATGGGATTTCATGGTTTCGGCGGGCAACCAGAGCGGCAAATGGGCGAAATTGCCCGTGCCTTCATGCTGGGACATGCAAGGGTTTGGCACATTGACCTACGGACGTAAAGACCCGCAAACGGGTATACCAGCCTCTTTTTCCAACGAGCAAGGGAAATACAAACGCACTTTCTCAGTACCGGCAAATTGGCGGGGACAAGATATTTTTCTGGTGTTCGAGGGCGCGATGACCGACGCGGAGGCATGGGTCAACGGCAAAAGCGCCGGTCCAAAGCATCAAGGGGCATACTATCGTTTCAAATACGACATCACGTCGCTGGTCAGTTTTGACGCGGATAATCTTCTGGAAGTGACTGTCGATAAGGAATCATCCAACCCCTCGGTGGTGCGTGCAGAGTTGCGAGGAGATTACTGGGATTTTGGCGGACTTTTTCGACCCGTCTATCTGGAAGCCATGCCAACGCAGCATATTGACCGCGTTGCGATTGATGCCAAGGCCGATGGCACATTTGCGATGGATGTCTTTTCAAATGGCAACGGGTTGGTCGAAGCTGACATTGGCGATTCAAACGGCAGGGCTGTTGGAAGACCAATTTCCGGGTCCTTGGTTGACGGAAAAGCTCACCTCGTGACCAGGATTGATGCGCCCAAATTGTGGACGGCAGAAACGCCCAATCTCTACAATGTGAGCATCAAGCTGGGGTCTGGGCATCAGATGCTGCAGAAATTCGGATTCCGAACAATCGAAGTTCGCCCGGGTGACGGCGTATACGTCAACGGCCAGCGGATCATGCTCAAGGGAACGTGCCGGCATTCCTTCTGGCCGGAATCGGGGCGGGCGACCAGCGAGCGAATTAGCCGTCTGGATGTTGCGGTGATGAAGGAGATGAACAACAATGCCGTGCGGATGAGTCATTATCCGCCGGATGAGCATTTCCTCGAAGCCTGCGATGAAATGGGCCTTTACGTGCTCGATGAACTCGGCGGCTGGCATGGATCGTACGATACACCAACGGGTCGCGGGCTGATCCAGGCGATGGTCACTCGCGATGTGAACCACCCGTGCATTCTTTTCTGGGACAACGGCAACGAAGGGGGCTGGAACACAGCCCTGGACGATGATTTCGCCAATTGGGACCCGCAGAAGCGCGAGGTGCTTCATCCGCAACAGCCGTTCAGAAACGTGAACACTCGCCATTATCCCACTTACAAGATGGTGCAGGATATCTCAGCCGGCGACACGGTCTTTTTCCCGACGGAATTTTTGCACGGCCTGTTTGATGGCGGTCTCGGAGCGGGGCTGGAGGAATATTGGCAATTGATGACCGCCAGCAAGGTGACATCCGGCGGGTTTCTCTGGTCGTACGTGGATGAGACCGTGAAACGAGTCGATCAAAATGGAAAAATGGATGGGGCCGGCAATCAAGCGCCCGATGGAATCGTCGGGCCATATCGTGAAAAGGAAGGAAGTTTTTACGCCGTCAAGCAAATCTGGTCGCCGATTCAATTGAAGTATGAAAACGGCAATTTGGCCATCGCGAACCATTATGATTTCACCAATGCCACGCAATGTGTCTATACGATGCAGCTTCGCAAGTTCCATGGCCCGCAAGATCAGGATGCGGGATCGTCAACACTGTATGAATTGAAGCTGGCAATACCTGACATTCCTCCGCACGGGCAGGGAAGCATCAAGCTGGAATTGCCCGATCAGGCCAGTCAGGCCGATGCGCTCGCCGTGCGAGTGGACGATCCCAACGGCAAGGAACTTTGGACGTGGGTCTGGCCGCTTGCGGCTGAGCGCAAGCCAGTCGTTCTTACAGATCTAACGAATTCGAAGATCACGTCATCCGAACGCATGGAAGCATTGGATGTAAACGTCGGCGATTTGTCGCTGCGATTCAATATTCAGACCGGGTTTCTCACATCCGCCAAGCGCGGCGACAAGGTCTATCCCCTCAGCAACGGCCCCCGATTGGCCAGTGGCACCGCCACGTTTGACAGCATTGAACGACGCCCCGATGGGGATGATTTTGTCGTCAAGGCATCCTACACCGGCAACATGAACTCAATCACCTGGCGAGTAAAACCGGATGGCTGGTTGCTGCTGGATTACACATATTACATCACCGAACCTCGGGATTATTTTGGCGTGAGCTTCGATATGCCGGAGCAGGAAATCAAGAGCAAGAAATGGCTCGGCAATGGTCCGTTCCGTGTGTGGAGGAATCGAACGTTGGGCGGAACACTGAATGTCTGGGAAAATGCTTACAACAATACGATGACCGGATACACCGACTGGGTCTACCCGGAATTCAAAGGCTATTTCAGCGACGTGCGCTGGATGCAATTCCAGACGTCGGTCGGTCCGATGCTGGCGGTGATCGATGATCCAAATGTGATCGTCCAGGCGCTCAGGCCGCAATTTCCCGGGGATCCCAAGGTAGGCCAAAACGCCGGCCAGGCGCTGAGCGGTAATGCCTGGGCGCCGTTTCCCAATGCAGGTTTCTCGCTTCTCCATGGCATTCCGGCGATTGGATCGAAATTTGTGAAGGCCGATACAACCGGCGCCACCGGCCAACAGCCGATGGCTATGGGCGAATATCATGGATCGGCTCGTTTCTATTTCGGGCAATAGGAGGCAACATGTATCGCGTTCATTTATTCATCGCGGTGGCGATGATTTCGACGTCTTATGTTTCCATGGCCAAGGCGGCCGATGCCAATATTGCGCTGGCGGCGAAGGCATCGGCGTCGTTTGTCTCAGAACAGGAATCGATCGATGCGATCAACGACGGCTTTGAGCCGCGAAACGCACGCGATCACAACCATGGCGCCTACGGCAACTGGCCGAAATCGGGCACGCAATGGGTGCAATATGAATGGAACCAGCCCATCAGCACGAGCAAGATCGATGTCTATTGGTGGGTCGATGGCCGGTCGATACATCTGCCCAAGTCCTGCCGGTTGACCTATTGGAACGGCAATGCGTTTGTTCCGGTCGAAGATGCCTCGGGATTGGGCGTTGTTGGAGGCCAATACAACACCACGACCTTCGGCGAAATCAAAACCAGCAAGATGCGCCTGGAATTTGATGCGGATGGAAATAATTCCACCGGCATCATCGAGTGGAAAGTTTACGATTCCGGCCAGTCGCCAAAGTTTCCGCCTCGGGTAACCGCAGGCCCGGATCGTGTGGTCATGGTTGGCGCAAAGACTTATCTCAACGGCTCGGTAAAAGCGATTCAACCCAGTGAACCGACGAGTCTTTCTTGGACCAGGGAATCTGGTCCAGGGGAGGTGGCATTCCTAAAGGCTGACAGCCCCGTAACGAGTGCAACATTTTCCGCTCCGGGTGAATATGCGCTGAAACTGACCGCGACAGAAGGGCAAATGAGTTCCGCTTCCACGCTGCGGGTTAAAGTTGAAACTGCTGCGCCGGTTCAGCAGTTGCAGGCGGTTTACACGAAGAATTACACGATCACGAGTTCTCTTTGGAAAGATCGAGCCAAGGCGCTGATTGTCTCATGGATTCCTCATTGCATCGAAGAGTGTTCCAAACTCGACCTGGCAGAGGGCGGAATCAACAACTTTATCCAGGCCGGGAATAAGCTGGCGGGCAAGGAGTACACCAAGCACGCCGGCTATCCATTTTCCAATGCGTGGGTGCATAACACAGTGGAATCGATGTGTGTTGCGCTGATGGTCGATCCGCAGGGTGACCAGCAGATCATCGATGCGCAAAACATGATGCGAGCCAAACTGGATGAATGGATTCCGATCATCCTCGCGGCCCAGGAACCGGACGGCTATCTGCAAACGCGATTCACCCTAGGCACGGCCAGAGATCGTGGCCCGGTCAATCACTGGGACCCGCGCACGCGCGGCGAACATGAAGGTTACGTGTCCGGTTATTTCATTGAATCGGCAATCGCCCACCATCTGGCGACCAATGGCAAGGACCTGCGCCTATACAACGCCGCGAAAAAACTGGCGGATTGCTGGTATGACAACATCGGCCCAACTCCCCAAAAAGCGTGGTATGACGGCCATCAGGAAATGGAACAAGCATTGGTTCGCCTCGGCCGATTTGTGAATGATGTCGAAGGCGCCGGCAAGGGCCAAAAATATATCGAACTGGCTCGGTTCCTGTTCGACTCTCGGCAGGGCGGCAGCGAATACGATCAAAGCCATCTGCCCATCGTCCAGCAATATGAAGCCGTCGGCCACGCAGTGCGCGCCGCATACACGTATTCCGGCATGGCGGATGTCGCCGTTGAGACACACGATCTCGATTATCACGGCGCTGTCAATTCGCTTTGGGATAACATCGTTAATCGGAAATACTACGTCACCGGCGGCATCGGCAGCGGGGAAACTCCCGAAGGGTTCGGCCCCAACTATTCCCTGCGAAACAACTCCTATTGCGAATCCTGCTCCAATTGCGGCGAACTATTCTTTCAATGGAAAATGCTGCTGGCCTATCACGATTCGAAATATGCCAGCCTCTATGAAGACACGCTCTACAACGCGATCCTGGGCGACATCAGTCTCGATGGAAAGACGTTTTATTACACCAACGAACTGGCCGGTGGGTTTGGAAGATATTTGTGGCACGACTGTCCGTGCTGTGTTGGAAACATCTCGCGCGTTCTTCTCATGTTGCCGACCTGGATGTACGCCAGGAGCGACGACAGCATTTATGTAAACCTCTTCATTGGCAGCAAGGTCAACGTCGAAAACGTGGCTGGGACGAATGTCGAAATGGTCCAGACGACCGAGTATCCGTATAACGACAAAGTATCGATTACTGTCAACCCAGCGACTTCGAAGAACTTTACAGTGAAAGTCCGCTTGCCGGATCGCGATGTCAGCGAGCTTTACACCAGCACGCCCTCGGCGGATGGGATTACCTCGATCTCGGTGAACGGAACCGCGGTCATGCCGACAATCGATCGCGGCTATGCGGTAATCACCCGAAACTGGACCGCCGGCGACAAGATCGATCTGGTGCTTCCCTTGAAGGTTCAGCGGATCAAGGCCAGTGACAAGGTCGCAGCGGACGCCGGCAGGGTTGCGCTCCGGTACGGCCCGCTGATTTACAACATTGAAAGTCAGGATCAAAACGTAGACGGCGTACTAAAAGCCGATGCTCCGCTCACAACTGAATGGCAAGGCGATTTTCTACACGGCGTGATGGTCATTAAAGGCGCATTTGCCGATGGCAACCCGATGCTCGCGATCCCCAATTACGCTCGGAACAATCGAGTGCCCACGACGGCAAGGCCGGGAAATCGTGACGATCGCGATCGTTCGATTGTCTGGATATTGGATCAATAATTCGCGGAGCGAACTGCACGAGGCAAATGAAAAAACGCCAGGCAAGCGTCGGACGATCCGGTATACCGCCCGACGTTGACGGTCCCGAACCGTGAAAATCGCGTGGGGATTACTGAGCTATATCAAGGCCTGCTCAACAGCGCTGAATGGAAAACTACCCGCGACAGGATTCGAACCTGTGACCTCCGGTTTAGGAAACCAGCGCTCTATCCAACTGAGCTACGCGGGCAACGCTGATCAAACGCTATCCCCGTTGGGGATATTGTTCAAGTCGGAGGTTCTTTTGGAAGATTTTGCGGGGCTCGAACAACAATATCCGTAATAGAGGGGAATCTTGACAAGGGGGCATATATGCGGAGCGTTCCAAACAGGGTGCGGGCGTTTACGTTGATCGAATTGCTTCTGGTCATGGTGATTCTGGTGATATTGGCGTCGGTGGTCGTGCCGATGTTTCCCAGGAGAACCGACGACGCGCGCAAGACGCGTGCCATGGCCGACGTCTCGAGTTTGGAAACAGCCATCAGCACATTCAACGTCGATTGTGGACGCTATCCGAGCAATGATGAAGGGCTTTTGGCGTTGACAAAAAATCCCGGGATGGACGATTGGAAAGGTCCATATTTGAAACTCGTTCCAATCGATCCGTGGGGAAATTCGTACGTATACCATGTCCCCGGAACCCATTTGCCGGACATGTTCGATCTCTATTCGTATGGCCCGGACAAACAGGAAGGCAACGACGACATCGGCAATTGGCAGCGGTGAATGGCGTTGAACTTTACCGCGAAGGCTGCGTCGTGGAATGGGCCGGCTGGCTGGTCGGAGCCACGCTGGGCGAGCGAGTGTATTGGCTGGATTCGAGCTTGGCGCGAAGTTCAGCGGCACCGGCGATCATGGCGTTGGCGTCGGCGGGGCCGGTGGTGGCGGGCTTGAGCTTGTACGATAGATGGCGGATGTCCTTCAGACGACCCGGCCAGAACTCCGCGGCCAGATCGAACGGAGGCCACTGCCAGATCGGAGCGATCACACGAGTCCGCTCGTTCAACGTTTCGTACCCTTCCTTGCGAACCTGCACATCGTATGTGCCATACCATAGAAAATCGCGGGTGAGCGGGGTGCGGCCGATCTCCTGGCCGTTCATGAAAACGATCGCGCCGTCGGGATCGCTGGTGACGTTCATCGTCCGCTGCACACAGCCGGACATGGCCACCAGCAAACTTATCATCATTACCCTGCGACCCATGTGCACCTCGTGAGTCAAGCAGTATATGTGAGCGGAAATTTGCGGCAAGTATCGGAGAAAACAGAATTCCCAAGCCCGGCCCTTCAGGGCCGGGACTCCAGGAAAAAATAAACAGCAAATTGATTGTTCCCAACGGCAAGGGAAATTGGTTTCCCCTGCGCATCAATGCGCCTGCAGAACAACGCTGCACCGAGCTTGATGTCTAATTCGAACGCTTCCAGGCAATCAACCCCGATGCGATGGCGCCCGCTCCAAGTGTGGCAAGCAGCGAAGCCAGAGAGACATCTTCCTGCGGCCAATTGAATTGAATCGGGCTGGTTTGCGAGGGTTCGATCACCGCGCCACCGCTTAGGCCGGTCAATTGCTGCATGGCAGCGCGATTGTTGCCGATGAATTCATATTCCTGTGCATATCGTCCAGCGACGGAAAATCGCCCGATGATCTGATCCTTGTTGCGAACAACGCCCAGCGCGGTTGCACGTGGGGCAGGCAACGACACTTCATATTTCCCCGGACCGGTTTGTGGCACTTTCAAAACAGTGGCTGGTTTATTGGAATCGGCATCACTGAGGAGCGTGAGCGTGATATCCAAATCATTCAAGTATTGCTGTTCATCGTGCGCATCAACGGTTACGACGAGTTCTGCATCGGCCGACGAGGTCACGACAAATTTCGGATCGCGCGCAGCTCGAGCGGCCGCTTGCGCCATCGCGGCTATTTCATCAACGGTCGGTGAAAACGCGATGGACGATACCTGCCCCGCGCCGACATTCCAGGTGGCGGCCACCGAAGTGCGATTGCTCGTCTCCTGCGCTGATGCCAATTCGGTTGCTTGCGGTTTGATCCACGTGCGGTTCCACATCGGTACGATTCTGGGTGGCAGGGAAGATGGCAAACCCGAAAAGGTTACGTTTGCCGGCAACTGTTCGATGCCGCTGGGAATGATCGATTGGGCGAGCCGGGTTGTTTGCAGTTCCCACAGTTTCGGATCAAGCTGGGTTGTGTGGCTACCGACCGTGAGCACGACAACGCGCATCAGGTCCGATCGCGACGCATCTGCGGTCGACATCAGATTGACGCGGGCGCGGACGTTTCTCAGGGCAACGGCGAGCGATAGCGGATTGTCAAACCTGGCATCGGCGTCGGTCAATAAAATGATCTCAGCAGCGGCTTCTCCTTTGAGCTGAGCAGCGATGGATTCAAGTGCTTCCTGCAGGTTCGTCGGCCCCGAAGCGTTCAAGTCAGCGGGAGGCAACGACAGCTTGGCCGTCGCTTCGGCGCTCTTACCGTTCGACCACCAGCGCACATTGCGAGCGAAGCTGCCGATGTGCACCACGTCGTTTGGTGGCAGTCGATGTAAAAGCTGGACGGCTGCGTTGCTCGCTCGTTGCAATCGCGTCTGACCTTCGACGGGGGCAGACATCGAGCCGCTGCTATCGACGAGGACGATCCATATCCGCTGTGGCTGAGGCGGCGCGCTGGCCAATGGCGACAACGCATCGAGTGCCGTGCCGATATAACCGCCCGCGACAAACGATTGATCCCCGCCGACAATCATCAGCCCGCCGCCCAGGTCGTGAACGTATTGCGTCAGCCGTTGCTGTTGAATGGGCAAAAGCAGGTCTGCGCGAATATTGTTCAACACGATCAAGCCGGCTGAGACATATGGTGCAGGATCGGTTGGTAATTCAGTCGGCTTCATCAAGCGATAATTGGCTGGAGCACTGCTTTGCGATATCCACCAACGTTCGCCTATTGCGGGGGATTGCACCTTCAGGCTGAGCGCATCATTTTCCGGCCAGGCATCATCAGGTGATAATTGAGCGGCGATATCTTGCGCATTCGAATCAACCGTTGCGTTTAAGACAGTCTGGCCCGATGGCGCGGTGGCAGGACCATGTGCGCCAATCAGCTTGAGATGACGAGGATTGCCCATATTGTGAATTGTGATTGCGACTGAATCGCCATGCTGTTCCAATCGCGTGACCGCGGCGTCGGTTGGGTGTTCCAGATTTGAATCAAGGGCAACATAAATCGGCGAATTGACTTTTGGCAGATCAAATTGCCCGTCACTGAACAGCACCACCGCGTCCGACTGCGGCGGGGCAAACACGGTTTTTTCGATCTGCGCTGAATCCGCAAACGTTTCGACGCGATATGGAACATCACCAAGCAATTGCCCGATGCGCTTTTGCAATTCGGATGTATCGCGATACTGGGCTGTTCGTGTGCTGGGGGAGAGATCGACCATCACCACGACGTTGCGCTGCTGGGGCAATCGAACGGTCAATCCGCCGCTCGCCAGCGCGATCATGAGCGTGCCAAGGATCATCAGGAATTTCGTTGGTTCGGGGATTATTCTTACACGCCAGACATTCACAGCCACCGCCAGTACCATCACCAGCGAGGTGGTAAAGAGGATTGGCGATTGAAGTGTCATGACGAAACTTGCCCCGGCCGCGCCATCGCGGTAGAAGGATCGTAACCAATGAGACAGCAACCGGCGAGATCAACAACCATTCTCAGCGTGCGGCGCAACGGCGAAGTGGCGCTCGGCGGCGACGGACAGGTCACTCTGGGCAATATCGTCGCCAAGCACGATGCCAACAAAATCCGCCGGCTGGGCGGCGGCAAGGTGCTCACCGGCTTTGCCGGCAGCGCTGCCGACGCCTTTGCGCTACTCGAACGATTCGAGAAAAAGCTGAGCGAATTTCCAGACAATACCCGCCGCGCCGTGATCGAACTCGCCAAGGATTGGCGGACCGATCGTGCATTAAGACGGCTGGAAGCAATGCTCGCGGTCGTCGATAAGACGACCAGCCTGATTGTCAGCGGCGCCGGCGATGTGATCGAACCAACGGACGACATCATCGGCATCGGCAGCGGCGGGCCTTATGCATCCAGCGCCGCCAAGGCGCTACTGCAGCATTCTTCCCTCAACGCAAAGCAGATTGTCGAAGCATCCCTGAAAATCGCCGGCGAGGTGTGTATTTATACGAACACGAATATCAAGGTGGAGACGCTGTAAGATTTCAAATGCTCAATCTCACCACTGCAAAGGAAGAAAGCTTAGGAATTTGCCTAAATGAGATTTACAGTCGTGAAATGTCAGTCTTCCAGCCAATTCTCGCTGATGGATCACTTCATTGCGGTATTTCCGGACGCTATGAGCCTGATTGAGGACATCATAAGGAACACTGCAAATCGTTGCTATTCGATTCATCAAGTGTTCCATTCTTGTTTGTCGCGGTCGCGGGCTTGGTCGAACGGCGCTAAGATATTTGCGAAGTGTGGCCTCAAATCCAGCGAACATGCGTAAAGAGTAAGTGACCTCAAGGTTAGCTGCGCAATTTCTCAAATGAGATGGCAAGACTCCACTTGTGGCCTTCAAAGTATCCTTTCCGGATTTGATTTCCCGTTGCGCGCACTCAATCGCAAATCGGGATGCCTCTAATTCGTCTTTGATGTTGCCGAGACGCTGGAATGCTTCTTTGCGAGCCATGACTATGCGTGTAGATCCCGTACAAGTTGGGTGAACGTCTCCCGCCCCCATTTTTGTGGCAGCGGAACATTTGAATCTGTCATAATCTGCCAGCCTCCGGGCCGTCCTAACAACTTGACACGATTTAGAGTAGGCCACGCCTCTATGTCTATGCGGCCGTCCGCGCCAACGATATGAAGTGCGATCGGATTGACGAATATGTCCCCTCCTGGGGTTCGAATACGCAGTCCGGGCACGACATAATCGCCAATTAAATCTTCATGTATCTGCTTATGGTCACGTTCGCTTACCCATCTTTCAGCAGCGGCCCATTGTTCGACTTCCTCAATCAGTCGAGCAACCCGATTTATCCAATCCGATTTGCGTTCCTCACTCTTTTGGTCTAATTCTTGTGTCGTCATAATGTTTGCCTCATTCTAAAGTATATCACATGGACAACCTCACACCCAAGCAAATCGTCGCTGAACTCGACAAGTACATCGTCGGCCAGGCTGATGCCAAGCGCGCCGTCGCCATCGCCATTCGCAATCGCTGGCGAAGGCAGCAACTGGGCGAGGATGTTCGCAAGGACATTTGGCCCAAGAATATTCTCATGATCGGCCCGACCGGGGTCGGCAAGACTGAAATCGCGCGACGGCTGGCGGGGTTGACCGGTGCGCCGTTCATCAAGATCGAAGCCACCAAATTCACCGAGGTTGGTTATCACGGCCGTGATGTCGATTCGATGATTCGCGATCTGCTCGATTCTGCAATCAACATGGTCCGAGCTGAAATGACCGAAACCATCAAGCCCGATGCCGAAGCACAGGTTGAAGAGCGCTTGCTCGATCTGCTACTTCCGGGTCTGGCTGCTTCGGCGAATGCGGACTCTACCGAAGACGAGGAATCCCGCTCAAAACATGAACGCACCCGCAATAAGATCCGCGATCAACTGCGCAGCGGCGCCCTGGAGGATCGCCAGGTGGAAATCACCGTCGAAGAGCGCGGCACGGTGGTTGGCGTGCTCGGCCAGGCGGGTATGGAGATGGATGTTGAGTTCCAGAACATGTTCGAGAAAATGCTTCCCTCCAAGCGTGATACCAAGCGCATGAGTGTTCGCGATGCGCGAAAAATGCTTTTCTCGCAGGAAGCCGAGAAACTGATCGAGAAGTCCAAAACGACCGCTGAGGCGATCAACCGCGCCGAGCAGTCTGGCATCAT
This sequence comes from Tepidisphaeraceae bacterium, assembly GCA_035545895.1. Taxonomy (GTDB): domain Bacteria; phylum Planctomycetota; class Phycisphaerae; order Tepidisphaerales; family Tepidisphaeraceae; genus DASZXJ01. The sequence continues at coordinate 11,714 of DASZXJ010000083.1, read as the reverse complement.
TTTTCTGGATGAAATTGACAAAATTGCCGGCACGGACAAGCAGCATGGCCCGGACGTCAGCAGGCAGGGCGTGCAGCGCGATCTGCTTCCGATTGTTGAGGGCAGCACGGTGGCGACGCGTCACGGGCCGGTCAAGACGGATCATATCCTGTTCATCGCAGCGGGGGCGTTTCACTCAAGCAAGCCCAGCGACCTCATGCCCGAACTACAGGGCCGATTTCCCATCCGCGTGGAATTGCAGGACCTGACCAAGGATGATTTCGTCCGCATTCTGCACGAGCCAAAGAATTCGCTCACCCGTCAGCAGACGCAGCTACTGAAAACCGAGGGGTTGGAGGTTGATTTTACCGAGGATGCCATTGAAGTGATGGCCCAGATTGCCTTCGATACCAATCGCCGTACTCAGAACATCGGCGCGAGAAGGCTATACACAATCATGGAACGGGTGTTTGAAACGATCAGCTTTGACGCGCCGGACATGTCCGAAAAGCAAATTAAGATTACCGGTGCATACGTCCGCGAGCGCCTGGCGGATATTCTGAAGGATGAAGACCTGAGTCAGTTTGTGTTATAATTGTCGTTCTCTGAATCCAACACTTCAATTTATTTTATTTTCACTATTAACTTCCTGAAGAAGTTCGCCGTTCATTGTTCGGGAGAAAGTGCACAAGGGGGGACTGTGAGACAAGGAGACTAGGTAACAAGGGGATAACGATCTCTTTTTTAGCCCGGTCGCTTGCGACCGGTTTTCCATCGCGCGTCAAACCGCCCGCGAGCGGCCGGGCTAAAAAAGAGGTGTTGGGTCGATGTCGCAAAATGTCATGGAGGGATAAAAATGCAAAACGAACCCAACTTTTGTGTCTCGTTTGCAAGTGATGGCCCAGCCAGATGATGGCAAAGGAGTAAAACCGAGGTTTATAAATAACTTTACCTGGCCGCGAATCTTGGGGTGCCGGGGGTCTGTGGTTCACGCAGAACCAGTACACCCATGAAATCGTTATCTCGTCCGAAGTCTGCCGGGCCGGCCCAGCTTGCGCTTTCACCTGTATCCTGACGATGCTGGGTGAAGTTGAATCGGAGCATGACGGGCATGGGTTTGCCCGGTTCGTTAATGACTTTCCACGGAATGGCGACCTCGCCGCGCCAGTCGCTGCCGTCGAGCGTGGCGACGTATCGGAAGCCCGTTCCCTCAAACGCCTGCCAATCCGTGCTCTGTCTTGGGTTGACCTTGCGTTCGATCCAGTGGCCGGACGGTTTGCAAACCACGTGCAGCACGGGGCCGACGGAATTGTCGGCATACACCGGCTGGATAAGGATTTGGCAAAGATCCTCGCCCCAGGCGCGTCGGAACTGGTAATTCACAAAATTCCGCACGACCTTGATCGGGGTTTGCGACAGACCTGATGCCTTGAACGCGAGATAGAAGTTTTCATCAGCCCAGCCAGTGAAAATCTGCGTTGGAGTGGATGCGGTTTGAAGCTCCTGCGCCTGAAGCGCTGGCCGATTGAACATTTTGACCATCGGCCCGTCCTGGATCGCGTCGTCGGTGGTCCAGTCGGTGAGCGTACCGTCGAGATTGAGCATCCCTTCGCGACGATCAGTGGCAGCCACAGGCAGGACCATATGCAGCTTGGAGGTTTTCCTGGTGAAACCGTTGATGAACGTGATTTCGATCGGCCGGCGATCGACCTTGCGGAGCTTGCTGGTATCGATGCGCGCTGTCAGAGCGCTGCGGCGAACGTGATAGGTCGCCAGCGCGGGAATCGCCAGGGGCTGAGGATGAACCTGCCAGCCGCTTTGATCGGGGACGCTGGTCCAGGTCAGCGAGTTTTCGTCGGGGGTGGAATCGGATGGATTGTAAATGTCGATCCCCAGCCTCAGGTCGGCCCAGCTTTGCTGGCCTTGCGATTCCCACGCCCAATCGGTGGATCGTGCCATGACGACCGGACGTTCCTGCGGCTCGCTCCAAAGGAGGGTTTCGATGTTCAGTCGATAGTCCTTGTCTTTGTCGATCGGCGCACCGGGTTCGCGCAGGAGGATCTTTCGCGCGAGCAGATCGATGGCCTGGTCCCAAGCCTTGGGATCGGCCGTGCCGCACATCAGGCCATATGTTGGATCGGGCGCTTGTCCGGGTTGAAGTTCGACTGGCTTGGCGATGAGACGCGACATATAGAGGGCGCTGATGACATCGCCTCTTTGGCGGAGAAGCGAGAGATACTCGTAATCCTGCTGAGCGCGTCTCAACCACTTGAGCTGAACGGTGGGCACGGGCTGATCGATGCCGAACCAGCTCCCGGGATAAAACCAGATGAGTTCGTTGGGATCGGCAGGCTGGGCGGGCGCGCTATTGGTCGGGAGGGCGCCAATCCAGCGAATGAACGTCACCGGCCCATATTGCACCCCGAGTTGTGGAGGTGGCAGGGGAAGGAAGCTCAGCCATGCCCAGAGTCGAACGTCGCGTTCATCGCCGCCGGCGCCGACGTATGGGATCAAGCCCGTGAGATCGGTGCGCATCCATCGCTGCGGGCGAGGGGTATCGCTTGGCCAGCTTTGGATCGGCGATGAAAAGATCACGCCGGGATTGGCGGTGACCAATCGCGAAGCGTCCTGGGCTTTGATCAAGTCCGGAGAGGAGGAACTGGCAAATTGAATCTGATCATCTTCGAGTGGGAGAGAAACGCGGATTCGCGGATGAGAACCGAGGATGCCTGCGGCTTCGCCGGACATTTGGACCGATTCCATCGCCGACGCCCGGCCGGGAGTCAGCTTTTCCATGAATACCGGGCAACGCGCCAGCCAATCGTTCTGATCAAAGTGAGTGGCAGTTTGCGCCCAGTATTCGTGCTGGCTTTTCGGATCATAGTTGTAAAGCCCCTCGCACGCCGGGAGCGGCCAATAACTCAGTGGGACTTTGTCGGAGAACATGTCTCCGCGCATCCAAGGACCGACAACCGAGTCAAAATCCTCCCACGCCACCAGAGGAGGCCGACCACCAGGCCACTTCACATTCGGCTCGAGTGCGGGAAACACCGCTTCCACGCGATGCGATTGCGCCAGCTTGGTCAATTCATCAAGCGTACGAATGGCCTGCGCATAGCGCGGGTCGGTGCGGTTTACGAGTCGAGGCGTGACCGCTTCAAATCGGTCGGGATAAAGTCGTGTAAGGTTCTGCCAGTCAATCTGACCGACCATATTCAGATGCCGCTCATCCGGCATGACGATGTCGTACACCGTCAATTGAACGGGCAGAGACGCGACCGGCGCCTTTTCGCCGGTGGCGAGCAGATCGCAAACGCCGGTGTAACTGCCAGCGGGGGTTTCCGGCGGAATATGCAGATCGATCCAGAGCATGACGGCCTTGGTTCCCGCGCGGGCCTTTGGATCGGTCGGATTGTCCGGATCGCGCGCCGCCGACAGATTGATCCGGCCATCGTTCACCGGCAAGGGAAGTAGCGCTCGCGGCAAGAGACGTGTTTCAGCGGAAAGCCCGGTTTGCCTTACATACCCGGCACGATTGAGATCGACCGGCATCGACAGAATCTGGTAGGCAGAGAAATTAGAGGTACTGATGACGTTGCGCGCCGTCTGAAGATTCAATGCCTGTAGACGTAGAGTAAATGCGACTTTTTCATCCAGTTGGGGAATACCGCTGACCTGGATTTGAAAACTGCTTGATTCGTTCTTGGCGGCAGCGATTGAGATCGGACCGCTTCCCAGTGCCGCAGAGACAGGATTATTCAGATTGACGGACTGTACTTTTGTCGAGCTAAAAAGCTTTTTGGAATCATTGGACTGGCCGATCCCCAGACACCCGCTCAGCATCAGGCTCAAGCCGACCAAAAGGAATGATAAAGATTTGGTTAAACGGTTATTCATCAAGGAAAGGCCGGGTGCGTACTCCGTGGGCAAATGGGACCGATCCGCCGCGCGATTGTTCGGCAAAATCTGCCGCCTGGGGTTGGGCATGAAATAATGTTCGGTTGATCCAAGCCCAAAACAGGCAAGAAAAATCACGGAATTCCTTGGAAAATGATCATTTAGGCAAAATAGTCGGACAATTCTGCCGCCCGTCACGTTGGTGTGGCACGACCTTTGATAAAGAGTATATCGTGAACGCCAGGCGAGGCAATGTGAAAGGAGCCCGCCCGGTGACTGGAAGAATTTTTTGAAACAAACCCCATCCTGCTGAGTGTTGTAGGTTGGGTTCCAAGAACCTCGTTTCCTCCTCCGCCAGGCTGCACGGGTCTCTACCCTCCACCGTGCAGCCTTTTTTTGCGCGCATATGAAAGTGCCGTATACTCGGCACATGGCAACTCAGCAAAGCGGCAGGTCCGGTCAGCTTTTGGTCATTGGAATGTTGGCCTTGGGACTGACCATGGCAATCATCGCGTCACGGTTTACCCGCTACGCCCGTCCACCGATTGGAACCACTGCTCCGTCATCACAAGCCGGCGACGATCCGTTTATTCCATAAGACTCGGGAGCCGTTGATGTTCCAGCAAGCGTCACGCCCTGAACTTTCAGCCATTGTTTCAACGAGAAGCAGTTTCGACATCATTCGCCGAACAGTCGGCTATCTAAAAAACCAGACGGTCTTGAATCGGATTGAACTGGTCATCGTATGCGCCAGTCGCACTGCGCTGGGGCTGGATGAAAATGAACTATCCGGTTTTTGGGCATTTCAGGTTGTTGAGATCGGCTTGTTCGATGCAGTTTCGATTTGCAACGCCGCTGGCGTTCGCTCAGCCAAGGCCGACGTCGTCGCGCTGTGCGAAGACCATTGCTTTCCGGATCGGGACTGGGCAATCAATTTAATCGCAGCACATAAAGGACCTTATGCAGCAGTCGGCCCGGTATTGCGAAACGCCAATCCTTTGACGGCAGTGAGCCAAGCGGATTTTCTCATTGGTTATGGACCATGGGCTGAGCCGATCGAAGCTCGTGAGCCGCAGCATCTGCCGGGTCATAATTCCTCTTACAAGCGCGACGTACTCCTGAGCTATGACGACCGTCTTCCGGAAATGTTGGAAGTCGAGTCCGTCATGCACTGGGATTTGCGCGCAAAAGGGCATCGACTTTACCTCGATCCATTGGTCCGTGTTGCTCACACCAACTTTGCGAAATGGGGAATATGGTCCAAAGTCCAATTTTTCGCAGGGCGTCTCTTCGGCGGCATGCGCGCTCACGATTGGCCGGTCTGGAAACGATTATTTTATGCCGTCGCTTCGCCTCTCATTCCGCTCGTGCGATTCAAACGCATCTGGGCGGATGCACGAAGGATTTCATCCGTTCAGCGCAATGGAATCGGTTTGATCTTGACGTTGTGGTGGGGGCTGTTGCTGGATGGGCTTGGCCAGATGATCGGCTATCTTGCGGGACCGGGACAGACGCGAGTGGCTGAGCACGAATTCGAACGGGAGCGATACATCACGGACGAGGATCGGCAGATGCTCGAAGCTGACGCGTTTGGCGCCAAAACAGACCAAAGTCCTTGCGCCCGCCGGGGAGAAGCAGCCAAAGGGTAAGATAAATCGCGCCGTATATGCCGCTATGAAAGACTAATCTCCAAAACGGGGTTGGCAGAATTGGGAGAACCGGCCGCAATGCCCAAAGCGCTATCGCGGCCAATATCGAGCCTGCCGCTGCTCGCCAGATCGCGCCCCAGAAATTCCGTTCGGTCAATGGTGATCCCTTGAGGCAATACCACACGCCGATCGGCACAAGTAAGAACGAAGCAATCGCAAATCCCGTCGAGACTCCGACAGCACCCCATTTCACGCCGATGCCAACTGCAATCATCGTGACAGGTGCTGAAAAGATCGACCATTTCAATTGCTGCCACGTTCGTCCTTCCGGCAGATACAGCCACATGGTAACCAGCGTGAAGGATGAAAAATATGCGCCAATGCTTTGCATGCGAAGCATGGGGATCGCGTCGATCCATTGTTTGCCCATCAAAAACAAAATCGTGTTATCCGATTCGACCATGAGCAACGCGATGGCCGGCAAAGCCAGGCTGAACATGCCCAGCAACGTGATGTGGGCGTATTGCCGATATCGGGCTGGATCATCCTGAATGCGGCTGAAACTTGAAACCGCAACCGGAGTCATGGGCAAAAAAATCTGCCAGAAGGGCATCATCGCCCACTGATAGGCTTTTTGATAAAGACCAAGAACCGAAGCTCCGAGAAAGTAGCCGACGAACATGTTGTCGGTATTGCGGCTGATGTAGATGATGATGCGCGAGGTTGTTGAATCCTGCCCATAGCGAAGCATCGAACGGACGGCTGGGTCACGAATAGCTGAAACGCTCGCGCGTGATGGCCGCCATGCGCAAAGCCACCAGCTTGCCGCCGATTGCCACGTCCAGACGACCACCTGCTGCATCACCAGCGCCCAATATCCGGCCCCGCGCAGTGCCATACCAATTCCCGTGATTGACCCGGCAATCATCGCACCGACTTCAATGAACGTGATCACACCAAATTGCATCTGTCTTCGGAGCACGCCCATGTGCATCATTCCGAGCATATGAAGGAGCACGCCCAGCGCAAGCACCAGCCCGATGTTGAGCAGCCTGGGTTCCTTGAAAAGCCACACAAGAAAAGGCGCAATCGCTGCAATCAAAATCGCCAGTGCCACACTGACAACGCAGTTCACCCAGAACAGGCTGCTGGCCTGCTCATGAGACAGGTCCTTCATTTGCACGGTAGGGGCGATCAAAAATTCGCGGAACGATACGACGAGGTTGGCAACGGTTGCCACCATCGCCAGATACCCAAAATCGCTGGGCGTTAAGACTCGTGCCAGAATGTAAAACGTTCCAATGCCGATGAGCAATTGCACGGCATAGGAGGCAACCATTAAAAGTCCGCCGCGCGCGCTGCGATGTTTCAATTCACGATTCACGCCATCGACACCGAGATGTTCGTCCAATTCCGGCGAAGATATCGGCGTGGGCTCGCTCATCGATCAGATTCTTTCCAATCGACCGGTGAAAATGCGTCGCTCGGCGGGGATGATGTACTGATTGTCATCGATGAAATCGACCAGTTTCCCCGCTGCCAGCACATAATTGAATGCGATGAATAACGCCAGCAGCGTGAGCACGATCCTTCGTTGTGTCCTGCCGACCGTTTCCATCCACGTATACAGAAAAGCAAAGCCGATTGCATACAAACCGGCCAATTCGACGTATCCCCGATTTCCCACCGACGGGCCAAACCACCACGCATACCAGGAGGCGTTGACGTACCACAGAACAATCGCCGAGGCGATCAACGACATCAGCCAGCCATCACGCCAGCCGCGACGGCGCATGATGTGCCAGACCAATCCCCAGCCCGCAAGCAATAAAGTCGGCGTGGCAAAAAACAATCCATGTCGCGATGAGAACAACGACCTCAACAGGGCAGGATGCGTCCAGTAGAACCGTTCTCGCGGACCGTAACCCAGTCCCTCCATGCTGCTGGCCATGACCTGACCTTGGATGGCTTTCATGATCGCGAAATGAATGGCCAAAGGCGCAGCCGCGATGACAATCAGCGGCATAAGTTTGAGCGCGGGAACGATCAATTTTCTTTGGTAAAGATTAATCGCCAGATAGATGAACATTGGCGCAATAAAGCCGTTGGTCATTCGACAAGCGATGGCCATCGCGGTGCAAAACGAAATCATAGGCAGATGCCACCAGACCAGCTTGCCTTGGCTGGTGGTTTGATCGATGCGATGAATCAGGTAAACCGAAAAGATGACCCAGGTTGCGCCGGCCATGTGCGCCAACAGCGGTTCGCGAGCGAAGTACCAGACATAATTGGTGCTTAGCCAGGTTGTGACGATCGCAGCCGCAACCGTCCGGCCTCGAATTGCAAATCGTTCAACGATCAATTTGTCGGCGACGATCATTCCGGCCAACCCCAATGCCATGATCCACGCGATGCAAAAAAAGTAGTAGATCGGCGAATAACCGTGCGGCGCGAAAACCGCCCATCCGGTCAGATGATGCAGCGCGATCGCTGAAACATGGGCCACCAGAAACGCCGGCGCAATACTGAGCGTCACGCCAATCGGCCAGCGGTTATGCTGCATATCGTTCGCATAATCGATATCCGGTACCGGATATTGCACCGCCATCTGGTTGTCGAAATTCAGATCGTGATCGATCACCAGCGATGGAAGATACGCGTAATAGCCTGTTGCATCGGAGACTGCGAAATCGATGGTGGTGTGCTTGGCAACGGATCGAACCAGCACAAGGCTCCACGCGCCGATATACAGGACGGCTGCGATCGCTGCGTAGAGTTTGAGACGTTCCTTGAAATCATCGAGTCGATCGATCGTCTCACCGTAATGAATCGCATGGCCAGCTAAAAATGCTCCGATGCTGTAGAGATAATAAACCAGATGCATCGGCAGGACCGCGGTCGTAAAAAGCAAACCGCGATGGCTGACGAAAAATTCGTAGAACGGCACGTTGAGCAAAACAACGCCAAGAATGGGCAGCAAAATCCCTGCTGACCACCAGCCAGCGTAATTCGTGATGGCAACCAATCCCAGTGCAATTGCGACCGCTGTACCAATCTTCAGTGCGGGCATCAGTACCCAGCGAGCAGTCAATTTGTCGGCCGCGAATATTCCACCAAAGACTGCAAGCGGAACGACAGCCAGCCACGGCTTAAATACGCACGCGATCAAAAAAATGGCTGCGCTCAGAGCGGACAACAGGGCTGCCCCTCTTTGGCCTGTCGAAAGATTCAGATCTCCGGGCAGGGATTTCTCCCGCAAGATCAGTCGGGTCCACGGAATGGCGCGATCGAAAATATCCGACCGCCATATGCCGACCATCGACCAATGTTTCATGTGCTTCGCCTGAAACTGCTTGTTGATGATGATCTTCTTGCCATCTCGCGTCAGGCGGGCGCCCAGATCGATGTCCTCAATGCTGGGCCGGGTGAATCGTTTCGTATCGAACTTATATGCATTGAAGACATCTCGTCGCATCGCGCCGCAGCCGCTCCAGAAGGTCGTGACGTTTTCATCGGAAATCTGGTGGTAATAGCGATGCGCCAGGTTTTTATATTGCGAGAGGATGTTCGGCTCGGCCGGCTCCAAGTCATATGATCCAAAAATCGCGCTGATGGTCGGATCGTTAAACGATTCAGACGCCACGGCCAGCGTGTCGGGATGCACGCACACGTCGGCGTCGATGAAAACAAGGATTTCACCGGTCGCATGTTCCGCGCCGGCGTTTCGAGCGGCGGCGGCGCCAGATTTACGTGGCAGGCGCAGAACCTTCACGCCACGGTTCTCGGCCACGATATGCGTGCCATCGGTCGAACCGTCATCCGCGACAATGATCTCAAAATCGCGAAACGTCGAACCCGCCAGCGCATCCAGACACTTGGCCAGTCGTTGTGGGTCGTTGTGAACCGGAACGATGACGCTCAGGCGCGGCGAGTGAGCGCTGCCGGGGGCTTCGCCAGTCGAATCCAATTGAACTTCCATTCAATCCTGCTTGACTGGGGCTGAGGTGCGGTTGTTTCGGGAAGCCACGAAATTATAAATCTTCGCCCCGCAATAGCCGACGAGCGCGCCGGTAATCAAAGCGTAGGCAAAGCCAATAAAACTTCCGAGAAAACTAACTTTGTATCCAATGAAGACCTGGTTAAGCAGTTCCAGATGCGGGCCGACTACGTTGCCACCTTTGATGACCAGCAGATTGGTTGCGCAAAACAGTCCGATGCCGGCGATCAGCCCGATTGATAGACCGGTGACGGTTTCGTTCAGGCGAATCACCCGTGTTTTCAGCAGACGTCGAACTTGTTCGTCTTCAGGATGCATTGGCCGCTGCTCTTTCTACGCCTAAACGATATCCATCAGGTGTCGAATGGCCGCTCGCTCGGCAATGCGACGGACAAATATCCAGTAAAGGAACATCGCGACGTTACGAGTTGCCGCGCCGGTCCAGCCGAGCATGCCGCCAACAATGAAGCCGTATCCCAAACCAATGAACGCGCCTAAGTAGTTGACCCGGTATCCCGGAAAATACTGGCTGAGCAGTTCCAGATTCGGGCCAACCACGTTGCCGCCCTTGATGACCAGCGCCAGCGTCAGCGAAAAGATCAAGCCACCTAATACCGCGCCAGTGGCGATTCCCATCGCCAGTCGATCAAACTTGGCAAATACGAGCGAAAGCTCTTCCTGTTCGATCCGCTCGTCGGGTGAAACCCAGCGTCTGGTGTTTCGACCGGGCTCGCGAACCGTTTCGTGATATTCCATGTCCGCATTGACGCTCCAAAGATCGTTCGCTTCGCCCAGCAGCATGTTTCGGGCGGCATACATTCCCGTCAGCATCGAATGGTCCTGATTATTGTAACGGTGAAGCCCATTGCGCCCAACGGTGTTCAGGTTCTTCAGCCCGCTGACAAATTCACGCAATACATCCAGATGCTTGCCATATTCGGCATCATACATCGGATAACTTTTGGGAACGCGGAACACACAGCCATCTTCGATATCCGCATATTTCGCCAAACCGATGCGGTCGAGTTCGCGCTTGGCCTGCTCGATTAAATCAGCATCGCTTCGGGTCCAAAGTTCATCCCCTTCGGTGCAGAAATATTCCATGCCCAGGCTGGTCGTTTTCGGGTCGGCCACCATCTCCGGCGACCAGTTTTTGAAATTCTGGATACGGCCCACCTGCACGCTCGGATCGTGAATGTAAATCCAGTTGTCTGGAAAGAGTTGGTCTTGATTTACGATCAAACAGATCGTGAGAAAGTCGCGATAGCGCAGTTTGGAAGCGGCTTCCAAAACGTGCGGCGGGGCGGGGGGATCGAGCTTGCGGATCAATTCGGTGAGCGGCATGCTCGAAATGAATTGAGTTCCCTCAATGCGCTGCGTTTGTCCATTCGATCCGCACGAGATGGCCGTGATTTGCATGTCCTGCCGGTGGATTGCATCCACGCCAGCCTGCATGCGCACTTCGCCGCCTCGCGCGACAATCTGCTGGCGAACCGCATTCCACAACATGCCCGGCCCGCGGCGGGGATAATCAAAACTCTCGATCAGCGTTTTGATCGTCTTGCGCGAGCCAAAAAACATGCTCATCACAGCCGTGCGAAGCGATAAATCCTTGATGCGCTGCGCTGCCCATTCAGCTTTCAGCTCGCTGCAACTGATTCCCCAGACTTTTTCGGTGTAGGTTTTGAAAAACGTCTGGAATAATCGTTTGCCAAAACGATTGGTCACCCATTGTTCGAATGTGTCTTCGGTCTTGTGCGGGAAAAGCTTCCATCGCACGTAGCTGGCCATGACTTTGCAGGTTTCGACGATGCCGAAATTTTTCACCGCATTGAACGGCTTGAGCGGGTAATTAAAAAATCGGCCCTTGTAGAAAATACGGCTCAGCCGGGGCCGTTGAAGGAAATCGTCGTGCAACACATCGCGCCAGAATTGATCGACCTCATCGCTTTTGGTGAAAAAACGATGCCCGCCCATGTCGAAGTGATAGCCTTTATAGGTCTCAGTTCGGGCGATGCCCCCGACAATGGGGTCCTTTTCCAATACGAGCGGAGCGACTCCATGACGGGTCAACTCGTAGGCTGCGCTCAGCCCCGCCGGGCCAGCACCGATAATGACGAACTTTTCATTGCTCATGCAAGCGTGTGACGATTGGTGACCGATGTTTGGCGCGATCCTCATTACATCGGGTA
>DASZXJ010000082.1:0-18311 GCA_035545895.1 Tepidisphaeraceae bacterium | reverse complement strand
TCGTCATTCGGATTTCGTCATTGATTCGTCATTCAGGTTTGGTCATTCGTCATTGGGATTTTGTTGGTCATTGGGACTTGGCCATTGACCATTTAATCCCCGTTTCAACGCCAACCCCCGCCCGCCTTCGCTGGGCGAACGGGGCGAGGTATGGACGTACCACCCTACGGGTAGACATGTCGCGCTCGCCTAAACCCCAAGGCCGCAGCGCAGCGGTGGTTGGGTTGGTCGGGGATCAATCTCGGACAAAAAAACCAGAGGTTGGAAACCGATTTTGTCGGCCTCTAACCTCCGCTCCAGCCTGATATTGCCACTGGCAACTATTCTATTTAGCCGTAATCGGCACCTCGGCGGTCGCCAATCCATCCGAAATCGCCTTCAGCGTAATCGTGCCGGTCTGTCCCGGCTTGGCGCGGACGATGACGAGGCACAGGCCGTTGAAGGCTTTCTTGTTGTGGGCCTGGAAGCTTTCCAGGTCGATGGCGTTGCCGTTGTCGGTGGCGACGATTTCGCCGGGGCCGGTGATTTCGAAGTTCACGCGGTTCATGGAGCGCGGAACCATCTGGCCGGCCTGGTCGGCGATCGTCACCGTGACGAATGACAGATCATCGCCATCAGCACGGATGGTGGAATGATCGGGTTTGAGCGTGATTTTGCTGGCTGGGCCGGTGGTTTTGATGGTCTCATCCGCCCAGTGCTTGCCGGCTTTGTAGGTGACGACTTTCAACTCGCCGGGCTCGTATTTCACATCATCCCATCGGATGCGGTATTCGAATTCGCCTTTCTTCTTGCGGCCAAGGGACTTGCCGTTGAGGAACAGCTCGGCCTCATCGCCGGAGGTGTAGACATGCACGGGCGTGACTTCGCCCATTCGGTCCGGCCAATTCCAGTGAGGCAGGATGTGGGCCATCGGGAAATCAGGACGCCAATGGGCTTGGTAGATATAGAACCGATCCTTGGGGAAACCAGCCAGGTCGATGATTCCGAAATAGGAGCTGCGTCGCGGATCGGGAACAGCAGGCCCGCGACCACGACCGGGCGCCGGCGCAGTGGCAGCGACGGCTCCGCTGCCCGTGGCCGGGCTGGTGGCCGGGCTGGTGGTTGCGCCGCGACCGCGCCCGCGTCCACCGGGTGGGATGTTGTTGACGGTTGGCTCGCCCAGATAATCCCAGCCGGTCCAGACGAATTCGCCGGAGACAAACGGATTCATATCCTGCCCGCGAAATTCGGTGTCCGGGGCGGTGGCCCATGGGGGGGCGTAAAGATCGTAAGAGCTCATTTGACGGACATCGGGGAGATATCCACCGCCTTTGACGTCGGTGACGGGGAAGAGGTATTCCCCGCGCGAACTGATGGTGGAAGCGGTCTCGCTGCCGTAGATGAATTTGTTGGGCATGGCATCGTGCGCAGGCTTGTAGTTGCCGTCGGGCGCCTGAGGAGAAGGACGCGAGCCCTGGTAATTCAGGCCGATGGCGTCGATTTCGCGCAGGAACGGACTGCCCGGCTGGGCGTTGTTACACGCCGATGTCGTCGGGCGAGTGGGGTCTTCTTCATGAACAAAGCGAGCGAGTCGCGCCGCCATCGCAGCGCCGGCCTCGCCGGAACCCTGCTCGTTGATCTCGTTGCCGATGCTCCAGAGCACGACACAAGGATGATTGCGATCGCGCCGCAGGAGCATGCGGGTATCTTTTTCAGACCATTCGTTAAAGAGCAGGTGATAATCGTTGGGCCGCTTGCCGCGAAGCCAGCAATCGAACGTTTCGTCCATGACGACCAGGCCCATCTTGTCGCAGAGTTCGAGCAATTCGGGTGCTGGCGGATTGTGGCTGGTGCGAATCGCGTTGCAGCCCATTTCCTTGAGCAGTTCGATCTGGCGCTGAAGGGCCCGGTAATTGATGGCCGAGCCGAGGGCGCCCAGATCGTGGTGATCGCAAACGCCGTTGAGCTTGAAGGTCTGGCCGTTGATGGAAAAACCGGTGTTGGCGTCGAATTTGATCGAGCGAATGCCGAACGGAGTTTCGTAGGAATCGACGACCTTGCCATCCTGTTCGATGGAAGTGACGGCCACATAACGGTTGGGCGTGGGAATGCTCCAGAGTTTGGGGTTGTTGATGGTGGCCTGTGTGTCAGCGGTGGAGGATGAACCCGCCGGGACGTTGATCGACACTGCGTCGGTCGATGCGACGGCCGAACCGATCTTGCGATCGTCGGCATCGAGCGTAAAGATTTGCGTCTTGATATTGACGGAAGAATCAGCTTTTGACGAATTGTCGACCGCCACTTTGAGCGCAACGGTAGCCTTGGCAGTGCTGACATCGGGCGTAGTGAGATACGTTCCCCACTGGCCGACGTGAACGGGCGCGGTCTTGGTCAGCCACACGTTGCGATAGATTCCACCGCCGGGATACCAGCGGGAGGAATCGTCGGGATTGTCCAGGCGAATGGCCAGGACATTGTCCTGACCCGGTTTGATGTAAGGCGTAAGGTCAATGCGGAACGACGCATAGCCATATCCCCAGCCGCCTGCGTATTGGCCATTGCACCAGACGTTGGTATAGGACATCGCACCATCGAGATCGAGATAAAACTGCTTGCCCATGTCAGAAGCGGGGATATTGATGTGCTTGCGATACCACCCGATGCCAAAAAATGGCAGTTTGCCCCTGTCGCCGCTGGCACGGATATCAAACGGCCCTTCGATACCCCAGTCGTGCGGAAGATTCAATTGCCGCCACTGACTGTCGTTGAAATCGGCTTGCGTATACGCGACGTCCTGCCCGATGTTGCCCTGTGGACGCGCGTGGCGGGGGGCATCGGCATCCACGGCCAGATTCTCACCCGTCGCCATCATCCAGTTCTTGATGTTTGCATACGCAAGTTCATTGCCCGTGCCGGCAGGGTCATCCTTCGTGAACCGCCAGTTCATGTTGATCGATTCGCGCTGCCGCGGGTCCGAAGCAGCCGTCTGACTGTCCGGCAAACTCATCTGCGCGCAACCACAAGCCAACATTACCAAACAGACAAACCGCACACGACTCGTGCATCCTGCCATGGGAATCCTCGTTTAGAATTTTTCCGCGATCACTTCCATCCCGCCATCTTATTATTGTGCCTCTCCTGCCACCAGTTTCACGGGACCGAGCAAACCTGACGGCAGCGGGGCGATGCCGTTCAGATCTTGTGGATCAAAACGGTTAGTGTATTGTGCTCGCACGCCGGCAAGGTTGTAGTTGGGATAGCCGGTCTTGGCCATGGAGTTAATGGCGGTGTTGCCGACCTCCACGCGCAAGTCATTCGTGCCGGGCTTAAGCTCCTTGGAGACATCGATGGAATAAGGTGGAACCCAGACCGAGCCGACCGGGTGGCCGTTGAGATAAACGACTGCGCCATCGCGAATGGGCGCATCGATCTCCGCATGGAATCGTCCGCCCCGTCCGCTGGCGGCGGCTTCAACTTTCGCCTCGCCGAAGCTCAGCGTCAGCGTCACGCCCGGCTTGACCATGTCCGCAGGCACATCGAACTTTTTCTCGTAGGTCGCCACGCCGGAGAAATTCTTGTTGGCTTCCTCGTCCGACCATGAACCGAGCTTGGCCAGCGGAGCCGGCTGAGCGTCCTTGCCGTACTTCACGGTCCAGTTGGTGCTCAAATCCAGAGGCTGGGCCGATGAACTCGTCGCCATTTGCACGGGCGGCAAGGTGCGCTTCGTGAAGACGATAATGGTCGAACCATACGGATGCAGCGTGAGATTCACTGTCGTTTTGTCAGCGGATTTTTCCGCAACCGCGGCCGGAGTGACTTTCCCGCTGAGCGCATCCCACTGCTCGGCCTGCATTCCGCCGGTGCGGAAAGTTGCCTTAACGGTCGCCAGCTGATTGGACGTATTGGCGACGAAATAGATTTCGGCATCATCGGTATGCCGATGCACCGATCCGATTTCCGTGTTGGCCGGCGAGATCGCCACATCGGGTGCCAGCCGCTTGCCGACCTCCTCAGCGAACCTGGCGTTAAACGAATTATCATCGGGCAGCAGAATGCCGGGTGCGCCGGCGTCCTTGAACAGCCGCTGCGCGATGTCGCGAACGGTCTTCGTATCTTCATCAGATGTTTTGTATCCCGGCGCGATGTCGGGTGGATTGCCGAAATCGACGACGATGCCGCCCGCCTTGGCGAACGCTTCGAGCGTTTTCATCGTTGCCGGTGTGACGCGCGTCGGACCCGACAACGCGACCACTCGGTATTTCGTCTTGCCGAAGGCGATGGCGTTGCCTTCGACCTTGCCTTTCATTTCGAGTAATTGATCGTCACAGAAATCAACGTTGTAACCCGCCGCCAGGGCAGCCGCAGCTACGCCGCCTGCTCGATTACCGATCGTTACATTGATGCTCGACATGCCTTTGGTTGCCCAGGCATCGCTGTTGGACAGGTAGACCAGCACATCGTTCGCGGGTGTTCCCTGGCGCATCATGTGGCTGTTGCGCTGAATGTATTTGGTCAGATCAGGCACGACAATCCACCAAGGATTGGCGGGGCCAAACGCGGTGGCGGCGTAAAAGCTCCAGCCGGGGTATGCAGCGCCTTCGGACGTGTAAGGCCAGCCATGCACGATCATTTGATTGACGCCCTCAAGCACATGTCGATCGGCTTCGGCTTTGAAATCGAGCGGCGTTGCCCGGAATGCCGGTGAATGGAGCCACGTGAATGTCTCAGACGATGTGACCGGCACGCCCAGCAGATGACTGGCCGATGCCGCCCATCGCGACGTCGAGAAACCCTGCCACGTATGTCCCTCGCCTTCGGGCAGATCGACAAACGAATAGCTGTACAGCGCCGCAGGCGGTGAGCCATATCCCTGGATGCGGAACTTGCTGTTGTACTTGTGAGCCAGCGCAGTGAACTTGGTATTGAAATATTCGTTGAACAATTCCGTGCAGGTCATCATCCAGTCGCGACGGATTTCGCTGGTCTTGGGGCCCGCATTCCCAATCAGCGCCGGGAGCAGGGGAGTCAGGTCGTAGCCGCGGCGTTTCTGGAACTCCTCGAGCATGTTCGGCGTCCAGTTTTCGCCGTTGACTTCCAGGCTGTCACAGAAGATCGCGTGCGGATAATTCGGGGCACATGCTTCGATTTCCGGCTCGCCGATTTCCTTGATGAATTTATCGACGACGGAGGCGCTCAGATGGTCAATGACCGGCCCTTCAGCGCCGTATGCGGGGCGCTTGACCTGCATGCCGGCTCGGCCCGGTTGTGCATTTTGGCCAGCGGTTTGACCCGCAATGAAGAGGACAACTTCAGCAGGACTTGGCGCATCGGCGGGCAGTTCGATCTGGCCGTTGCTGATGGTTGCCTGCTTGAGACCCGACGCATCGGCCTCGGGAGCGCCGCCACCGCGTGCGCCACGACCGCCGCCCGATCGTCCACCCAGTCCTGAGTTGGCCTTTCCTACAAATGCCGCCATGAGAACACGATTCTCGGGCATTTGTGGGACGGCGACGCTCTTTTGACCTTCGGGCACTGGAATCACTTGCGTCTGAAGCGCGCCGGTCGATTCCTTGTCGTTGAACATCGGCCCGCCATACGGCCAGCCGCTGCCCAGGGTCAAATCCATCCTCAAACCAAGCTCCTTGGCTTTGGCGGCGGTGAACTTGAGCATGTCCAGAAATTCGGGAGACATGAACTTCAGGTTCTTCAGGCCTGGACGTTCGTTGTCCAGCGCCAGCGGATAGGTCGGCTGAACTTCAAACCCGCCAATGCCGGCTTCTTTCATGGCCTTCATCTCGCGCTCAAGTTCCGGCTTGGTGACGGAAGGTCCGAACCACCACCAGCGAACCATCAGCCGCGCATCATCCGGCGGCTGCTCGAATGATGATTGAAGCTGATTCACCTGAGCCAGCAACGGTGAAACAACAAGTAATCCAGCCAGCGCGGCCATAGCCAGGGTAATTCTGCGAGTTGTCACGAGATGTCTCCTCAGCCTGTTCCCAGATGGTCCACGCGAAGCGCGCGGACCCTTAAAGTGTTACAAGCCCTAGAATAATCTGTTGCACGGGGGTCTGTCCAAGGATCGCATCCTGTTGAATGCAAGATATCCTCGCTGAAAGACGCTAAACACAAACACACCACTATTATTCCCTCGATTAGCTCAGTGCCAATCTTGCCGGGGATTTTGACTGCCGCTTGACAGAGGTTCACGTATGCGACACAGGGGCGGCCCGGCGAGGGTGTACCAAGGAATCAGCAACCAGAGACATGACTACAGGCGTATTCTCAGGCCATCGCAATTCAAACGATTGCCGCGATTTAGTTTCGGCCCGTGCTCATGGGCTGAAAGCCCATGCCACGTTCAAATTGCACAGTACCTGGTTTTCACTGGGCCGTAAGGGACTCGAACCCCTGACATCCGCCTTGTAAGGGCGGCGCTCTAGCCAACTGAGCTAACGGCCCGGAAATTCTGCAGTCTATTGTACCCAATCCTCGCAATCCGCAATCCAAAATCCGAAATCAAATCAATCCACCGCCACCTTCATGACGATTTTGCGGACCAATTGAGGTTGCCCGATGACCAGGCCGCCCATGTGGGCATCGTGAGGCATGAAGATGACGAAATTACCTGCGGGCATCCAGAGAATCTGCCCCTCGCCGTCCCACACGACGATGTCTTTGGCGGGATCGTAATTCTGCTTCATTCGCATCTGTTGAATGGGCGACCAACCCATGGCTTCGGCGCCCGACTGAATGTATTGCACATCGATGTATTTGCGGTGTGTTTCCCAGAATGTCTCATCGGGCCGTTTGGTCTGGTATTCCTGCACGAGCGCGAAAACGGCGTCTCCTTCAACGGCATGCCTGCCGAGCGAAAGCGTCATGGACGAAGGATTTTGCAGAAATTTCAAAGCGCTCGTGATCCGCGGATTGATATTGAAGTAACAAGCCGCGTTTTCGAGAGAGTCGGCAATCATATCCATCATCAATTATCGCAGGGATGTTGGAAATGCAAACGGAGAAATGCAGCATCAGAGTCGGATTGGCTCGCTTTTGCGAATTTCCGGGTTTATATTTCCAAGCGCGATTCACGGTCAAAATTTGATGAGTTCTCTGGTCAACGTAGTGAGAGAAATCCGCCTTGCTTCATCACTTTGAACAGCTCGAAACGCGTCGTTTGCTGACGATTCCGGTCAGTGGAACCGTTCTCAACCTGACCGATACGCCTGATCTGTCGTATATCACGGCCGGTAATGATGTTTTGGAAATCGTGCTGGTCAATAATGTCATTCAGGTGCGTAATGGCGCGGGCGTGATCCTGGATTCTCGGCCGGCGGCGGGACTGACGGGCATCAGCGTCAATGCAGGCTCGGGAAACGATTTTGTCCGCATGGGCAGGGCCAACGGAACGCTCATGCCCAAGCTGCAAGTCACCCTGCATGGCGGGGCGGGAAGCGATACGCTCACCGGCGGAAACGGCAACGACCAGTTGTTTGGTGATAACGACAACGACCGCCTCGATGGGCGGGCCGGGCAGGATGTGATGAACGGCGGCGCGGGGTTCGATACCGTCGATTACAGTTATCGGGCCGTGAAACTCAACATCACGCTGACCAACGGCGTGGCCAACGACGGCTCCAACAGCGGCAATAATTCCTCGCCGGCTCAATACAATGATCTGGGCAAGGACAACGCCGTGGATGTCGAAGGGGCGGTCGGCGGAGGCGCTGCTGACAACCTCGTCGGCAACGCGCAAAGCAACTGGCTCGACGGCGGCGGGGGAAATGACTCGATCCTCGCCGGTGCGGGGATTGACACCATCATCGGCGGAGTCAATGCCGATTTGGCGTATGGACAGGAAGACGACGACTTCTTCTTCATGCAGGATTCCACCGGCGACCGGTTCCTCGGCGGCGACGGTTCGACCATTGCCCAGTTCGACTCCAAGCTCGACACACAAGCACCACCGCTGGTTTCGCAGGCGCGAATTGCAGCGGCTGTTGAAGACGATGCCAGCGGGTTTGTCGATCGCACGCTGACTCCAAAAGAAGTGCAGGATTTCAATTTCGACTATATCGACGAGAGTTTCACGCCTCAGCCTCTTCCCGAGTATTTGATCCAGCGCGTCAAAGCGCTCAAGCCGGGAGGAGCATTCGAATTGTCAGGCACCCCGTTTAACGATGTGATCAGAATCTCCCAGAAAAACGGCATCGTCACGGCCAACATCAACGGGTTTCTGTGGCAGCAGACCGCGGTCGATGTAACCAGCCTGCTGGTCCATCTGCTTGGCGGAAACGACCAATTGATCGTCGATCCCTCGATCCGTGTCTCGGCCAGGATTGAAGGAGGCGACGGAAATGACACCGTGTTTGGCTCGCGACAAAACGATGTATTTACCGGCGGCGAAGGAAACGATCTCTTTTTGGGCAACGGCGGCAGCGACCTGGCGACGGGCGAAGGCGGAAACGACCTGCTCGTCGGCGGCACGGGCGCGGATTCGCTCCAGGGAGATGCAGGCCGCGATATTCTCATTGGCGGCGCGAATGCGGACGACCTTCAAGGCGGCGCCGATGAGGATGTGATTGACGGCGGCACGACACTCCTCGATAACGACCAGCGACTTTTAAGTAACCTGCTTGCAAACTGGGGACGAAACGCGCGAATCAGCGATGGATTTTTCGTCGGGAACTTTTCCCGGGCGATCAGTTCGGTTTACCTGCGCAGCCAGGGATTGAATGCGGCTTTTGATGATAATGCTTCTGACAATCTGACCGGAGATGCCGGCGCCGATTGGTTCTTTGCAAGGACGATCGCATCAAGTCAGGACCTCATCACAGATCTGGCGGCGGGAGATCATCTGGTTGAGATTTAACCGGGGACCTAAAACGAAATCGATCAAGCCCAGGGTGTAATTGCTTAATCGCTTTTTCGTTTCCTGCTTCTGGTGCGAATTGAGTTGGGTCGATGTAACGTGCTCGATACCAACAAATATACGTCTCTATGCCGCTTTCAAGAACAAGTTTTCGGTGCTGGTGCAATTTGAACGTGACACGTGCTTTCAGCCCATGAGCACGGGCTGAAAGCACGTGTCACATTTGGAAATGCACCAGTACCAAGTTTTCCCTTGGTAAGCTTTTATCGTGAACTGAAGCCGGCCTTCCAGTGCGCAGCGCTTGATTCGTACAAGGATATCCATCTCGACTCACCGCGACATCGAATTCAGCAAACTTTGATTCGTCTTGTGCTTTTGTAACGCTTCGATCAGCGCTTTAATTCCCTGCACCGGCGGCATGCCGATGAGGTGGCGGCGGACATTGCGGGCGGCGTTGAGGGATGTTGCGTCCATCAGCAATTCTTCCTTGCGCGTGCCGCTTTGCGGGATATTCAGGGCTGGATAAATCCGCTGGTTGGCGATGCTGCGGTCCAGCGTCAATTCCATGTTGCCCGTGCCTTTGAATTCCTCAAAAATCACCTGATCCATGCGGCTGCCGGTGTCGATCAGGCAGGTTGCGAGGATGGTCAGGCTGCCGCCGTTCTCGATCTTTCTGGCTGCTCCGAAAAGTCGCTTGGGGATTTCCAGTGCCCGCGAATCGATTCCGCCGGACATCGTGCGCCCGCTGTTCGGACCGCCGGCGTTGAAGTTTCGGCCGAGCCGCGTAAGGGAGTCGAGCAGCACAACGACGTTGGCTCCGTATTCAACCTTGCGTTTGCATCGCTCGATGATCAGTTGAGCCAAGTCCAGATGCTTTTCAACCGTGTTGTCGTTTGAGGAAGCAAAGACAGTCCCGGGCACGTTGCGTCGCATGTCGGTGACTTCCTCGGGGCGTTCATCGATCAGCAGAAGAATCAATTCCACGTCGGGATAATTCGCATGAATTCCCTTGGCGATGTTCTGCATGAGGATCGTCTTGCCGGTACGAGGCGGGGCGACGATCAGCCCGCGCTGGCCGAAACCGACGGGCGTGAGAATGTCCATGATGCGCGTGGTCAACTCATTGGGATCGTGCTCCAGCTTGAGCATGGGCTGAGGGTCCAGCGCTGTGCCGTCGTATAAATGGATGCGTTCGGCATATTCCTCGGGCGAACGCCCTTCGATGGCCTGCACGCGGCCCAGCGCCCGGCCGCGCTGTTCGCCTCGGAGCAGCAGTCCCGCGCGCAACTGCAAATCGCGAATGATGTTGCGCGGAACCACAATCCCGCCCCGCAACGGCCGGAGCGGATGCTCCGGATCGCGCAACTGCCCATCCTGCCGCTCATCTGCTATTTGAAGGATTCCTTCGAGACTTCCCTGATTCATGTCATTCCAGTGGGACTTGCCCGACCAAGCTATGATTCAAGTGCATTCCCCGGACCCAATTGGGTGCAGCGGCAGATCCACCGGGACCGGCTCTTGTACGAGTCGTTGTCTTTGAAAGACAGGCTGCAACGCTGGCAAATCGTTTCCGGGCGAACTAACCGGGACCGTCTCAGCGTCGAGCGATATCGCCAAACCCAGCGACAACGTCTCTGCAGAGGCAGGGACAGCGCCGCCTTGCTCCAAATTTCGCTGCTTTCTGAAACCGTCGCGGGACAAACAGATTCGTCAGACAGGCCCGTTGGTGATAACCTCGTGGCCCCTCTGTAGAATTGATAGCTTACACGAACCAGGACTGGAGTCAAAGATGGACCTTGTTTCACGACTGCAGGAAGACATGAAAGCCGCCCTCAAGGCCGGCCAGAAGGAACGGCTGGGCGTCATTCGCATGATTTTGTCCGATGCCAAGGTGGCGGACCTGAAAAAAATCACCCCGGAGGAAGCCGTCGCCGCTTACGCAAGAAAGCTCTCCAAGGGCATCGAGGAGATGACCAAATACAACAAAATCGCCGAAGCCGACCAGATGAAATCCGAACTGGCCATCGTTCAGGAATATCTGCCCAAAAAAGCTTCGACCGATGATACCGCCAAGCTGGTTGACGAATTTCTTGCAAAGAACTCGTTCACCGAAAAACAGTTCGGCCAGGCCATGGGCATGTTCATGAAAGCGCATGGCGGACAGGTGGATCCGGCGGCAGCCAATCAATTGCTCAAACAAAAACTCGCCGGGAAATAATGCGCTGGCTGTTAGACGCTGTGAGCAAGTAATCGTTCAACGATCGCGGCTTTGGGTTGCAAACCGACGAGGGCATCAACCATGTTGCCGTTCCTGAAAACAAGCATGGTGGGCAGGGCGTCAATTTTGAAACGCGATGCCGTTCGCGGGTTTTCATCCGTGTTGAGCTTGGCGATGACCCACCGGCCCGCCGACTCAGCGGCGATTTGCTCCATGGTCGGCCCGAGCATTCGGCAGGGCCCGCACCAGGCTGCCCAGCAATCGACGAGCATCGGCTTATCGCCCGCCGTTTTCACAGCCGCATCAAACGTCTGATCATTCAACACCAGCGGCTCGCTGCTCGATGCGACTGGCAATTCCCGCTTGCATCGACCACATATCGGCTTGCCGCCTGAAGCGCGTGATTCGTCAACCCGGTTTTTCGCGCCGCAATTGGGGCAGGTGATGATTGACATCATGCAATGGTATACCGGTCATGACAGGTTGGAAAAGCGCGTATCAGGCAATCAGATTTCCCTGATGATTCGAGGCGAAAGGAACGCAAGGAGAGTCGATTTCACAGGCTCGCCAACGATGGCTGAAACCGCGTCTCGATAGCTGGCCAGTTGAGGGCGATAGTATTCGACCCGGGCATCGACCGTTTGGGCGGTAACCCGGTCGGTCTTGTAGTCCGCGATGAGCAAACCTCCCGCATCGGGAATCAGCACATCGATTTTTCCGCGCACCATCACCCGATCCAACGGCTGCAATTTCCCGGCAGAACACGTGGAAACCTGCGGATAATAAACAGGCAATTCGCGCCAAAGCCGGTTTCCATTACGCTGAAGCGCTTTTCCTAACGGAGTGGAGATCAACCATAGAATCGCATCCATATCCACGGTCGCCGACAGTTCGGTCGTGAATACTTTCCTTCGCAGCATGTCATTGATTTGCAGTTGAATATCGTCGCGGTCGCATCTCCGCGAGAAATCCAGTTGTTCGAGCACGGTATGAGTCGCCGTGCCGATCTCGGCGGCAGACGGGTATTGATCTTCACTTGCCCAGCGCGGCGTCTTTAGATTTTCCGAAGTACCGACCGCATCGCGCGCATAAACATGCTCGGCCGTAGCCCACTCTTTTTCGCGCGTGAGCGAGCCCACCGACCGCGCCGCGGGCAGTATCGTAAAATCGCGATACGGATAAGACGTCGTGAGCGCCGCGGTCAGTCTCTGAACCTGCGGATCAACAGGCGGCGCGGGATTCAGCGGCCGAAGCTTCGCCAGGTTCTCCTGCTGATCGGATGGCGTTTCCCGCCGCTCCGAGGCGACCGACCATTTGGCGATTTCATCCTCGCTGTGAAACGTCACTTCGATCCGATGTTTATCTTTCGCGCCTTCCATCGAAGCGGCGGCTGGCCCGAGCCAGTCGAGCATCGTTCTCGATGCCAGCACGCGCTCCGGCGGAAACGGGCCCGAATGTTTCGACCACTCCTCGGTCCACCTGGCGGGATCATCCTCCCTGCACGTGCCGACCAGGATCAAATGCTCGCGAGCGCGAGTCATGGCCACGTAAAGCACGCGCATTTCCTCGGCCATCGTCTGTTTTTTGATGCGCTCCTGCACCAGTACCTGGGCGAGTGAAGGATATCGCACCCGGCGCTGTTGGTCCGCCACGCTCAATCCAATTCCCGCCTGGCGATCGGCCAGAATCTGTCCCTGCGCATCGCGAAAATTATGATTCTTTCCCAAGTCGGGAACGATGACGACCGGAAATTCCAGTCCCTTGGCGCGATGCACGCTCATCACGCGTACAACATCGTCGGCCTGGCTCGTAATTGAAGGCAGCTCCAGGTCGGAATGTTCGATCAGGCTTTCCAGAAATCCGAGAAAGCGGGTGAGACCCTGGCGCTGAAAGGTGCCAAACTGCTTGGCCCGCTGGTGAAATTCGATCAGGTTGGCAACGCGCTGCGGCCCATCTTCCATCCCGCTGCAAAACGCCAGATATCCCGTGCGGTCGTAAACGTGCCAGATGAGTTCCGCAATCGGACATTGCCGCGCCATCTGCCGCCACTGGTCCAGATCGTCCAGAAACGACCGCAAATACGCAGCCAATTCATCGTCGCGCTGGGCGGCATATTGCACGACGGCTTCGTGAAACGGAATCTCAGGATCGGCCAGCCGAATGCGTGCCAGTCCATCGTCCGCTTCGGGCAAGCCGCTGAGCGGGCTTCGCAGGACTGCGGCCAGCGGAATATCCTGCCGGCGATTATCCAGAACCCGCAGCAGCGCGAGCATGTCGCGAATTTCGGTCGATTCAAAAAATCCGCTGGCGCTGTCGCTATGCACCGCAATGCCGCTGGCGCGAAGGGCCTGTGCAAATTGCTCGCTGCGATGTTTGACGGACCGCAGCAGAATGACGATATCGCGGTTCTGAATCGGCCGCAGCCCCAGCGAGCCGTCTTCGGACTTGGCAGCCACGTTCACACCGCTGTTGACGAGCTGCCGGATTCGTTGTGCGACGAAAACGGCTTCGCGCTCGGTGCGATCCAATTCCGACGCCGAACCTTCGGCGCCCTCATCATCCGACATCATCCTCGGCGGGGCAGGAAGTAGATGCATCTCGATCGGCGAGCCGGAAAACTCAATGCCGGCGGATTGTTTCGGATATTGCGCCTGGGGAACGAGGTGTTGCGAGCGATCATATTCAATTTCAACCGCCTGCCGCGACATCAATCGCCGAAACACGCCGTTGATGACTTCGAGCAAAGGCCCGCGGCTGCGAAAGTTCGCGCCAAGATCGATCACCTGCCCGTTCTTGTCCTTGCGAAATCGATCGTATTTTTCCAGAAACCGCCAGGGCTGCGCCAGCCGAAACCGGTAAATGCTTTGCTTTACATCACCAACGCAAAACAGATTCTGGCTTTGATTCGATGCACGGCTTTCCTGGCTGAGCAAATGCAGGATCGCATCCTGCACTTCGTTGATGTCCTGGTATTCATCCACCAACAGGTGCTTGAATTGCCGGTGATACGATCGAGCGACCGCCGATGGTTCCAGCAACAG
The DNA here is from genome assembly GCA_035545895.1 of Tepidisphaeraceae bacterium. GTDB lineage: Bacteria > Planctomycetota > Phycisphaerae > Tepidisphaerales > Tepidisphaeraceae > DASZXJ01. The sequence continues at coordinate 4,201 of DASZXJ010000082.1, read as the reverse complement.
TTCATCGGGATTTTCCCGCAATATTCGAAGCGTGAATCGCTCCAGGTCGGAAAAATCAAGCGCCCTCAGTTCACGTTTTGCACGGGCAAATTGCCTGGCGAAACCCTCGACCAGTTCGAAGAGAATCCGAACCGGCCTGATGATCGCGTCCAACCCTTCGCGCCATTGTTTCTCGGTAAATCGGCAAAGCGATGCGACCGGTCCTTCGCGCATCTCCTTCCGCAGATAACCGATTTCCGCCTGAATCGCTTCCTTTTCCGGTGGCGGCTGGCGAATGGTCGGAAGCTTGGCGGGTTCGAATTCCGTAACTTGTCCGGCAAGCTTATCGAACCGGCCTTTGCTGAATTCGTCCTTCCATAAATGCGCCGCCGCCAGCAGGTCGTTCACGTATTCGCCGTATGGATCCAATCCATCGATCGTCGAGATTCGCTCTGCCAACTGCACCAGCCGGCGGTTGATATCCTCAAGCCAGCGCCCGATCACCTCGCCGATTTCCCGGCCCATTGCCGTATCGATCAGTTTGCCCGACCTGCGGGCCTCATCGATGCGGGCGATCGAGTCGGCCACCCATTGTTTCGGATTGACCATGCTGCTCATCAGTTCGTATACATTGAGCATGTGGTGCAGGACGATCCGATCGTTTCCGTTGCCGTAGCAATCGACGAACGATTGGAATGCGGCACTGTCCTTGTGCTCGTACCGGTCATCCAAAACCTCGCGGGCGATTTCCTGCTTGAGCAGGTCCACTTCCTGCTGATCCAAAACGCGAAAATTCGGGTCAAGACCCAGCAGATGGAAATGCCGCCGCAGGAAGGTGGAACAGAAACTGTGCAGCGTATTGATATGGGCCCGCCCCAGAAGCAGCAGTTGGCGACTCAAGCGGGGGTCGTCCGAATCGTCCATGCGCCTGCGCAGAGCCAGTTCGATCCGGCTGCGCATTTCATCGGCGGTGGCGTTGGTGAAGGTGACGACGAGCAGTTCATCGACATCGCATGTTTGCGGCGCATCGCAAACCAGGTAAGCGCATCGCTCCGCCAGCACCGCCGTCTTGCCGCTGCCTGCCGCGGCTGAGACCAGCAGGCTCACGCCGGTCGTCTGAATCGCCTGAAGCTGCTGCGGCGTCCATTTCATCCGCGCCCCCTCGCCGCCAGTTCCAGCACCTGATCCTTTTTGATGGTCGGCAAATAGTGGTATCGATTCACCGCGACATCGAACCGGCAGACGCTGCGAAATTCACAATTGACACACGGGCTGGCGCCGCCGATCCGATACGGGCTTGGATCAATCTGCCCAGCCAGAATCTGGTCGGTCAGTTCGCCCAGCTTTTGCTCGGCCAGCCTGAGCATGTCGGCAAATTGCTCGCTGGTGCATCCATCCGGCCGACTGTACAAACTGGCCGGCTTCTGGCTTTTGACTTCAGCTTCAAGCAGATGCTTGTGATTCAAATCAATCATGCCGCGCGGCTTAAATGCCAGATGCGATTGCAGGCCATCCGGCTCTGCCGCATCGTCGGGGTGTTTGACCGCCTGCAATTCCCGCAGCAGTTGCACGTAAAACGCGGCAACAGGAGTGAAATTCCGGTTTGACCGCTGAGTTCCGTTTTGCTGCAGCACCAGCAGATACGTCAGCAACTGAAGCGACAACCCATGATAAACCCAGTCCAGCGCCAGGCGGCTGCCTCGATATTTGTAATCGACGATGGCAAACTCCGCGCTGTTCTGCACGCGATCGACACGGTCGATCTTCCCGCGCAGTCGCAATTCATGGCCGCCGGGCGTTTCAAGCACCAGCGCCCCCAGCTTCGTGCCGTCACCAAATTGCAATTCCGTGCGCCAGGGCACGAATTTCCCGCGACTTCCCGCCGCGGCCTGCGCCTCCAGAACCTGGACGATTGTTCGTTCGATATGCTCCAGGATGTATTGATTTCGCGCATTGCTCAGCAGCAATTCGCCGCGAAGGTCTTTGCCCACCTCCTGCGCGATGTCTCGAACGGTCTGGTCGCTGGGTTTGGTCCACTGCGGATGATCCCTGACCATCTGCCTGACGATCTTTTCGAGAATGCTGTGGCAGACGATTCCCAGATCGATCGCGGTGACATCCGGCTCTTCGCGAAGTTCCAGGCCCAGTCCGTAACTGGCGAAATGCTTGAACGGGCAAGCTGCGAAGGTCTCGATCTGCGAAACGCTGGCGGACAGAGGCGATCTGAACAGCTTCTCGCTCATCTCCTTTGAAAGATAAGCCTCGTTTTTGTAGCTCAGCGCCCGCCAGGCGCGGCTGCGCATGATATCGACGGCATCGGAGCAGCATTCATACGTCGCCAGCCATTGATATAGCGCCGGCCAGGGCTGCTTCGCCGGCGAATCGTGTCTGACCCAGTCCATCAGCGCGGTGACGACCTGCCGCGGCGTGCCCAGATTTTCCAACGTTGAATTCTCTCTTGGAATTTGAGTTGCGGGCAGCTTCGTAAACTGCCGGCGAATCGCGGTCCAGTAAGGCGATGCCGTCTGCGGGCGACTTTCATCGTCCGCCATCGCCCGAGTCAGGCACAGTTTGGACGAGGCGCGCGTAAATGCCAGATAGGCCAGCAATCGTTCATCAAAAAGATTTCGCTGGCTGTCGGGGCCCAACTCCATGCGATGCTTGCGCAGAATTTGTCGTTCCTGATCCGACAAAATCGCGTTTTCGCGGCTGGTGCGCGGGAACTGTCCATCGTTTAATCCCAATACGACGGCAGCGCTCGGCCGGCCGGCACGCGTGCGGTCGATGCTTCCCACCAGCACCTGATCGACCGTCGGCGGAGTCAGCGCCAGGTCAAACTGTTCCAGCCCCGTTTCCAGAATGCTGACAAAATCCTCCGGCGTAATCGATTCTTCGCCGATGACGTTCATCAGTTGATCGAGCAAGCCCATCAGCGCGTTCCAGACCTGCTCATGCTCGTCACGCTGCTCGACGTGACTGCTTTGCGACGCCTGCTCGATCCATTTTCCAATCGATGCCCGAATGCCGAATCGTTCAAATGTATTGAACAATTCCTGAACCATTTGATGAGCCAGGATGGGTTTGTCGGCGCGTAACAGACCCAGCAGGGGAGCAAGCCGATCGCTCATCTGCTGCCGCAACGCGTCCAATTGGAAAATCTCAGCCTGCTCATTGGCCAGCACATCATCTTCGGACCCGCGGATGAGATTCCGCCCGTATACCCATGGCTTGGCATCCGTCCACGCGTTGCTTCCGCGAATGCGGTGCAGCAGGACATAGTTTTCCAACTCATCAGCCTGGTCGCGCGTAAAGCGGGCCAGTTCACTCTTGACCAGCGCCATGACTGCATCGTGTCGCCAATCGTGCAAAGCGATCTGCAATATCGCGCGCGTGAATTGCAACAGCGGATGATGGGCGGCCGTTCGTCTGCGGTCCACGAAATACGGAATTTCATGTTCACTGAAGCTGGCGTTGATCAGTTCGTGATAATCGTCCAGGTCACGCATGTAAATCGCGATATCGCGAAAACGCAGGCCCGATGCGACGAGTTTTTTGACGTGCCGAGCGGCTGCATCGACTTCGCCGCGACGATCAGGCGCTTCGATCAGTTCGATTCCGGTCCCCTCGCCCGGTGTACCAGGCGAGGAAGCAGGACGGAGTTGCGGTTGACCTAGCTGCTCAATCTTGCGGAGAGGGGAGGATTCAAACCGTGCGATTTTATTCAAAAGCAGCGGTTTCTTCGGCGTAATGCCCGCCTCGTTGAAGGCAAACCAGAGCCGCCGATACGTCTCTTCGGTTTTATAAAACAAACCCATTTCATCGGGCATCTGATGTTCGTCTTTGAGCAATGGGCTGGCTGGGTCCATCAGGAGTGTGAAATCAACCTGCTTGCAAACGCCCGCGAGCGCCACCAGCATCCGACGTTGCCAATCCTGGAGATCGAGGAATCCATCGACAAAAACCGTGGCATCGCAAATCTGTTTGCACCGCGCGATGCCGTTGAGCACCTGCTCGAGCCTGCGATGTGGATCCAGTCGATCCTGACCGAGAAATGCCAGGTATCGATCGTAAAGCAGCCGAAGATCGTCCAGCTTTTTAACCAGCGATGAATCATCCGTTTCATGCTTGAGATCGGTGACGATATTCGCCAACTGCGCCGCGCCCTGACCCGATCGTTCGAGTTCGGAGAATGTCGCGTCGAGTTGAGCCGCCAAGCCGACCT
>DASZXJ010000081.1:0-4366 GCA_035545895.1 Tepidisphaeraceae bacterium | reverse complement strand
TGTGCAGCCGTCGCGATCACTCCTGTTGAACTAATCAAAAACGCTGTCCCTACATGAAAAAGGAACTCATCCTTGTTAACAAACAGCGGCATTATTCCGGCCGGCAAGTCGCTATCGAGCAGAGGAACTTGCCACTGACGTTCGTCGCCTTTGCGAAATTTGTGGATATCGATGCTCACGGGCAGATTGTAGCGAGGTTAATTCCAGCCACGGTGTAAGCCTCCATTTTTTCCTTAACCCGTTTTTCCTAATCGGGATCGGCGGAGTCCTCGAAGCCGGGGTGGGAACCAGATCAGGCACCGGAAAAAAGGCCCCCCGAATGTGGGACCTCTTCCCTACCAGGACGCGACGATCCTGGCACTTCTGCCTGTCCGAAGTTCAACCTGCTCGCAAAACTCCACGAAGTCCCGGAAGCTCTGGAGCGTCGCTTTGAACACTTCGGCGGAAGTGCCTGGATAGAGCTTTCGCGTCCGCTCTCCCGCGAGCCGCAAGGTTTCCGGGAGCCGACGCCGTAGTGTCTGTGCCGGGATCAATGCCCCTTCCGGACACTGGAAGGCTTCAAGAACCAGGTACTTGGTCGCGTACGGCTCACCGTGATATGCCTCACGAAGATAGCCTTTATTTCCGGAGTCTATGGTGCTCCACATTGGCTCTTCCTGCGGCTCGCCCGGATCGCGAGAGTACGCGTAGATATCAATTCCCATGATGCTGTTGGTTGGCTCATAATTCGACCACCGGCTTGTTGCCGGCATGAGCCAGAAGGACCGGCGGGTTCCCTGCGGCAGTCACAGGGCTCGTCCCTTGACGGCCGGAGGGTGGCGGTACGATGGAGAGAGCCGGCGATGGCAGTCCTTTCCTGTGCCTGAAGCTGGGGTGGGAAGACCAGAGCGGCCGAAGGCCTCATTCCTTCCCTAACCCGTTCTGATTCAATGTGACGGCTGAGTCTGCGAAGCCGGGGTGGGGACGCCAGCCGTTTTGTCTGCCTAAGCAACAAAAAACCCCGCCATCGCGGGGTTTTTGTCTTAGAGCATGTTCTCCAGCTCATCCAGATCGCGAGCGGACTGCCGCTCTGCTTCGTCAGGATGATCATAGCTCAGGACCATCGCCTGGTGGATGAATGCGGCGAGGTCATCGCGATCAAAGCCGTCTTCGGCCATTTCACGGATGACTTCGCGTAAGAACATCAGCGATTTCTTATGTTTCATAGATCGTTGCTTGGGCTGGTAATTCGACCGGTGAGCTTTCGCTCGCCGAAGCGACAAGACAGGCGGTTCCCTTGCAGCGGTCAATGCCCCTTGCGGCTTGACGGGTGCAAGGTGCCTGTACGCTGAGAAGAGGCGAAGGTCACCGGCGGGCTGGCGTGGGTGGGAATAGACAGCGGCCGAAGGCCTCGTTCCTTCCCTAACCCGTTTATCGGTTGGTTCTGAAGTGCTTCAGACTCCCCTTGGTGTGTGGTAGTCTCCCGTGTGTGTGGTGTGTGGGCCGTGAGGCCAAATCAACCGGCGAGGCGGTCTTCCGCCGAGCTTCCAAGCCGACCGCTTTGGCGGAGCGACCGGAAGCGAAGCGAGAGGGAGCGGAGTCCCGTGAGTCCGTGAGGAAAAGCGGGCGGCTGTCAGGGATAGCGCGAGGAACTCAAAAGCGCACAAACCGTTGTAGAATAACGCTCAGATGAAAAGTGAGACTATCCCCACGTGGGGATAGTCGTGGGGATACCCAAAATCGAGCTATTCCCAGGTCGGATTGGCCTTGAAGAAGGCCAAAAGCGAATCGAGAATGCCGGCCACGTTCGAGCGCGGTCCAGTGCTCTCCGCTTTTGGTTCGGAACTCGGCATTTCTATGACTTCCCGGGCGGGTTCGCTGCGCCACAAGAATCCTACAAGCGCAGTCGATCATTCACACCAAATGGAAATATAACCGTTTCTTCCCTGGCACGGGTGGCGCCGTTCTCTCCGCCCTTACGGCTCGAACTTGGCCGGGACGGAGATATCGAAGCCTGTGGCTTTTAGTTGTTCGATGTTTTGGATGGGCGTTCCGTTCATCTTGACGTTTTTGAACAGGATTGGGGCGACCTGTTTTCCCATGATCAATCCTGGCTTGCTGGGCTTGTTGAAGGTGCAGTTCTCGAACGCGAAGTTGGTCAGCGCGTTGTTGCCGCCATCGATGTAGATGGCCCCGCCGTCGTTTTCAAAGGTGCAATTCACGAAACGGAAATCATCCAGGATGGCGCTCGCGCTGGAGCGCGAGCCTGAAGCGTAACCGCGCCCGGTGAAATAGGCCGGCGATAACTGAATCCAGATCGCGGGCTTGTTGTGGGTCGAAACAAAGTGCACGTCCTCCAAGCGCAGATGCTTGATCGGCGGCGCGCCGCCATAGCCGATGGCGATCGCTGCGGTGTAGGAATAGTCCACGAACCCTTTGACCACCAGATCGTCAACGCCCGCGCCGTTGCCGCCGCCATAGAACGCGAACGTGTCATCCATCGTCATGGCAAATCCATTTTCGATCAGGGTGTGCCGCGCGTTGGTGAAGTCGTACGCATCGTCATGATACTGCTGCTTGCGGCTGACGATCTTGATGTTCCGGCTGGTGAAGTTCTCGGTCCCGGTGACGTTCACCTGCCAGTAGCAGCCGCGCGTGAGCAGCAGATCCTGGAACGTGACGTTCCGGCTGTTGTTGATGATGTACCCGCGGATGCCGTTGCGGGGATCATTCACTTTTCCGGCCGCGTCGCGGGCGTTGCTGTCCGAAGTGTCGGGCTGGAAATCGTGCCAGAGCCAGGGATAGCCCTGCATGTCGATGGTGCCGCGCCCCGCCAGCGCGGCGTTCTCGACATTGTTGAAGCTGAAGAAGCAGCGCCTTGGGGTGCCGCCATAGTCGGCGCTTTTGCGTGAGCCTCTGATGACGGCGCCGGCATCGACGTAAAACTTGACATTGCTCTTCATGATCACCGTGCCCGACTGGTAGATGCCCGGTGGAAAAAAGAGCACTCCCCCGCCGGGTTTGGCAGACACGTCGCTGATGGCCTGGTTGATTTTCGCGGTTTCCAGCGTCTTGCCCGTATCGTCAACGTTGTAGTCCTTGATATTGACCACATTGGGGTCGCCGAGCTTCGGCGGATTCTGCTCGGGCGCCTCGGCAAACAGCATCAAGCCGGTGTTGTTAAAGGCCGGCTCATCGTTGATGAAGATCACCAGATACCTGGGCCGATCCAGATCGAAACTGATCTTGTTTCCGTCGATTTTGGGCTTGATGTCATACGCGAGCGGCCGAATATTGCACGTGATCACCGTCCGCTCGCTCACCAATGACGTAATCTCAACATGCACCGTTCCGGTCATGGAGAAGCTCGCATAATCCATCCAGTTGAACTGGTCGAAGGTCAAATAGTTATGCACGAACACGGGCTGGCCATTGACTGTCACCTTGTAGGCCACGCTCGGCACCGCGCCCGGGTATGGCGGATATGGGGTCACATCAGCAAAAGCCGCTGCCGGCAAAAGCGCCATGAGCATTCCCATCAGACGGGTGATTGATTTCGTGTTCATTGCCAGTTCTCCTGTGAATCATAAGAACAAGCCATCTCCACATTCGTGGCCGCCCGTCTACACCGCTTGTTGGGAGAGCTTCTCGATGCGAGCGATGTTGTCCTGAAACTCCTCGCGGCTCTCGCAGCCAATCGTGAAGCTGTGGGCAGGACTTTTGTTCAATGCAAATAGAAGCGCCTCGTCGCGGCGATCCTTCAACTGTCCTTCGCCGAAAATCTTCATTCCGATTATGCCCTTACCCGCCGCCTTCAACTCCGCCATGACCGGCAGCACCGCGTCGGTTGGGGCGTCCATGCGAATTCCAGCGGGGTTGATCCGGGTCATGCAGACTTCGAGCCACGAGCTTTTGGCTGCGACTTTCATGGCTTCGAGGGAATGAATGCTGATGCCCAGCGTGCGAACAATTTTCTTCTGCTTGGCTTCGGACAATACATCCATCAGGGGCTTGTCCAACTCCTCCCACTTGGGGCTCAGCCGGGAGTGAAGCAGGACGATGTCCACATAATCCGTCCCCAATTCCCGAAGGAAGCGATCCAGGTCCGCCTTCAGATTCGTGGCATTGACGGCGGGGCTCTTGGTCAGAATAGTCACCTTCTCCCGCGGGACCTTCTTCAAGGCAACCTTGATCGCCGCGTGCGTGCCGTAGCTGTCGGAGGTGTCCCAGGTGAACACGCCATTTTCATAGGCGTTCACCAGCATATCCGCGACACCCTCGACCCCAAGTTTTCGCAACTGGTTTGAATTGCGGCCGCCCCCCATGGTACCGGTGCCGATGGCCATTCGCGAGACCTTCACTTTTGAGGGTCCGAGTTCGATCACGT
>DASZXJ010000080.1:0-31883 GCA_035545895.1 Tepidisphaeraceae bacterium | reverse complement strand
CTGACTTTCTTCGATGGGTATCCCTACAACTGGTGGAATTGGATTTTAGTCCTGCCGATTAACTGGTGCCTAGCAATGATCTGGCCTGTCTATTGGGCAATTATCCGACCAGTCTTTGGATTTTGAAATTAGGACACTACCACCATGTGATTCTCTGCAAAAATGAACTTGACAGCCGCCTTTGTTGTACTATCATTACAACAATGTTGTAACTTCTTTACAGCGCTCTGCCGATACTGAAAGAGAGGCAATGCCATGACATTCGGAGAATTCGTCAAAGATCGTCGGATCAAGTTTGGTTTGACGCTTCGGGCATTTTGTGAACGCAACGGCTATGACCCCGGAAATCACAGCAAGCTTGAGCGGGGTATTCTGAACCCGCCTGACGATGAAGAATACATGGGCAAGCTGGCAAAAGCACTGAATGTGAAAAAGGAAACGAGTGATTGGTTTGATTTTCACAACTACGCCGCAGTTGCACGGAAAGAGATTCCCAGCGCATTGATGGACGATGCCGAAGTGGTGGACAAGCTCCCCGTTCTGTTCCGCACGCTGCAAGGCGAACCGCTTCCCGCGGAGAAGATGGACGATCTGATCGACTTCATTCGCAGTCGGCAGTAAACTGCGGCCATGCCCATTTTCATTCCGCCGCTGACGTATCAGCAAATCGCGGATGCCGCCGCGAAGTGTTTGGGCGACACACACAAAGACGGCACGATCCCTGTACCGATTGAAGATATTATCGACGTGGGTTTCGGCATTGACCTTGTGCCCACCTCGAACCTTGAGACTCGTTTCTCTGCCGTCGCTTTCATCACGCACGACTTACGCGAAATTCGAGTGGATGATTTTGTTTTCCGTAAACAGCCGTACCGTCTGCGGTTCAGTCTTGCCCATGAGTTAGGACACTTGATCTTGCACCCAAACGTATACAAGCAAATGGCCTTCACGACGCCGAACCAATGGAAACAGGCCATGACCGATTGGGCGGGCAAACTATGACCGGCTGGAGAATCAGGCCGACACGTTTGCCGGGCTTTTGCTGATTCCACCGCAACACTTCCGCCAAGAATTAGGTAAGGTTACAACAGCATTGGCTCAGGCGGGCAAAATATTCAAAGCATTACCCAAGGAATCGCAGGACTATGCGGTCAAGGGTTTGGCTCGCACGTTCAATGTGTCATCAGGCGCAATCTGGTATCGCTTACGCGATGAACAGTTGATTTGAGAATCCACTGCAAAAGTTCCTGGAGTCGTATCACCTCAGAGCCGACGAAAGGACCGGCCCGGCTTCCCCGGCTCTTTTACAACTGGCACAGTGGACGGCTCACCTTTGGTCAGTTCATACGCTTCGGCATTGCTGGCGTATCCGCGATGAGGTAGACGTCAATTGGCAGGGCCGGCAACTGGATTAACCGATGTGAGTATCCCGTCGATCACTCGTCCGTTTCGAACAACCGCTCGATATTCCACTGCGGCTGCGCCGATATTGACCGCGATCGCAAGCAGCGCCAGGCATTGATGCCACGCCGGGCTGATGCCGTAGCTCAACCGGAGTACCCCCGCAATCGCTGTAAGGAATACAAACATCATTGCCGCGAGTGCAGCGGGAAATGCCTGTGCCTTGAAAGAACGCGTCGGTGAGGCCAATTGTTGATCGAGATGTTTCACATCAATGGCGTGCTGAATCCATTTGGCGGTGGCGATGAAATAGGTAAACACGATGCAGTGAACTCCGCAGCAAACGATGGCTGAAATGACCCCGGCAAGCTGATGATACGGGCTCACTGAAGCGCCGCGAAACATCACGCCGTAGCCCAATCCGGCAGCGATCGACAGGCAAAGCAGATTCAGCATGCTGATGCTGAGAAACAGTGAAATCACGTCGCACCTGCGACAATCAACTTGGCGAGGCTCAAGTCCAAAGGCGTTGTGATCTTGAGGTTGGAATTCTCTCCTTCGACGAGCCAGACCGCTTTGCCGATGAGTTCAAGCAATTGCACGTCGTCGGTCACCTGGTCCAGCGGAATCGGGCACCCGGCGAAGGCTTGTTCCAAATCGCTTCGCCGCAGGATTTGGGGCGTCTGCATGGTCCACAGGTCTTGCCTCGGAATGGTTCGCTGGACTTGTGCGGGAAGCGAAGCAGAGGCCTGTTTGATTGTCAATGAAACGGGCATCGCGGGGACGGCTGCGCCATATTCGACAGCGGCGGCAAGCGTGCGGTCGATCAGCGCTTGTGAAACCAGCGGGCGCGCGGCATCGTGAACGGCGATCCATTCGATGCTCGAATCAACCATCGCGATTCCACTGCGTACACTCTCGGCGCGACACGAGCCGCCCAATGAAAAATGCATTCGCGGGTCGCGAGGCAATTCCGGCGCCAACATGTCGGGCCGGCGAGTCGGTATGATGGCTTGGACGACATCCCGTCTTTGAAGAAACGCCCGGACCGATCGGGCAATGACCGATTCTCCTTCGATGGGTTCGAGCAATTTGTCGCGGTCCGCGCCAAACCGGGCGGATGTTCCAGCGGCGGGGAGGATGACGGCGAATTGGGGCATGTCTTTCGAAACAGAAACTCAAGCGGCAGCGCCATTTCCCATTCGTCCGAAAATCATTTTGCCGGCACTGGTTTGCCGCGTGTTGGTTACGGTGAATTCGACAACGCCGTTTAAGTGGGTTCTGGCTTGTTCGACGACAACCATCGTGCCATCATCGAGATAGCCGACACCTTGCCCGGATTCCTCACCTGGCTTGACGATCCGAACTTTCATTCGTTCACCCGGCAGGACAACGGGTTTGACCGCGTTGGCCAGGTCATTGAGATTGACCACGTTCACGCCGCGCAAGCCGGCGACCTTGTTGAGGTTCAAATCGTTTGTCAAAATCCGGGCGTTCAGATCCTTGGCCACATGGAGCAACTGTTCATCGACCGCAAGATTTCCATCCTGGCGGCCTGACGCGTCGTAATCAACCACATCCGCCTGTTCGATGGTTTTAAGATCCTTCAAAGCGTCCAAGCCATGTCGTCCGCGATTGCGCTTGAGAGCGTTATCGCTGTCCGCCAATGCCTGGAGTTCCTGCAGCACAAATCTTGGAACAATCATCTGACTTTCAATGATGCCCGTTCGTACGATATCGCAAATACGGCCATCAATCAGGACTGACGTGTCGAGCAGGATGGGGCGGGTGCCCTTGGTCTGTTTGCGGAATTCAACGTAAGGAATGATGAACCGGAAATCGTCCTTGGTTTGCAGGATGAAGCTGATCGACAGATAGACGCTGGCCACGCCGATCACGGTATTGATGAATGAAACGAGTTGCTCGCGATGGGAAAGCAGCACCCGTTCCTGGCTGGTGATCCCTAGCGGAGAGAGTTCAATCTGCATCCACTGTTCGACGATCAGTCGCACGACAAAAGACAGGCCATAAGCGATGGAGATGCCGACAATCAGTCCGAAGAACACGCCCGCGAAGACAACGAGTTTTCGGCGCGTGGCGATGATATCGACACAGAGCAATGCCACGCCGACGCACAGCGCCACCGCCATCGTCAGCCAGGTATTAGTGCCCCAAAAGCCGGCGTCGATGTAGGCCCAACCCACCGCCGCCATCAGGAGAATGAACAAGGCGCGCAAGAAGTGCAAAAACATGCCCGGCTCCCGTCGATTCAGGGCATTAAACTATAGGTGATTGCCGGTTGGGAATCTACGGCCACCGGTGCGGGCTGGGTTTGATTTCGCAGCACGATCAGCAAAACGGCCCCCAGAATGATGCGATAAACCGCAAAGGGCACAAATCCACGGCGACGTACCCAGTGCATGAACCATGCAACCACCACCAAAGCGACAATGTAAGAAACCACGACTCCAACCAGAAGAATGAACCACAAATATGGCGTCATATGAACTGGCACCGCGGCGACGTCATGGCTTGGCTTGAGCGATTTATATAAATCATAAAGGCATGCCGCAGCCATCGTCGGCATCGACAGAAAGAAACTGAATTCCAGCGCGGTGGCTCGAGACAATCCGGCCGTTTGTCCCGCGGCGATTGTCGCCATCGACCTTGATGTACCTGGAAATACCGCGGCCAGCGTCTGCACCAGCCCGATCCAAATGGCTTGCAGCAGGTTGATTTTCTCCATCTCCAACGTCTTTGGCGATTGAAAGAGCGCATCGACTGCCCACATCACCGCGCCACCAATCAATAGGGCGGCTCCAATTACCTGCAGATTTTCCAGATTGGCTGAAATCACTTTCTTTAAGAGCAAAGCGGGCACGGATGTGCAGGCAAATCCGATCATCACCAGCGATAATGGGTGGGTGAATATCGTGCGATCACCATTTTCCCCGCGCGGAAAGGTGCGAATCAGTTTCATGATCCGCGACCAGAAATAGGTCGGCAGGCACAGAATCGCGCCAAACTGGATGACAATCGCGAACATTTTCCAGAACGGATCGTCCATCGATTGATGAAACAGCCATCCTTGCGCAATCCGCAAATGTGCAGTTGAGCTGACGGGCAGAAACTCCGTAATGCCTTCAATAATGCCGAGTGCAATCGCGACCAGAATGTCCACGGTAACTCCCGGCTCAGGCGGTGGGGGTATTTTGCTGGGGCAACGGCTTGCCGCTTTCGGGTACGGGCAAGTCCTTGATGCTGTTCAATCCGAACAGTTCGAGGAATCGCTTGGTTGTTCCGTAGAGAATGGGCCTGCCGGGTTCTTCTGCTCGGCCGGCGATTTTGACGAGGTGTTTTTCCATCAGGCTGCGGATGGTTTCGCCGCACTGCACGCCTCGGATCGCCTCGATGTCGGCCCGCAGGATCGGCTGCTTGTAGGCGATGATCGCCAACGTTTCCAGCGCCGCCTTGGTCAACTTGGCGTCGATATCCTTTTGATGCATTTTCTTCAAAAGGTCGCCATGTTCTGGAAGCGTCAAAAGCTGGTATCCGCCGGCCACAAGTTCCACCCGGAACGATCGACCGGTCGATTCGTACGTTTCATTAAGCTGTTTGATTGCCCGGCGAATTGGTTTGGTCGAATCGAAGTCCAGCAATTCCGCGAGCTTGCCGGCCGTCAACGGATGGTGCGTGCTGAAAAGCAGGGCTTCCAGACTGGCTAAATTGACAGGCGGAAGCTCAGTATCGGTTGAGGTTTCTTCCGCGTTTTCCTCAACCGCCTCTTCAACCGCGCCATCGGGCTGTTCATCGGGTACTGTTTGATCAATCACTTCCGGCACATCTCCCTCGGAGGCTAATTCAGGCTCATCGTCGGTGACGAGCCGCATATGGACCGGCTTTTTCGTTGTGCGCATGGCAACGTTATCGGCCGTTCGACCCTGCGGCATTCACCAAAAGCGCCTGGGGACCACCCCTGTTTGATACACGCAATGGAGTTAAACGGCAATAAGCCGACCCGGCAGCGGAGGTTGCCGGATCGGCTTAAAATTGCTTGTTGAGTAGGGTTTACATGCTTGGCTCGGCTTCGAGATCGCCGATGAGGTGCTCCTCGCGCTCGTCTTCATCGCGATTAGCCACCGGAGCCGAGGCAGTGGCCAGATTGAACTGATGGCATCCAAATAGAATCGCCGCGACCATGACATAGGCGGTTGCCACCGGCAGAGATTCGCCGATGCCGATCGATTCGCCATGCATGAGTCCGAAGAACGTCAGTATCGCTCCGGCGGCGGCAAAGCCGGCGCCTTTGAGAAATTCGCGGTCGATAATGTAAACGGCGATGGCGCCCAACACGACGCCCGCCAGAATCGATCCGCCTCCCACAATTGACAGGCCCTTATAGAGCACTCCCGATTGGGACATGTTGTTGATCATTTCCTGGGTTACTTCATGGATATTGGCGGCCGCGCTCAGTGCGTTGTCGATTTGTGTCTTGCCCCAGGCAGCCAATGAAGGCACGAGCGCCAGAACGATCGCCGGTGCATGACGTTTTGGGCTTTCCTGAAACGCCTGGCTGCCGATCAGCATCCCGATATAAAGCAGGATCGGTGCGATGGCGACAACCGGAATCAGCGCGACCATCAGCGAGATAATCCCAAACCACGCCAGCACGATCACCATGACGCCTGTGGCGGCTGAGTAACCGATTCGTCCGCCCATCGATTTCCAACCGGGATGTCCAATGTAAACGGCGTTGATGTATGGATTGCCCATCAGGCAACCGATCAGGCTGACGACACCATCCGCCGTCAGCACGCGAGTTGTTGGATAGCTGTCTCCCGCAGCGGCGGCACTCACAACGTTGTCCATCGCTTCAACCAGGTCGTAGATTCCAAACGGAATGGCGGTGACGAGAATGGTTGAAAGCAGTTTCCAATTCAGTCCGGCCAAGACCAGCTTGGCAGGGATGAACGGAGTAGGGATCGACAGGCCAAACGTGGAAAATGATTCCTTTACGGCCGCGACGCTCATTCCGCCGACGGGGTGGCCCAAGGCGGTCGATCCCCAGGCGATGAGAGAGCCGGCCGCGATGGCGACCAGGCCTGCGGGCACCTTGCCGTATTTCACGCCCCCAAACCAGCTTGCAAGAATGATCGCAAAGCAAACCACGCCGATGGTCGGTGTCATGAACATCTGAAGCGCCGGCGACATCGAGATGAACGAAATCGAAACGCCCGCGAGTGCGCCCAGGAGTGCAGCCTTGGGCGTAATCTTTCGAACGATTGGCGCGAGGAATCCGCCTGCCATCAGGACAAAGCTTTGAATGAAGACCCACGTCAGCCCGGCTTGCCAGCCCGCCATCGGGTCGCCCGTCGCCAACTTCACAGGCAGCATAATGACAAACGTCACAATGAACATATGAGGTACGCTGATGCCCGAAGGCAGCGCGCAGACATCCGTTCGCCCGGTCTTGGCGGCCAATCGATACGCCAGCCACGCGTAATAGACCGTGCTCATGCACATCATCAAACCAGCCGCAGGTAAAATGTGCTTGAACACCATTTCGTCCGGCATCTTGAGCACAAACCGCAGCAGGCCGCTCAGCGTCAAAAGGTTGACCAGAATGTTCGTGCCGAATCCGAAAAATGCGTTCCAGTCTCCCGGCGTCCAGATCGCGGGTCGAAATTTCGCTTGAGTTTCCATGACACACCTCGGTTTTGAATTGGCATGGCGAGCTTCAATCAGGCATGGTCGCGGTTTACATAATTGTGGAGAGAATTCGCGCGGAATCGGAAACCCATCCGAAGATCCCGCCCTGGGCTTTGATCATCTTGATCCCCATCTGCTGAAATTCGGGAAAGTATGAACCGACGCAATCCTCGGGCACGAGGCAGTCGTAGCCCCGGTCGTTGGCTTCGCGAACGGTGGTGTTGACACAGACTTCGGTGGTGACACCGGTGACGATCAACTGCTTGATGCCGCGATTTTGCAGAATGGCGTGCAGGTCGGTCGCAAAGAATGCGCCCTTGCCCGGTTTGTCGATGACTGGTTCGGACGGCAGTGGATACAGCTCCGGGATGATGTCATGTCCCGGCTCGCCTCGTACGAGAATGCGGCCCATGGGTCCGACATCGCCGATGCAGGTTTTGCCGCGCCCGCGCACTTTCTTGGCCGGCGGGAGGTCTGCCAGGTCGGGTCGATGTCCTTCGCGCGTGTGCATGACCTGTAAACCAATCTTTCGCCAGGCGCTGAGCAATTTTTTGTTGGGTTCAATGGTCCGCCGAAGTTGGGACACATCGTTGCCGAGCATTTCCCCAAACCCGCCCGGCTCAAGAAAGTCCCGCTGCATATCGATGATCAGCAGGGCACACTGCGCCGGGACGAATTCAAACGGATAGGGCTCGGCATCGATTGATAGAGGTTTGTTAAGGTCCATGGCAGATACTCCACCGCTTGGAGTAGCGCAGGACGTGCCAGACGGAATAAACCGAAGATTGGCATATTCAGGCGGAAATAAGCCAATTTCGAGCGATTGAGCCGCCTTTTAACCGGGCAATTCTGTGGCAAAAGTCACAACTGCGGCAGATGTGACATATGTGCCGCGGCATTCTTACCTGCGAAGAGATGGATCGCTTAAAACCGGGAATTGCTGAACGCCGTCCTTTGGTTTGATGATGATCGAAACGCGGACCGCCAGCCAAAACTCGTTATCTGTCAATTGAGCCGGCACCGCCTTTTCCGTTCCATCGGGCTGCGTTTCGGACACGGATCGAATCACCCTGAAAAAGGCGCTACCGCCGTCCGGGACCTTCATCGTTTGTTTTGCGATGAATCGCTGCATTTGCAAGGGTTTATCGGTTTTTGCCGCGCCACTTAACGAGATATCAAGGGTGATGTATCGAAGATCTTCCCATGCAGTGCCCATTACAGCCAGAATCATCGCATCTTTATCAATTCCATCGGTAATCTTGATTTGCCCGGCCCGGCGATCGGAAAGTTGAAGCGAGGGACTTGCAAGAACCTTCGCGCCCTTTTTAAGCAGGTTCTCAACGGTTTCGTCGTCCACCCACATCGTTTTGTTTTGCGGATCGTAGGCGGAGGGAAGGCTCTCCGCTTCGCCCGGCGCCAGTTCGATCAGCCTTGCGGACACCTTGATTTGCGTGCCTCTATCCAATCGGAGTTCATCGATCAAGTTTTTGATTTCGGCCTGATGTTCAAGTGTTTGGGTGACAATCAATTGTCCCCAATCTCCCTTTATCGAAACTTTTGTCTCAGGTTGGTCCCACGATTTCGGGTCAATCGTATTCTTGATACGTTCAACTAACTCGTCCGCGCGAGCTTGTCGCTCGCTTTGTGTGGCTTTGGATCCGATGGGGCCGAGAGTCAGATCATTGATTTCGTGATTCTGCCAAACGATCAGATTGGAAAGGCCGGGTTTCGATGATTCTGTTGACGGACTTGTCGGCGCGGTGGAAGGTTGCACGATGGCTGGATCGACCTGGGCCGTGGATTGTTTAGGCGCAGTCAGGAAAAGTAATGCAGTTGCGATGATGAACGACAGGCCAAGCCATGCAAGATGACTTCTTTTGCCCGAGGCGATTTGCTCAATTCGTTGACGCAGCAAGGCGGGTTCGCGCGCAAAGGCAGCGATTGTCACGCCGGCGGGATGCCCGCCCAGCGCGCTCGCCATATTCAACAGGGTCAGTCCGTATTTGCGCGAACTTTCGTCATCGAGTCGCGCCAGTACCGCTTGATCGCAAATCAGTTCGCGGCTGGCGCGAACCCGACGATGTGCCCACCAAGCCGCGGGATTGAACCAGTGCGCCGATTGAATCAGCGTCAGAATCCAATCGATCGCCAGGTGCCGCCGACGGATGTGTTCCAATTCGTGCATGACCACGGGCCGCAACTCCGCGGGATCAAGTTCTTTCAACACGCGAGCCGGCAGCAACAGATGCGGACTGATCGCGCCAATTACCGCTGGCGTCGAGACCAGGTCCGAAATCATCGCGTTGATGGGCTGCATGTCCTGTTCGGCGGCGTATTGGTTGATAATGGCCAGCGTGGACGCGTCGCACTGCACCGCCGTTTGTTTCAGTCGGCGCGTAAAGCCAAAATGTCTCCAAAGCACACGACCCCATGCAATCACAAAACCAATCAACCATGCCGCGACCAGAATCAGGTCCGGCGAATACGCGCGCTGCGCTGCGAGAGGCATTGCCTCTGGACTGCTTGGCCGCGCGATCGGCGGCGGAGAATCCGAACGGATTGGCAGTGGCAAAGCCTGCACAAGACGCGGCGGCGCAACCGCGTCAGGCTTCAATAACTTAAATATGCTGAATGGACTGCCCGGCAATATGGGCATCGCAAGACGTACAAACACCAGCAACCAGAGCAATTGTTTTGCGCCCGGCGCGAGCGACTTTCGAAATGACCACGTCACAAGCCCAACGACCCAAGCCAATATCGCGCCCTGCCAGCTTGTTTGCCAAAGCCAATTGAACAATGCTTGCGCAATTGATTCGATCATGGCGGTCACTCCTTGTCTTCAAGCAGCTTGCGCAATTCGCGAACCTGTTCAGGCGTGAGTTTGGTTTCTTCAACGAAATGCGCCAGCATTGGCCCGACATTGCCGCCGAAGACGCGCTGGATAAACGAGCGGCTTTCCCCTTTTACGCACACATCCCGCGAAATGGCGGGGCGGTAGAGATATCGCTTGCCCTCAGTCTCGTACTTGATCGCCCCTTTTTTGACCAGCCGATTGAGCATGGTTTTGATCGTTCGCGGATTCCAGCCGGATTGTTTCCCCAGCGATTCAACAATCTGATTGGCCGTCAACGGCGAGGAAGTCCAGAGCACTTCCATCACAATCCACTCGGCATCGGAAATATGCGGCACCTTTGGCATGAGCGGGGCACTCCCCATTGATTACATACGTAATCTATTACATCTGTAATCAATGTCAAGAAAGATTTCCTGGATTTACGCCTTTGAGTGCTCGTCGGTAAATACAATCATTCGTTGATTTGTAAATTACTACATACAATAATCGTAAAATCGTATAAGTCATTTCAAAAATTAAACTTACATCTGATTAGTTCTGCAAATTTGGTGGCAAAAGATTTCTTGACCAAACAAAAAGGAGATTATACATTGTTATATAGAGAAAAATTTATCGATATATTATTCTCTAATGTGTCGCTATTTTTAAGTGTCGAACATGGTGGATGACCTCCTGGTAACTCGGCCGATTGCTGAAGCTAGCTTGCGGCGGCTTCCGCTATATCATCGGTATTTGGAAACACTTAAGGCGCAAGGGGCCAAATATGTCTCTTGTCCTGAGATTGGTCTGGCGCTGAAAGCAGATCCTACGCAGGTGCGAAAAGACCTCGAGGCGGCGGGAATTACGGGGCGACCCAAAGTGGGGTATGAACTCGACGTGCTGCTGGCAGGCATCACGGATTTCCTGGGCTGGAATAATACCAATGAGGCATTCCTGGTTGGGGCGGGGCATTTGGGAGAAGCGTTGCTCGGATATCCACAGTTTTCACGTTGTGGCTTGAATATTGTCGCATCTTTTGAAAATGATCCAGCAAAGATCGGCACGCGTCTGCGAGGCAAAGAGGTGCTGGCCATTGAGACTTTGCCTGAGCTGGCGCGGCGAATGCACGTGCACATCGGAATTATTACTGTCCCTGCTACTGCCGCTCAAAAGATCGCCGACCTGATGGTGGAAGGGGGCATTCGCGCCATATGGAATTTCGCTCCGGTGCAGCTTGTGCTTCCACAAGATGTCATTCTGCACAACGAAGATTTGTACTGTTCACTGGCGAGTCTTTCACGAAAACTTGCCGACCTCTTGCGCCGCGAGGCGCAAGTCAAACACCTTAAAGAGCAAACCGCCGTTTCCGCGGCATACCTCGAAGGAGGATTTTTCTAATGACTGCGCTGGAACAACAACCCGCGACGGTCGGGCGACATTTTCAATCCGTTTGCAAAGCGCTCGATCGTTACAACCACGAGCCGTCGCGGCTGATCCCCATTCTTCAGGCGATCCAGGATGAATATCGCTATTTGCCTGAGGATGTGCTCACTTATGTGGCGACTGCTTTAGGGGTTCCGCCCTCTCGTGTGTACGGTGTAGCGACATTTTTTGCCCATTTTGCATTGGAAGCCAAGGGAAAGTATGTCGTTCGTCTCTGTGACGGCACCGCCTGCCATGTGAAACAATCCATCCCCATTCTGGAAGCCATTCGTCAGAAGCTGGGCTTGAGCGAAAAAAAGAAGACCACGCCCGACATGCTCTTCACGGTTGAGACGGTTGCCTGCCTGGGCGCTTGTGGTTTGGCGCCCGCGATGGTGATCAACGACGATGTGCATGGCCAATGCACGCCGGAATCGGCGCTGAAGATCATCAGTGAAATCCAGATTGGTGAGCAAGCGAAGTCGAACGGGGGCGTGCAATGAAAATTATTTATCGAAAACTCGACCCTTTCGAATCCGCAGGAGGGACTGGAACCCGGCGCGTGATCATTTGTGCCGGCACAGGTTGCGTTGCCAATGGCGCATATCGCGTTTACGACGCGTTCGTCAACCAATTGACTGCCGCCGGGAATCTCAGTGTGCAAGTTGAATTGCGTTCTGAAAGCGAACCCTCTTTTTTTAAGGATGATTGTGAAAAAATTCACGAGACTGAATCTCATCCGCACGGCCGGAGTGAGCCCGCTAATGTAACTAAAAGTGGCTGCCAGGGTTTCTGCCAAATGGGGCCGCTCGTGACGATTTTTCCGGAGGGAATCTTATACACAAAGGTAAAGCCGGACGACGTGCAGGAGATTGTCGAGAAAACACTTGCAGGCCGTGAGCTCGTTGATCGATTGCTTTATATCGATCCGGGAACGGGCATCCGGTGTCATGGAACGGGAACCATTCCTTTTTACCAGAGGCAGCAGCGATTCGTCCTCCGCGACTGCGGCACCATTGATCCGGAAAGTCTCGCTGAATATGAATCGACTGGCGGATATCGGGCAGCGCGCAAGGCGATGCTCGAAATGACGCCCGAACAAATTTGCGTGGAAATCGCAAAGAGCGGCCTGCGCGGCCGTGGCGGCGGGGGATTTCCCACCGGACGAAAGTGGGAAGCCGCTCGCGCGCAGAAAAATGCGAAAAAATATGTCATTTGCAACGCGGACGAAGGCGATCCCGGCGCGTTCATGAACCGGTCGCTGATGGAAGGCAATCCGCATAGCGTACTGGAAGGGTTGATCATCGCCGCTCGCGCGATTGGCGCGGATGAAACAATTGTCTATGTGCGAACTGAATATCCGTTGGCCGTGAAACGCATGCGCAAGGCCGTCGAAGATGTCACCAACGCAGGCATCCTTGGAGCCAACGCGATGGGTTCGGGTATGCCCCTTCGGTGTGAAGTCATGGAAGGCGCTGGCGCTTTTGTATGTGGTGAGGAAACCGCGATGATCGCGTCCATCGAAGGCAAACGCGGCATGCCCGCGCCAAAGCCTCCTTTTCCCGCGCAAAGCGGGCTATGGGGCAAGCCGACGATCATCAATAACGTCGAAACCCTCGCCCATGTCGTGCGAATCATCAATGATGGCGCGGATAATTTTCGCAAGCTTGGTGCTGCCAATTCGCCGGGCACCAAGACCTTCGCTCTCACGGGTCATGTTGCCAACACGGGCCTGATCGAAGTTCCATTCGGAACGACCTTGCGTGAAGTGGTCATGAACATCGGCGGCGGGGTGACGAACGATGCGGGCGAACTGACGCACGAATGCTTCAAGGCCGTTCAGATCGGTGGGCCCTCGGGTGGATGCCTGACCGAAGATCATCTCGAACTGTCACTTGATTTCGATTCGTTGCGTGGTGTCGGAGCGATGGTCGGCTCGGGCGGACTCGTCGTCGTGAACAAACAAACGTGCATGGTTTCCATGGCTCGCTTTTTCATGGAATTCACTCAACGCGAAAGTTGCGGCAAATGCGTTCTCTGCCGTGAAGGCACGAAACAGATGCTGGCGCTGCTGGACGACATCCTTGAAGGCCGCGCCACCGAGCACACACTCGAATTGCTTGAGACTCTCGCCAAAGCAGTGCAAAAAGGCTCGCTATGCGGGTTGGGCAAGACTGCTCCAAATCCCGTGCTTTCGACGCTTCGATATTTCCGCGCAGAGTATGACGCGCATGTTCACGCCAAGTATTGCCCGGCCGGACGATGCAAAGCGCTCAAAAAGCCGGTCATCAATGAATTGAAATGCAAGGGCTGCGGCCTTTGCCTGCGGAAATGCGCCGTGGGCGCGATTACCGGTGAAAAGAAAAAACCGCACAAGATCGATCAGGAGAAATGCATCAAGTGCGGCGTTTGTGGAACGGTCTGCAAGTTTCAAGCTGTGGAATGAGTTATGAACAACGATAAGACACTGACAATTGATGGATTGACCGTCGCGATCGACGGCGAGCGAAATCTGCTCGAACTGATCCGCAAAGCGGACATTGATCTTCCCACATTTTGCTATCACTCGGAACTAAGCGTATATGGCGCCTGCCGGCTTTGCCTGGTGGATGTCGAAGGGCGCGGAATTCAGGCGGCTTGCTCAACTCCACCGGAAACGGGACTCAAAGTCCGCACCACCACTGATGAAATTCGCGAGATCCGCAAGATCGCGATCGAACTTCTGTTGGCCAACCATGATCAATCCTGCCCGACATGCGCCAAAAGCGCGAGTTGCCAATTGCAGGAAGTGGCGCGCAGGCTTGGTGTCCAATATGTGCGGTTCAAACCTGTTCATCAGTCTGTCCAGATTGACGATTCGTCCCCGTCGCTCGTGCGCGATCCCAACAAATGCGTCTTATGCGGCGACTGCGTGCGATTCTGCGCGGAAGTGCAGGGAATCGGCGCGATCGATTTTGCCCATCGTGGACACCAGACGCAGGTTGTACCCGCGTTTGGTCGCTTGCTCGGCGAGGTTGAGTGTGTCAATTGCGGTCAGTGCGCCGCAGTCTGCCCGACGGGCGCCTTGGCGCCAAAGAGCGAAGTGGACCAGGTTTGGAAGGCAATTCATGATCCAAAGAAGATCGTCATTGTACAGGTTGCACCAGCAGTGCGCGTGGCACTGGGAGAGTGCTTCGGCGATTTGCCCGGCACCGTTACGACCGGCCAGATTGTGGCAGCCTTGCGCAGAATCGGCTTTGACATCGTTTATGACACGTCGT
The DNA here is from genome assembly GCA_035545895.1 of Tepidisphaeraceae bacterium. Classification (GTDB taxonomy): domain Bacteria; phylum Planctomycetota; class Phycisphaerae; order Tepidisphaerales; family Tepidisphaeraceae; genus DASZXJ01. The sequence goes on along the minus strand of DASZXJ010000080.1, from coordinate 17,258 downwards.
TTTCAGCGGACCTGACGGTCGTCGAAGAAGCCAATGAATTTATCAGGCGCAAAATGAATGGCGAACGTCTTCCGCAATTCACAAGTTGTTGCCCGGGCTGGGTGAAATTCGCCGAGCAATATTTTCCCGAATTGCTGCCGAATCTATCGACCTGCCGCAGCCCGCAGCAGATGCTCGGCTCGCTCGTGAAACAAATTCTGCCGGCGCAAAAAAAGGTTCAGGGCAGCGACATCGTCGTCGTCTCGATCATGCCTTGCACCGCGAAAAAGTTTGAAGCCAAACGTCCCGAGTTTTATCGCGACGGTGTTGCCGACGTCGATCATGTCATCACCACTCAGGAACTGGCCCGAATGATCCAGGAAGCAGGCATTCGTTTTCGTAATCTCAACCCCGAATCGTTTGATATGCCCATGGGATTCAAGACCGGTGCAGGGGTGATTTTCGGAAATAGCGGCGGCGTGAGCGAGGCGGTGCTGCGTTATGCGATCGAAGCCGTTACCGGACAAAAGTTACAAAATCCTGATTTCCATCAGGTGCGAGGCGAAAACGGTCTTCGCACGACCACGCTTAAAGTCGGCGAGGCCGAACTGAAGATGGCCATTGTATTCGGCTTGAAAAACGCGCGCGAGCTTGCCGAAAAAGTTCGCCGTGGCGAATGCGAATTTGACATTATCGAAGTGATGGCCTGTCCAGGCGGATGCATCGGAGGGGCGGGTCAACCTATTTCGCGCGCCGCCGATGTCCGCAGGCTGCGCACACGCGGGCTTTACGATGCCGACAAAATGCTCGATCTGCACAAGTCGCAGGAAAATCATTTCGTCACCCAATGCTATGAACAAGTGCTTGGCGAAGTGAACGGCCATAGAGCACATGAATTGCTTCACACGGAATATGTCAGTCGGCGACGCATTCTTGGCGACTTGACGATGGATGGCGTCCCGACGAACGGCAAGAAGCAGGCCGCCAAACTCAAGGTCGGTGTTTGCGTCGGCACCAATTGCTTCCTCAAAGGTGGGCAGAAGATTTTACAATCATTACTTGAGCACGTTCAAGAGGAAGGTTGCCAGCACGATGTCGAAATTGCCGCCACCTTCTGTTTCGAGAACTGTGGGGGTGGACCGACCGTCACCATCGGCAATCGCCGCATCAATGAATGCGACGTCACAAAGGCAATCGGCGCACTAAAAGATGAATTGCAGGTTCATACGAACAAGGAAGTTCGAGAAAACTGAGGACAATAATGTTAACAGTTACTTCACCAGCAAGTATCGATACGGTTCCAATCGATGAAGCGAGAATCGGGCACCTGCTCGAAATCACGCGAGGCGTGGACAAACAACACGTCCACGACATTCTGGCCAAAGCGCGTCAGTTGGAAGGCCTGGATGAAAGCGATGTTGCCGCCTTGGCGACCATCGACGATCCGGAACTTCTCGAAGCCCTTTACGAAACGGGCAGCTACATCAAAGATGAGATTTATGGTTCCCGCCTCGTACTTTTCGCGCCCTTGTATGTCAGCAATTATTGCGCGAACGAATGCTCCTATTGTGCATTCCGCTGTCGCAACAAGTTGATCAAGCGACGTGCCCTTTCGCAGGGCGAAATTGCCCGCGAAGTCACCGCTTTGATCGATCAGGGACACAAACGACTGTTACTGGTGGCGGGCGAATCTTATCCCAAGGATGAAGGGTTCGATTACATTCTGAACTCGATCCATACCATTTATGCAACGAAAAAAGGTAAAGGGGAAATTCGTCGCCTGAACGTCAATATCGCGCCGCTGACGGTCGATCAATTTCGCCGGCTTAAAGCGACCGAGATCGGTACGTATCAGATTTTTCAGGAAACATATCACCGCGAAACGTACCGGAAAGTTCATACGGTTGGGAAAAAGATGGATTACGACTGGCGCATCAGCGCGCCGAGTCGCGCGATGATGGCAGGCATCGATGATGTGGGTATTGGGCCATTGTTCGGGCTATATGACTGGAAGTTTGAAGTATTGGCTCTTCTGCAACACATTCGTTTTCTGGAGGATCGATTCAATTGTGGTCCGCACACAATCAGCATGCCGAGAATCGAGCCTGCGACAGGATCGGAACTGGCCGATGCGCCGCCTTACCGTGTGAGCAATACCGATTTCAAAAAGATCATCGCGATTCTGCGATTAACCGTGCCGTATACGGGCATGATTCTGTCCACGCGGGAAAACATGGAGATGCGCCGCCATGCGTTCGCCATGGGAATTTCTCAAATCAGCGCCGGCAGCCGCTGCAATCCGGGAGGATATTCGGAACTCGGTGACGAAAATGCCACCACCGCCAAAGACGGGCAGTTTCAGCTTGGCGACCATCGAGATCTGGATGAAGTCGTGCGCGACTGTGCCGAACTGGGATATATCCCATCATTCTGCACCGCCTGCTATCGCGTTGGGCGCACCGGGGAGGATTTCATGGACCTGGCCAAACCGAGGATCATTAAGTTCCATTGCGGGCCTAACGCGTTGGCGAGTTTTTATGAATATCTGATCGATTACGCTTCGGTCGAAACACGCGCGGCTGGGGAAAAGTTGATCGGCAACATTCTCGATGGGATGGACAAGCAGACGCGTGGCAATAGTGAAAATCTGATCAAAATGCTCCGTGAAGGAAAGCGCGACGTATTTGTGTAAACGGATCCTTGGGGGAATGGATTTATGATGAAGCATCGTGTTGAACATGATCTTCTGGGAAATCGCGACATGCCTGAATCGGCATTGCACGGCATTCATACTGCACGCGGTGTGGAGAACTTTCCGCTGTCCAGTCGCAAGGTCCATGAGGAACTGATCCGCGCTTTCGGGGCGGTTAAGCTTGCCTGCGTTGTGACGAATCGCGGGCTTGGAACATGGGCGGAAGATTCAGCCAAAGCCAGTGCCATCGAACGTGCCTGCTCTGAAATGGCACAAGGGCTGCTGAATGAACATATCGTCGTTGATGCGCTTCAAGGTGGTGCCGGCACGAGCATGAATATGAACGTGAACGAGGTGCTCGCCAACCGCGCCTTGGAGTTGCTGGGTGAACCTCGCGGGCGATACGATCGAGTGTCTCCGCTGGAAGATATCAACCGACATCAATCGACGAATGATACTTACCCAACCGCGCTTCGACTGGCAGCCATTCGATTGCTGCGGGTTTTGGAACAGCGCGTCGTCGAGTTGCAGGAATCCTTCCAAAACGCCGAAAAGCGATTGGCGGATGTAGTAAAGGTCGGTCGCACGCAATTGCAGGATGCGGTTTTGACAACATTGGGACGAACGATGTCGGCCTATGCCGATGCGATCGGTCGCGACCGTTGGCGCATTTATAAATGCGAGGAACGATTGCGCGTCGTGAATCTGGGCGGCACCGCGATCGGCACGGGATTGGCCGCGCCACGCGACTATATCTTTCAGATTGTCGATGCTTTGCGTGACTTAACCGGCATCGGCTTCGCTCGGGCGGAGAACCTCATCGATGCGACTCAGAACGCGGACGTTTTTGTCGAAGTCAGCGGCATCTTAAAGGCTCACGCTGCTTCACTGATCAAAATTTGTACCGATCTGCGGCTGATGTCATCAGGCCCGGAAGCCGGCTTTGGCGAGATTCAATTGCCGCCTCGACAGGCGGGTTCTTCGATCATGCCCGGGAAGGTCAATCCCGTTATTCCCGAGGCGGTTACTCAAGTGGCGATGCTTGTAATCGGGTACGATGCATCGATTACTGCGGCATGCGCTGCGGGAAATCTGGAGCTGAATCCATTCCTGCCACTGGTAGCAACATGCCTCCTCGAATCGATCGAAATTCTGGCAAAAGCCGACTCCATTCTTGCTCGATTTTGCGTGGATGGAATCACCGCGAACACCGAGCGATGTCGCGAACATGTTGAATCTTCAACCGCCACCGTGACGGCCCTTGTACCCGTCCTGGGCTATGAACAGGCCTGTGACATTGCCCGCCAAAGCAGGGAATCGGGCAAGCCGATTCGAGCGATTGTGCTGGATCAGAATCTCTTGAGTGAAGCGGAATTCGATGCCTTAATTACTCCCCAGGCGGTTTGCCGGCTGGGTTTTCCATTGCCACGATTGGAGGTCCAGCCATGATGCAGGCGGCTCCAAAAGGCTTGCGATTGCATATCGCCTTCTTTGGCCGGCGCGGTGTGGGAAAATCGTCCCTTCTGAATGCCCTTACGCGTCAGCAGGTGTCCATTGTTTCGGGAATTCCTGGCACGACGACCGATCCTGTTGAAAAGCCGATGGAACTGCTTCCGCTGGGGCCGGTATTGTTTATCGATACGGCTGGACTCGACGACACCGGCACGCTCGGCGAGCAACGCGTTAAAAAAAGCAAGCTGGTTTTCGATCGGACTGACATCGGCATTCTTGTCACGGCTGAAGGCATTTGGGGAGATTTCGAAAAGGCCATTCTTGCGGAACTGGATTCGCGCAGCATTCCAGTGATCGCCATTTTCAATAAATGTGACATCGCCAGGCCTGCGCCTGTGTTGTTGGATGAACTGGCATTTCGACGAATTCGCACGGTGGAAACTTGCGCGAGCGAAAACCGCGGCATGCTTGAGTTTCGTCAGATCCTTCTCGACATCGCTCCGGTGGATTTCCTCAGCACGCCGAATATTTTGGGCGATCTGGTCGGCCCCGGTGAAATGGCGGTGCTGGTCGTTCCCATCGACAAGGAAGCGCCCAAGGGCCGGTTGATCCTGCCCCAGGTGCAGTCGATTCGCGATCTACTGGACAGCGACGCATATTGCTTGGTCGTCAAGGAACGTGAACTGCGATATGCCCTGTCACGCCTGAACATGCCCCCCAAACTGGTCGTTACGGATTCGCAGGCGTTTTTGAAGGTGGCTGCTGATACGCCATCGTCGATTCCTTTGACGAGCTTTTCAATTCTCTTTTCGCGCTTCAAAGGCGACTTGCTTACACAGGTTCAGGGAACCATGGCAGTCGATCATCTCAAGGCAGGCGATCGCATCCTCGTTGCCGAGGCATGTTGTCATCATCCCATCGGTGAAGACATCGGGCGGGTGAAAATCCCAAGATGGCTTACGCAATATGTCGGCGGCAAGCTGAATTTTGTCCACGTGCAGGGGCACGATTTTCCGTCCGACCTTTCGCCATACAAACTCGTCATTCATTGCGGCGCCTGCACCGCCAATCGAAAGGAAGTGCTTGGTCGCCTGATTCGCTGTCACCAGGCGGGTGTGCCGGTTACCAACTACGGGTTGGTGATCGCGTATAGCCTGGGGATTTTTGATCGCGCGCTCGAGCCGTTCCCGGCTGCGTTGAATGCGTATCGAAATGCGAAACGCGAGCGATCGTTATCTGAAGCGGAGGCGTGCAAATGAATACGGCTTGCCTGACGCGCGACGAAATTCTCGCCTGGCTTCGGCAGGATGATCCGGCAAAACTGGATGACCTATGGCGCCGAGCCGATGCGGCGCGTCGATCCGCTGTTGGAAACGCCGTTCATCTGCGCGGACTGATTGAAGTTTCCAATCATTGCATCCGGCGCTGCGGTTATTGCGGATTGCGGGCGGGCCATAGTGAACTTGAACGGTATCGACTCACTTCCGATGAAGTGATCGGCTGCGCACGGCACGCGGTAAAGCTTGGATATGGCACGGTTGTTTTGCAGGCGGGTGAAGACCCGGTGCTGACACAAGACTGGGTTGTGAATGTGATTACCCGGATCAAACGCGAAACCGCGCTGGCGGTCACGTTAAGTCTGGGCGAACGATCATGGCATGAGCTGTTGGCGTGGAAAAAGGCAGGCGCGGATCGATATCTTTTGCGATTTGAAACGTCGGATCCGGAGTTGTATCGAAAGATTCATCCGCCGCATGGCCGTCGCAAGTGCGATCGTGCCCGATTTTTGCCGGCTCTTCGCGAGATCGGCTACGAGATTGGAAGCGGGGTGATGATCGGCATTCCGGGGCAAACCTATTCCACTCTTGTCAACGATATCCTGCGTTTCAGCGAAATGGATTTGGACATGATCGGCGTTGGTCCATGGCTGGCTCATCCGGCGACGCCGCTGGGTCGCGGTGATTGGGATCCTGCCGTGTCCGTTGCCGAGCAGGTGCCCGCTTCGGAGTTGATGGTTTACAAGGTTGTCGCTTTGGCCCGGCTGGTTTGTCCACACGCGAATATTCCCAGCACGACCGCACTGGCGACATTAAATCGCAAAAACGGGCGCGAATTGGGTCTTCAGCGCGGCGCAAACGTCTTTATGCCCAATCTCACGCCGTTGAAGTATCGATCGCTGTACGAAATTTATCCTGCCAAGGCGTGTATTTACGAAACGGCTGATAGTTGTCACGCCTGCCTGCAACATCGCATTGCCAAGATGGGCCGGCACGTCGGCAGCGGACCAGGCGGACGAAGACGTTGCGGAGCGGTTGCTTGATGCGATTAAGGAGTTTGCCATGGCTGATGCGCGGCTTGACATTACGATTTGCATGGGCAGCTCATGCTTCTCACGCGGCAACAATCGCAACATCGAGGTTCTGCGCGATTTCATCGATCACAGCCAGCCCAGGGCCGAATGCAATCTTGTCGGCCATCTCTGCCAAGACCTGTGCAAGCACGGGCCCAACATCATTATCGATGGCAGCGCTTATAAGGAGATCGACCCGGTCTCATTGATGACATTGCTGAATCATCATCTCGCGGAAAGGAATCGCGAGAAATGAATTATCTCAATCCCATCCATACTGAAAAGCGCCAGTGCCAGGACTGCTATAAATGCGTGCGCAATTGCCCGGTAAAAGCGATCAAAGTTGAAGGCGCTTGCGCCATGATCCTGCCGGAATCATGCATTCTGTGCGGCAATTGTGTTGCGGTTTGTCCCAATGGCGCGAAAAAAATTCGCGATGATGTGCATCGCGCCCGGCAACTCATGGTCATGCGATCCAAAGTGATCGTCTCGCTGGCGCCATCGTTTGTTGCGGCGTTTTCCGGGGTCAGACCCGCGCAGATGATCGCAGCCATCAAGCGGCTGGGGTTTCATGGCGTTTCTGAAACCGCTTTAGGCGCTCAACATGTTTCGGCTCACGTGGCGTCACTACTTGCCGGCCCGGAGAAACGGATTTTAGTTTCCTCGGCGTGCCCAACGGTCGTGTCCTATTTGCAAAAGCACCGGTCGGCCGATGCAAAACGCATCACGCCTGTATTGTCGCCGCTACTGACACACTGCAAGCTGCTGCGATCGGTCTTCGGACCGGAAATCGGGATCGTTTTCTTTGGTCCATGCATCGCCAAAAAGGCCGAGGCGGACGGACACCCCGATTTGCTCGATGTCGCTCTGACTTTTGAAGACCTCTTTTACTGGTTTGAACAGGAAAAAATCGATCCCAAGGCAATCCAGGAAACAGCCGATGACCATTTTATTCCCGAATGTGCGACCGATGGGGCGATCTATCCCGTTGACGGCGGAATGATTGCCGGCATCAAGGCCAACTGCGGTGTCAACGATGCCGCTTTCATGACCTTTTCTGGACTTTCAGCCATCGAAAAAGCCATCGAAGGCTTGGACCATCTCGAACTCGATCGCAGCCTGATGCTCGAACTGCTGGCTTGTGAAGGGGGCTGTGTGAACGGCCCGGCCATGGGCGAGTGGACCAAAGTGCGCGGAGCGACCGTCGCCAAGCGGTATCAGGTCCTGCGCCATAGCCAATATTCGACCGAAGAGGTTCCGCGCAAGCCGGTTTTTGCAATTGATGCGGATTTCACCGCCAAGCCGGTCAATCTCCCGCAATTCACGGAAGATCAAATCCGCGTAGCCTTGAGCAAGGTCGGAAAATTCGCCCATACCGATGAATTGAATTGCGGTGGATGTGGTTACGACTCCTGCCGCGCTTTTGCCGGCGCGATGCTCAACAACATGGCTGAACGATCGATGTGCGTCACCTATATGCGGCAACTTGCCCATAAGAAGGCTGACGCGCTGATCCAAAAGATGCCGTCTGCCGTCGTCATCGTCGATGCACAGCTAAAGATTGTCGAATGCAATGCCGCATTTGTGCGCCTGTTTGCCCCTGGCGCCTCCAACTCGTTGCCTGCGCAAATGGAAGGGGCTGAACTGGCAAATCTGGTGCCGTTTCATCGCGTTTTTGCGGGCGTATTGCGCAGCGGCGAAGACATTGTCGATCGCGATCTCCAATATCGCGAAACCATCCTTCACGTTTCAATTTTCAATGTCGAAAAGCATGTGTTGGTTGGCGGAATTATTCAGGATATCACCAAGCCGGCTGTCCAAAAGGAACAGGTCATTCGCAAGGCACGCGAGGTGATTCAGAAGAACCTCAGCACCGTACAGCAGATCGCCTATTTGCTTGGTGAAAATGCAGCCGAATCTGAAATCACGCTGAACTCGATCATTGAATCGTTCTCGCTTCGTGGAATCGATGAAGAAACACGTTCAGGAGGCAACAAAGAGAAACAATGTGATCAGCTCAACAAGAACAACCTCGGTAGTAACCTTCCCGTCAACGAGCCTCCCAAATTTCCTCCCGGCGGAGGAGACTGGCGACAGCGTTATCGACGTTAGCCACTGCCAGCAGGCCAAACATGCTCAGCCGGCTTCGGGCGACGTATTTCTCTCTCGCCGCATCAAGGAAGAAGGCCGGCTCATCGCCGTCCTTTCCGACGGCTTGGGCAGCGGAGTGAAGGCCTCGGTCCTGGCCAATCTCACCGCGACCATGGCGTTGAAATATACCCAGAGCTTCGCTGATGTTCGCCAAAGCGCTGAAACGATTATGGATACCCTTCCGGTCTGCGAGGTTCGCAGGATCAGCTATTCGACCTTCACCATCGTCGATATCGATGCTGAAGGAAGCACCCGGGTCATCGAACATGGCAACCCGGAGATCGCGTTGTTGCGCGGCGAACAGGAAATTCACATTGATCGCAGGCCCGTCGCCATGGAGCGATGGAAAAATCGCCCGTTGACCTACTCGGCTTTTGCAATGCAATTAGGCGACCGGTTGGTCTGTTGCTCGGATGGTGTGAGCCAGTCCGGCCTGGGACGCGCGGGTTTGCCGCTCGGGTGGGGTCGCAACAATCTCGTTCACTTCATCCGAGAGATGATTCAGAAAGATCCGCAGAGCCCCGCAGCGCGGCTTGCGGATGCCTTGGTTGATAAATCGCTGGATAACGACGGCGGCGATGCAAAGGATGACATCACGGCGGGCGTGATTCACTTCCGCAGACCCCGAAGACTGCTTGTTGTCACGGGGCCGCCCATCAATCGCGACCGCGACAATGAACTGGCGGACATTGTCAGCACCTATCCCGGCCGCAAGGCGATCTGCGGCGGAACCACTGCAAATATCATCGAACGAATCCTTGGCCGGCCGGTCAAGATGGATCTCACTAATCTAAACCCTGAAGTTCCACCGCGATCATTCATGCATGGCATCGATTTGGTCACTGAAGGAACTCTTACCTTGGTCCGCGTTGCTGAACTCCTTGAAAAAGGCCCACTTCCGCAAAAGCCACAACCCAATGCCGCCGAAGAACTTGCCGCGCTCGTTCTGGGCAGCGATATCATCGATTTTGTCGTCGGAACTCGCATCAATCAGGCCCATCAAGACCCCAATATCCCGGTTGAACTGGATTTGCGGCGGAATTTGATTCGTAGAATCACCAGCCTGATCGAAGCTGTATACCTCAAACAGGTTTCGATGCGACTTATGTAGTCAATATACGATAATCATCCCCACTGCCCAGTATTTTGAGCGATCCCAAAGGTTTGAATATCCAGAGCATGCGGATATATTGATCGCATGAACAAGCGTTTCATTATGCGGATTGACTTGACCGGACCCGCCAAGAAAAAGGTTTTAACGCTGGGCGAATCTCATGGAATGACACAGCTTGCAATCTTTTCCAGGCTTGTGGAGTTCTTCGATAATCAGGACAGGCATATTCAGTCGGCCATTCTCGACCAGGATTCGAAGGCCAACGTTGCGGCCATGATATTGAAGAACATGACAAAGTAATCCGCTCCTCGGGGATGAAACCTGTAATTGTCTGGATGACTTTGGAACTTCGACGAATCGACGCGCATGAAAAAACCCGTATTTCTACGGGTCGTATACCCCCAAGGGGAGTCGAACCCCTGTCCGCTGGCTGAGAACCAGCTATCCTAGGCCACTAGACGATGGGGGCGTCTGAGAAGCGCATCTTAGATGCCCCCCAAAATGAGTCAAGGCGCATCCGTTTCCTTCATTTAGCGGCGGTGCTTGTACTGCGTTCTGAAATAAGCGCGGTGCAGGCACCGCCGCTAAATGGGTTATTTTCTCAATTCTCGCGTGAGGTGCTTCAATTCCGGCAGAATGAGTTGGGTCATTGCCAATTCCACCGCCTGGGTTGAGCCGGGCATGGCAAATATCAGCTTCCCTTTGGCAATTCCACCAATAGCCCGGCTGAGCATTGCGCCGCTGGCGATTTGTTCCCAACTGAGCATGCGAAACAGTTCGCCGAACCCGGGCAACTCGATATCCAGATGTTTCTCAATCGCCGAGATGGTTTGATCGCGTTTGCTGATTCCCGTGCCGCCATTGGTCAGGATCGCATCGACTTGATCCGATTCGAGCAATGTCGAGACGGCAGCCTCAAGCTCAGCCGGCTCATCGCGAAGTACCTGGTAAGACGCAATCGTGTGTCCGCTTTGCGTCAGCAAGTCGCGGATCAATTTGCCGCTCGTGTCGTTGGATTCATTTCGCGTATCGCTGAGCGTGATTACGGCGCACCTTACGATAATGCCCTCAGCCTTGCGATGATGTTCTTCGTATCCCATCACCTGGCCTGTTTTTCGACCTTGATGCCCGAGCCGTCATCGGTCACCAGCAATGAGTTGCTTCCCGGTTTCAAGGTGACATCAATTCGATCGTGCGTGCCGCGATCCATCGCGAGCAGTTCGTGAATCAATCGCTGGCCGAGATAAACTCGAAGGATCGCCTGTGTCGATGGCGCAAACTCACCGCTGACCTGTCCGGTGGAGGCGGTTTTGCCCGGCGGAACGATTACGCCGGAAATTCGCTCATCCATCTTCGGGCTTTCGATCGCCAGGTCTTCCGGGCTCTTCCAGCCATTCTCCCAGGCGGGGCCGTCCTTGGTCAGCCAGATCGTCACCGGCTTGGCGGAATCGTTCTTAACCAGCACATCGTAGGTCCGGCGCTGCATCGACGAGCAGCCAACAATGAAGCACAACAAAAACAGTGGGGCGGTTCGCATGGCTAGATGTTAGAGTTTTGAACGGTCACAGTAAATTGCTCGGGCGATACGGATCGAAAAAGAGAGCACAACTCGGTTTGATCGGCATAGCGCTGAACCGGCAAGCGGCGGAACGGGAACGTCACCTGAAATTTCGTCTGCTTAAATGGCCAGGGATCGACCATCACCACTTCATCGACCGGTCGATTGACCGACAGCGACATCGACGAAAGCGTATTGAACGGCGGCTGGGTGCAGCAAATGCACAGGCTGAGTTGATCCATCGCCGCCAGCCATTGGAAGTCTTTCGCCAGCCGCCGTTCGGCCGGATCGGTTGAATTCCTCGCCACGCCATATTCCAGCGGCAGGTCCGTGCGCATGCCGAGCTTCAGACGCAGCGATTCCTGTATTTCGACCATCTTATGCTGGAAGCGGTTGACCTCGAATCGTGCTCGCGGGTCCTTCAAATCCCAGGTTCCTCCCGGTGCCAGCGTGCTTTGGGTCGAAAAAATCGAAAGGCTGAACATATGTAAATTCACCAAAAGGCCGGCATAGACATCCCGCTCCGTTACCCGGTTTACCGAGTGTTGCCAGATGCTCAAGGCCAGGCTGCGGGGCGTTTCAAAAACATCGAGCGGCTGGCCGTTTGGATTGATGGTGGGTGCTTCATCGTGATCGGGCCAACCACTATCATGCAATGCGATGCCCATGATTGCCGTCTCTGAAGAAGGAGCGGCAAAGCGGGAATTACCCCCGTACTCGGCGAGCCGGCCGCTCAGCCTGGCGTGATCGGCTTGTGTAATTAACCAGTATTCTTGCCCAACTTGTCGGCGAATCATCGATATTAGCGTACAATAGCCCCCTTGACTCGACCAGCGGCCTAGCGAATCAATGACCTCGGATAATTCCATTTCGTCGGCCCAAATGAAACAGGTGCTCAAGCTGACGCGCCTGCTCACCGTCACCGCCGATCTGGATTTGCTCCTCACCCATATCGCCGAAACCGCCTGCGCCCTGCTCGACTGCGAGCGAGCGAGCATCTTTTTATATGACCCCAAAGCCGACCAGCTTTGGACCAAGATCGCGCTGATGTCCAGGGAGATTCGCGTGCCCAGCGGCGCGGGCATTGTCGGTCATGTCTTCAAGAGCAACCGCACGCTTCATGTGCCCGAGCCATACAAGGACGCTCGATTTAACCCGGAACCCGATCGCCGCAGCGGCTTCGTCACGCGCAACCTGTTGACCGCGCCCATGCTCGATGTTGAGGGCAAACCGGTTGGCGTGATCCAGGCAGTCAATAAAAAGGGCGGACCGTTTGCGCCGACCGAGGAGGCGATGATCGAACTCCTCTCCGACCAGGCGGGTGTGGCGATTCAACGATACAACCTTCAGCAAGCCGCCATCGAAGCCGTGTCCCTGCGCCGCGAAATGGAACTCGCCAAGGATGTTCAGTCAGCGCTAATTCCAGCAAATCCTCCAGAAATTCCCGGGATCATCTCCGGCGGTTACACCCACGCCGCCTCCATTACCGGAGGAGATGCCTACGACCTTTGGAAAACCGAGGATGGACGCCTGGGAATCTTTCTCGGCGATGCCACCGGACACGGCATCGGCCCGGCGCTGGTGGTCTCGCAAACGCGCACGCTGATTCGCGCCATGTGCCGCGGGAATCCCGATCCCGCCGAACTGCTCGCCTGCGCCAATGCGCGATTGTCCGAAGACCTTGACGCCGGCAAATTTGTCACGGCATTTTGCGGATTCCTTTCACCTGATGGCACTTTGCAATGGTGCAGCGCCGGACATGGACCGATTTTCATTCGCGCATCGGGTGATGAGCCGATGAAATCGTACGATTCGTCCGCGCCGCCGCTGGGAATCATGCCTCAATTCATGCCCGATCCGACTGAACCCGTGAAATTGAAAAAAGGCGGGCTGATTTGCGTGACCAGCGACGGCATCGCCGAATCGTTCGCGCCGGATGGCTCGCAGTTCGGCAACGACCGGCTTGAATCGATTATCTGCAACGGAAGCTGTGAGCCGGATCGCATCATCGAACAAGTCAAAGCCGCCATGCTCCAGTGGCAGGGGAATGACGAACCCAAGGACGATCAGACGATGGTGATCGCAACGCCGGGCGAAAAGTAATCGATCGAATTCGTCTCAGGATTCCGGTGCAGTTTGAAGAACAGGAGAGTTTATCGTGACATGGGGTTTTCCAGCCCATGCGGTACTTCGCACGGCCTGCAAAGGCCGTGTCACATCAAACTGCACCAGTACCCGTTTCGGTACTGGTGCAGTTTGAACGTGACATGGGCTTTCAGCCCATGAGCACGGGCTGAAAGCCCGTGTCACATTTGGAAATGCACCAGTACCCGTTTCCGTAAAATGCTCATAGTCTTGTCAGCGCGAGTCGCGAAAGTATACTTCTTGCGGGCCAGGAAATAATTCTCGGTTTATTGTCCAAGGACGGACCATGAAAATTCGACACTGGATCGTGCTGGTGTTGCTGATGACAGTGGGGACTATGCAGGGATGCGGCTCGTCGGGCAAGGTTCGATCGCGCGAATGGCAACCGGTGGGAGCGAGCGAGCAAAAAGCCGGGCCTCCCCGTCCGGTCGATCAGATGGATGCTGCTGCTGCCTCGCCTGATCTGTTGGCGCAAAAAACCAAGGATTACACGCAGAAGATGTCGCCTCTGGTCGAGGCTCACCCCACCGCCAAGACAGGGCTGGCGCGCAAGCCCAACGTCGTGCAGTGGGAAGACCCGGAAACCGCCAGGATTCCCGACGGGTCCGATCTTCGCTTGGGACCAGACAGCGGCGCCAGCCAGGCCGGCGCGACCATTCCCGCGGCTGCGCAATCGGCGCCCGCGCCGGCTCCGGCTCCGGCAAAGACCGCATCGCCAGCGCCCGCCAAACCGTCGATTGCATCCAATTCTCCAATTGCATTGGCGCCGTCAAATCCCGACACGCAATTATCCGCCAAGCCGGTGGTGCCGACATCGAGCGATGGTTTGAGTGCCAAGCTTTCGTCTCAAATCAAGGACGACCCGCGCGATGTCTGGGCACATACCGAATATCAGATGCTCCGATTGATTCAGGATGAACCGACGCCCGATCTATCAACCCTGGCTGCGCTTCCAACGGAAGACCGCGAATTGGTGACCGCCGTTCTCGATGGGATCAGCAATTTCCGTAATACGCTCCGGTCGGACAGCAACGCGCTGTTGTCCACCAAAGTTCGACCGATTCTGGAGATGGCCGACCGGTTGCGATCGCAAGCCGATCTGACGATTCCAACTTTGGCGCTTTGCACGGATGTAAAAGGCTTCGGGAAATACGAGCGGCTTCCCACTTCTCGATTCAAGGTCCCTGCTGCCAATGAACGCGACAATCAGTTCATTGTTTATTTCGAAGTCGCCAATTTTCTTTCCAATCTCAACGACAAGCAGATGTGGGAAACCCGTCTGACGCGCGACATGACGCTTTACACGGACCAGGCAATCCCCGTCTGGTCCGCCAAGACCAGCTCGGACGTGGATGAATCGCATGTTCGGCGGCACGACCATTTTCTGCGGGAAATCGTGACGCTGCCTCGTTCATTGCCGCCTGGGCGGTATCTTTTGAAAGTGAGCGTGGTGGATACGCAGTCCAATCATGTCGCCGAGGCCACCGTGCCGCTGGTGATCGTCGCACAATAAGTTCCGCCCGGCGCGCGGTTTGGAGTATGATTTGCAGCGGTTGGAGCCGCTGGTCATGCTTCAAAAGCTCTTATTGCTCACACTGCTGATGCTTGCAGCCGGTTGTGCGCCAACGCGCACGATGACCATCACCGCCAATCCATCGGATGCCATTCTTAAAATTGATGATGTGGATCGCGGCCCCAGCCCGATCACGCAGATGTTCACGTTCGAACAGCCCAACACCGTGCATCGGGTGACTGCGTCTCGCGCAGGCTATCGCGACAAGCTGGAAGTGGTCACGCTCGATCCGCCTGTTTATGACTTGGTTTTGAATCTTCAGCCGGAAACGCGACGGATTAACGTTCGCGTCGAACCCGCCGCAGCCATCATCAAACTTGACGGCAAGCCGCTGAGCCCCGATCCGGTGACCGTGCTGTCAGCCGAGGTTGAATTGGGTGTCGATGCCCGCAACCTTGCGATCCAGCACACGCTCTCCGCCGAGCGCGACAATTTTCAGCCCGCCAGGCGAGTCATCTCGCGTCTCGATCAGGACCTGGCCTATGTCCTGAAGCTCGAGCCGATGAAAAAAATGATCTCGATCAACACCGAGCCGGGCGGCGCGGAAATATTTCTCGATCAAACCCGCCTGGGGGTCAGCCCATTGACGGGCGTCATGGTCGATCTGCCGGTCGATCTGGAAACCAACGAGTTTGAGCCGCGCAAACTTCGCGCCCGCAAGGCGGGATACGAGGCCGGCGAAGTCGCGCTCAGCTGGGATGAAGGTCGCACGGATTACCGCATCGATCTGGGCGTGAAGTCAAAGGAAGCCAGGCTGTTTATCGACCCGCCGGACGCCACCGTCAAAATTGACGGCACGGAGATTCCCAACGACGCCAGCGGAATTCTGGTGCATAAGTTTTCGTTCACACCGACCAACGAACGAGGCGATCTCAAGACCTACGAAGTTTCCATCAGCAAGAAAAAGGATGATTCGGAATGGGAACCCCAGCATTTCATCCTGGGCTGGGATGATGGCCGGATCGAATATCGCACGGCATTGAAGGAAATCCTCACGACCGGCGTCAAGCTGCTTTCGCCGGTGTTTCAGCGGGATAACGAAGGCTGGAAAATCATTTCAGAACTGGCCGACACCATTGCAACGAAGGACTCCGCCGAACCGATCGGCCGGCCTCGCGCCAAGCAAATCACGCAATTTCCAAAAGGCACGCAGTTGGGTTCGCTGGCGCTGGCTCCGGATGGATCGAAGATCGCTTATACAGTTTTATCCGGATCAAGCGGCCAGGATCTGCGCTCGCAAATCTTTGTCGTGAATGCTGACGGCTCCGGCGACGCTCGCGCGATCGGCGATGGCAAGGCCATCGACCTGATGCCCGCCTTCACTCCCGGCGGGGACCAGATCGTCTTTTCGTCCAACCGCGATGGCAACAAGCGCTTCAAAATATACAGCATTGCCACGGAAGGGACCGGCCAGCCGGTCCAACTGAGTGTTGGCGACACCACCGACTTGTGGCCGGTGGTCGATAGCGACCCCATGCCTCGGTTGTTTTACCAGGCCATGTTTTCCAGCCGCACGGATTCGCGATTGCAATCGCTTCAGATCGGCACCAGTTCGCCGGCCGATCTGACCTCGCTGAGCGGCACGCGTCCACGGGTCAGTCCAAGAAACGACGCCGTTGTCTTTTGCGCCTTGAACAACACGACCGGCCGCCGCGAAATTTACATCGCCGGCGACAAGGGCGGCACGCCGCGCAATCTCACCAAAACTCCCGATGCCGATGAATATGATCCATCCTTCAGCCGCGATGGCAGCCGGATTATTTTCGCTTCCGACCGCGCCGCCGACGACCAGGGCCGCCGAAATTACGACATCTGGATGATCGACCTGGCCCGCCCCGAAACGCCCATCCGCCTGACGCGCAACGGCAGCCTCGATGACAGCCCCGTGCTGGATGTCCTCGGGGACGGGGTCTATTTCCGTTCCAACCGCGGCGGCCAGTGGCAAATCTGGCGCGTGCCGATCCGATAATTCCCGCCCGAATCTCCGCCGACACCGTCGGCGGCTTTACACGGTGGATGTCACTGCGGAAACGAACAGATGCGCGAAGATTCAGCGCATTTCATCGACCAATCCGCTTGTCCGACTCGTCATATGGCGCGCACTTTTGTGCAGTTTCATGGAGCCTACAGACAAGAGTTTGATCCACAGATTTCACAGATGACACAGATTAAGAAAATGAAGGGGGAAAAAGAGAGAACGGTTGAAAGATCGTGGGACTTGAATTGTGGAGTGAAATTCATCTC
>DASZXJ010000079.1:0-4377 GCA_035545895.1 Tepidisphaeraceae bacterium | reverse complement strand
GCATCGCGTACATCGTGGTGCGCGATCTGGCCGTTCCGTTGCCATCCAGTCCCCAATCGAACCTTAACGTCATTGTTCAGACCATTCGGAACGCAAACGACCCTTTGTTTCCACAGCTCGTCGAAGTTTGCCGCGCCCAGGGAGTGGCTGCGGGTTCGTGTAAGCACTATCTGGACGATGGCGCGATCGCATGCGTTGCGCGATTGAACGATCAACCCATCGCGGTGGGATGGATGACGTTCGCCAACGTATTCGTGCCATTGATCGGATCGACTTTTGCCGGCCAAAATGATAGCTGTCTCCTGTTCGGCGACTTTGTACTGCCGGAATTTCGTGGGCACCGGCTTCAGCGCCTGCTTGGCATGCACCGATTGGCGCAGGCGCGGGATGAGGGAATTCGCTGGTCGTATGGTTACATCATGCGCGGCAACACACCGTCGTTGAGCAGCGCCATTCGCCGGGGATTCAGAACAGTCGCAACGGTTCATCATCTGCGTCTGGCGCGGCGATCGTTCGTTCGTGTTCATCAATACGCCAGGCCCCCGATCGCGCCATTGCGACTCGAAGGCTGGCCCCAGCGCCCATCCTTTTTTGTCTCGCCCGGTCGGGAGGGTGAACCGTGAAAAACCTGTCGCATTTGTCTGGCCCCATTTCGCCAACCTCGCTGCCGACGATCCGCCTTGCCCGATCGAATGATCTTGACGATTGCATCGCCTGCATGCGCGATTCCGGGATCGCGAGAGAAATTATCGCGGACAAAGTCCTGCAACTGATTCGAGAAAATCGACTGTGGGTGGCCAACGTTGAAGGCGGCGGCGCGTGCGCGATCCTAGGATTCAACGACTCGGCCTGCCGTCATTCGTTTTACCTGGAATGGCTGGGCGTGAAACAGGAGTTTCGCAAACAGAAGCTGGCTTCGCTGTTGATCGGCCACGCGTTCAATACGGCCCGGAAGATGGGCAAGAAACGGATGGTCGCGGGCATTTTCAAGAAGAGCTCGACGGTGAGCGCGATCGCGGCATCCTGGGGTGGAACAGCGCGACTCGGCGAATTCAAACGCACCGGCGCCGGAACCGATGGCCAGGAGTTTTGGGTCACACGGCTCTGACCCAGTTGCGGCATCGCGCGGATGCGCGAGGATTTAGCGCATTTCATCGACAAATTAGCGCGTCCGACTCGTCACATGGCGCGCAATTCCGTGCAGTTTCATGGAGCCTACAGACAAGAATTTGATCCACAGATTTCACAGATGACACAGATTAAGAAAATGAAGGGGAAAAAGAGGATCGGTTGAAAGATCGTGGGACTTGAATTGTGGATTGAAATTCATCTCCAGTTGATCCGGTCCCCGGGCAAAGCCCGGGGCTTTAGCCCCGGGGCTGTGGGCATTTCGGATTGCGGATTGTGGATTGTGGATTTGGGAATTGGAGTTGCGCGAAATGAGTCCGCCTGGCGCAACAAAGGAGCCGCTGGTCACTGGATCTTCGTCATTCGGATTTCGTCATTCTGATTTCGTCATTCGTTATTCAGGTTTTGGTCATTCGTCATTGGGATTTTGTTGGTCATTGGGACTTGGCCATTGGTCATTAGATCCCAATTTCCCCGCCAACCCCCGCCCGCATTCGCCTAGCGAACGATGCGGTCTCCCAACGTACCCTCCTACGGGTCAACTCGCCTCATTCGCCTGCATTGCGGCTGGCAGCGCAGCGGGGGTTTGGTCAACTAAGCACCAGTTTGGAGCGAACATCCGCGGGGCCTGCGACGTTTTTCAAAGGCAAAGCGATCCAGAACGTTGCGCCAACTCCCAGGGCGCTATCCACGCCAATCGAGCCGCCCAGCAGAACAGAGAGTTCCTTTGAAATCGCCAGGCCCAGCCCCGTGCCGCTGTGCTGGCGGGTGACCGAACCATCAATCTGCCGGAACTTTTCGAAGATCGTCGCATGGGCGGCGGAGTCGATGCCGGGTCCGTGATCGACCACTTTGACCAAAACGCGTTCTCCGGCAAGGTCGGCCATCAGTTCAATTCGTCCGCCGGCTGGTGAAAACTTGATCGCATTGGACAGGAAGTTGTACAAAATCTGCTGAAGCTTGGCGGGGTCGGTCTGGATGATCGGCACATCCGCCTGCACGATGGGAATGATCGTCAGGCCCTTCGATTCGGTCAACGGCTTGAGCACGCCGATCAACGCTTCGAACAAATCGGCGAGCGAAATCTGTTCCGATCGAACTTCCATCCTGCCTGCTTCGATTTTCGCCAGATCAAGCAGATCATTGATCAAGTCCAGCAGGTTGTGGCCGGCGTTATTGATGTTCTGGATGTACCGCAAAACCTTCGCATCGCTCGATGGATTCGAGTCTTTCAACAACTCGGCAAACCCGAGGATCGAATTCAAAGGCGTTCGTAATTCGTGGCTGACGTTGGCGAGAAACTCACTTTTCAACCGGTTTGATTCGTAAAGTGCAACGTTGCTTTCGGCAAGCTGGCCAAGCTTGAGGTCGAGACTTTTGTTCACCGCGCGAAGCTGGTCGGCGCTGGTTTTCAGGTTGGAGAGCATCGTGTTGAATGTCTCGGAAAGCACCTGAAACTCGTCGCCGGTATTGATGTCCGAGCGGATATTCAGATCGCCTTCGCTGACTTTCTCGGCGGTCTCCTGGAGCACTCGCACGGGCTGGAGAATCAATCGAGTCGTGACGAGATAGAAAATGATGATCGCCAAAGTGCCTGCGAGAAGCCCAGCCGTCAGGATGAACACGCGGTTGAGCAATTGCTGGCGACCGGAAACCTGCGTGGGAATATCAACGCTGACGATGCCCAAAATGGGCGCGGGCTGAGTGGTTGACGCTTCGGCAACGGTCGTCTCAGGATCGTCGATTGCGGGGTCGGTGACTGCAGGCTGGTCTGGGTTGGCGTGACAATCGAGACACTGTCCAGCAGCCGGCAGCGGCTGGGCATAGCGATAACCCTGCTCGTTGTCATAAGTGCGGGCAACAAAAGGCAGCCGACGATTGCTGACCAGTCGCTCGAGCGCAAGCTCTTCAAATCGGGTGCTGTTCTGGCCGGGATGATTGAGCGCCGAAACCGGGATGAGTCTCGGCTGCGTGACCCGCTGACCATCAAACACGAATTCGGGCTGGGTGGTGCTTGCCGACGGCGCCGCGGCGGGAGCCGTGGCGGGCTGCGGTTCCTGCGATTTTGCGCACATCACGTGTTCCGCGATGGCGGTTCGCGCGACAGCCGCAGCGGCCTTTTCGTTCAACTGTTCGGTCAATTGTTCCATGCGCTGCCACGGAACAAACAGCGCAGCCGAGATGATGAGGATCACCGCAGCGCCAAAGAGCAACTGGCACTTGGCTGCCAGGGAAAGATGAAGTTTTGGCACACGCTTGATCACTGGAACAATTTTACGGGTAAGAAATCCTCTGTCGAATCGTCGCAAAGACACGCCCCCGCCAACGGGGCCACTAAACAGGTTATTCAAATACGTGCTGCAAAATCAGATCGCAAACGTCAGCCGGATCGATCCGCCCGGTTTGCGCCAGCGCCGCGTGCGAAGTCAGAAATACCGGGGCACTTTCATCGTCCGCGGGTGTTCGGCCATGCGAACCGCGAACCAGCGATGCGTCCAACGGAATCACGTTAAGTAGAGAAGCAAAACCAAGTTTCCTTTTTAAGAGTGTCCAGGCGATTCGAGCCTTGGGCATGGTTAATTCCGGGTTGAGAAACAGTTCAACCGGGTCATAACCCGGCTTGCGGTGAATATCGACCGTCCGCGCGAAATCCGGAGCTTTCGCATCGTCCAGCCAGTAGTAGTAAGTGAACCACGCGCCCGGCGATGCGATGGCGACGAGTTCTCCACTACGTGGGTGATCGATGCCGGCTTCGCGCTGTCGCGATTGAGTTAATACTTGTTCGATGCCCGGTGTCGAACGCAACAGCGATTCAATTTCCTCCAGCCGGGCTTGATCCTTTACGTACACGTGCGCGATCTGATGATCCGCCACCGCAAATGCACGGCTGGCGCCGGCATCCAACAATTCTCGACCCAACTCCTCGCGAATTGAGATTAAACCGTGCTGCCGAAGAATGCGATTGATATGCACGGGTTGATTCACCGGTTCAATGCCATATTCACTGAGAACGATTACTCGGGCTGGCTCACATGCTTCAATCAGAGCGCCCAGAACCTGGTCCAAATCCCTTAGCGATTGATCGATGCGCGAGTCATCCGGCCCGAAGCGTTGAAGATCGTAATCCAGGTGAGGAAGGTAAATCAGTTTCAAAGTCGGGTCATGCGCATCGAGAAACGAGGCTGCCGACGAAATCCATTGAGTGGATTCAATCGATGCCATCGGTCCCCAGAATTCGAACAAGGGGAA
>DASZXJ010000078.1:0-10152 GCA_035545895.1 Tepidisphaeraceae bacterium | reverse complement strand
GCCCTCGGCTTGAAGCAGTTGACTGCGATGATTCGCATCCTGCAACACGCGCTCGACGGTCTTGTCCACTTCCTGCGCACTGACCGCCTGACGCGTTTCGAGCTGGTCCAGACGACTCTTCAACTGATCGAGCTGCTGTTTGAGTTCATCATACGTCGGCTCCGCCGCGTAAACGTTGGTTCCGATTGCAGCCGCTGCCGCAGCAGCCGCGAGGGCTAGACAACCCTTGGACAACCTTCCCATTGCGATCTCCTTCTGTGGCCGGTGGCCACGATGTTTTTGACTGCCGCCGACTTGTTCAACCCTCATTCCCTCCGAGAGTCCGGCGACCAGCAATCCAAGATTCCTCGGATTGCGCTAAGATTGTGTTTATCCGCAGTTCTCTCAACATTAAGTTGAAAACCCCGAGGATTTCACTTCACCAGATGGTCTTTCACATACGTCGCAACCCCTTGTTCCAGCGTGACAAAGGGCTTTTCGTATTTCCCGTGCTTGCGAAGCTTAATCATATCAGCCTGCGTAAAATATTGATAATTTTCGCGAAGTTGCGCAGGCATATCGACATATTCGATTTGTGGTTTTTCCCCTATGGCCGAAAAGACCGCCTTGACCAAATCGTTCCATGTCCGCGCTTCTCCGGTTCCGCAGTTGAACAGCCCTCCAATTCCCCGATTTTCCAAGGCAAAATAGAGCGTCACATCCACCGCATCGGAAACATAAATAAAGTCCCGCTTTTGCTCCCCATCCTGGTATTGCGGATGGTAACTCTTGAACAGCCTGACTTTGCCGGTCGATTGAATCTGCTCGTAAGCCTTATGCACCACCGATCGCATGTCCCCTTTATGATTTTCGTAAGGCCCGTAGACGTTGAAATACTTCAATCCCACGATTTGCTTCAGCAGCCCGTTGCCCAGCGCCCACAAATCAAACATCTGCTTGGAATATCCGTACATCGTTAGCTGCCGCAGCGTGGGCGTGATCGAATCGTCATCGCTATAACCCAGCGACCCATCGCCATAGGTCTGCCCGCTGGAGGCATAGACGAATCGCGCCTTATTCCCGGCCGCCCATTGGCCTAACACACGCGTGTATCGATAGTTATTGCGCAGCAGATAATCGGCATCCCGCTCGGTGGTGGTGCTGCAGGCGCCCAGATGAATGATCGCATCAGCCGGGCCGGCTTTTTCCTCTTCGATCTGTTCCAGATATCGATCCGGGTCGATGAGGTCTTCGAATCGCAACCCCTGAAGGTTCTTCCACTTGTCGTCCGTGCCCAGCCGATCGACTAGCAGCAGATTGTCCAATCCGCGCCGATTCAGTTCCGCGACAACGTTTCTGCCGATGAACCCCGCAGCCCCGGTAACGACGATGCTCTTAGCCACGGTCCCAATGTACCCGCCCCCCGCCCGGCCATGCAACCAACCGCCGGGCGAATGCAGCGAGCTTCCACGTAGGAGGGTACGGTGGGAGACCGCATCGTTCGCTAGGCAACCAGTGGCGGGGGTTGGCGGGGAAATTGGGATCTAATGACCAATGGCCAAGTCCCAATGACCAACAAAATCCCAATGACGAATGACCATAACCTGAATGACGAAAATCCAGTAACCCGCGGCTCCTTTGTTGCGCCATGCCGACTCATTTCGCGCAACTCCAATTCCAAATCCGAAATCCGAAATACTCCGCCCCGGGGCTAAAGCCCCGGGCTTTGCCCGGGGAACCGATCAACTGGAGATAAATTTTACTCCACAATTCAAGTCCTACGGTCTTTCAACCAATTCTCTTTTTCTCCTTGAGCTGAATATGCTCCGGAGATTTTTTGTAATAATCATCCAGGGGATAGCAGCCGCTGACCATTCCCATGCGCGGAGCGGTGGTGCAGTCGCTGAAGGTGCGGCAGATGCGCTTGGCTTGAAGCCCTCTGCCCGCCAGCGTGTCGGCGGGCAAGTTCCAATAGCTGAGAACCAGCCTGCCCAGCCCGACGAAATCGGTCCACCCCTGACGAACGGCCGCCTGTGCAACGTGCGGGAGATATTCCTGCAAATAGGTGTAACCGCTGCCGACGAAAATCGAATTCGGACACGCCTGCTTGAGTTTTCGTGTCATATCAATCTGTCTGGCGACGCCGACAAGCGGGTCTTCCGGCGGCGCGTAACCGTCGCTGGGCGGGAAGATCGCCGGCCTTTGAATATGCGGGTTGTAGTAAGGCGAGCCGCAGGTGACATTGATCAGCCGCACGCCGAGTGATTCCAGCAACCTGATGAATTGAATCGGCTCAGCCAGATCGATATCAGTTCCGTTCCAGCCGAATCCGCGATGGCCGGGAACCATGTCGAAAGCGCTGAGCCGCACACCGACGATCAGGCCGGGGCATTCCGAGCGAATCCGTCCGATGATTTCCCGTGCAAATCGCGTGCGATTTTCAAAGCTGCCGCCAAATTTTCCGGGCCGGGTAAAGGCGCTCAGCAGTTCGTGTGCGAAGTAACCGTGGCAATGTTTTACGTCGACAAAATGAAAGCCCGCGCGCTGCGCGAGTCTGGCGGCTTTGACGTAATCATCAATGAGATGATCGATTTCATCGTCCGTGACGATGACGGCTGAGTCGTCTGAGCGGATGCCGAATTTCGGGTCGAGCGTCGGATGATGATAAGCAATCCGCGGCGCGAGTTTTTTGTGATCGGTGGGTTTGCAGAATCGTCCGGAGTGGGTGAGTTGCAAACCGATGAGAAGATCATCAACTGCACCCACCGCGGCGCGGTGGGCGTTCAGTAATGTTTGCAGGAGATTTCTCGCGCCGTTTTCGGCGCGTTCGACGTTGTTATCGACGATCGCCAATTGATTGGGGTTGGCTCGTCCGGCGCCGGTGACGGCGAACGCTTCGCCGCCCCAGATGAACTTGGCTCCGCTTTCACCAAAGTGTTGCCAGCGGCGCCGCGTTTTTTCGGTCGGCTCGCCGGTGGCCGTACCGTCCCAGCCTTCCATCGGATGAATGCACCAGCGATTGCCGATTTTGAAGCCATTCACTTCCAATGATTGCGCCAGTGGACTGTTTTCGCCTGCTGAAAGAACGGAATCGTCGCAGGGCAAATCGAGACTGAGCAAGGACAATCGCGCCCGAAATGCAGCGACATTTTTCAGACTCGCGATTTTTGGATATGCGTTGTCGGTCATTTTGAGATGTGAAGCATCATAACCACGAATCCGGTAAACTCACCGCCATGCAACGGGCAACCCGGAGGGCTGCGTTAATTTCGGAGGATTTTCATGTCCAATTTGGCAGTTGTCACCGGCGCCGGCAGCGGCGTGGGCCGTGCGATCGTGCTGATGCTCGCCCAGCGCGGCTGGGACGTCGCGCTGATTGGCCGGCGACGAACAACGCTTGATGAAGTCATCGCCAAGGCGGGAAAAACCACCGGCCGGCTGTTGCCGTTTGAATGCGATGTCGCCGACGAAAAGCAGACCGTCGCGATGGCGCAAGCGGTAAAGACGCAACTCGGTGCTCCCAGCGTATTGGTCAATAATGCTGGATTGAATATTCCCAAACGAAGTTTGAAGGAATTGTCCATCGCCGATTTTCGACGGATGATCGAAGTAAACCTGGTCGGCGCATTCGTCTGCGTTCATCAGTTCTTACCGATGATGCGCCAAATCGGCGTCGGGACGATCATCAACATCGTTTCCGATTCAGCCCTGAACGCCAGCGCCAAGGCGGGCGGCGGATATTCCTCTTCCAAGGCCGGATTGCGAGGACTGAATCAATCCATCAATGCCGAAGAACGCGGCAACGGCATTCGCGCATGTGCCATCTTTCCTGGAGACATTGACACACCATTTCTCGAACAGCGCCCCGCCCCTCCCAATGCGAGTCAGCGGGCGGCGATGTTGCAGCCCGAAGATATTGCGCAATGCGCCATCCTCGCGATCGAAATGCCCGCCCGGGCAATGATCGAGGAGTTGTTGATCAAACCGCGCTAGAATGAACATGCCTCAAACGCGGATCGGAATTTCCGGCTGGCGATATACCCCGTGGCGCGGGACGTTTTATCCGAAGGGTTTGACGCAAAAGAACGAGCTGTCTTACGCTTCACGATGTCTCAATTCGATTGAAATCAACGGTTCATTTTATTCGCTGCAACGCCCGAGCAGTTATCAAACCTGGTACGAGCAAACGCCTGATGATTTTGTTTTCTCGCTGAAAGGCGGGCGATACATCACGCATATGAAGCGTTTACGCGAAGCCGATGATGCAATCGCAAATTATTTTGCATCGGGCGTGTTGCGATTGCGGGAAAAGTTGGGGCCGATTCTTTGGCAGTTTTCGCCGAATTTCAAATTCGACGCCGATCTGTTTCGGGCATTCTTTAAGAAACTGCCGCGGAATACGCGAGAAGCCGCCACGATCGCCAAACATCACTCCAAACTACTTCGCGGACGGAGCGAAACAAAGACGGACGCGAACCGGCCGATGCGTCATGCCGTGGAATTCCGGCATGAATCGTTTCTTACGCCGAAATTCATCGAACTGCTAGGGGAATTCAATATCTCATTGGTCATCGCGGACACCGCGCGGAGGTTTCCATACATCGAGGATATCACAGCCGATTTTGTCTATTTGCGATTACATGGCGACGAGGAACTCTATGTAAGCGGATATTCTGAAGCCGCGCTGGATCGATGGGAAGCTCGAATCAAAAAATGGCGAAGCGGCACCGAGCCACGCGATGCGCGTCGAGTAGCGAAAAAGTCATCGCGCATGGCAAAAGGCCGCGATGTGTATGTCTATTTCGACAATGATGCAAAAGTTCATGCGCCTTTTGACGCGATAAATCTCGCCAAACGCCTGGGCCTGAAGATCGAACCCCCGCAGGACATTAAACGTGTCGGAGCTTATTGATTCCGTTCAAAGCCGCCACGCGGTAGGCCTCGGCCAAAGTGGGGAAGTTGAAGACATTGTTGACGAAGAAATCGACCTTGCCGCCCAGCGCCATGACGGCCTGGCCGATGTGGATCAGTTCTGTCGCGCCTGAGCCAATGGCGTGCACGCCAAGAATTGTGTGATTTTCCTGATGGATCAACAGCTTGAGCATGCCATCCATATCGCCAAGGAGTTGCCCGCGAGCCAGTTCCTTGTAGAGCGCAACGCCGGCTTCATAGGGAATACCGGCTTCGGTAAGCTGTTTCTCCGTTTTGCCGACCATTGAAATTTCGGGGATCGCGTAAATGCCGAACGGAAACAGTTCGGGGATTGAGCAGGTCTGCACGCCGAACATGTGGCAGACCGACAGACGGCCCTGTTCCATTGCGGTGGAAGCAAGCGCAGGGAAACCGATCACATCGCCAGCGGCGTAAATGTGCGGCACGGTGGTCTGGTAATTTCCATTGACCTTGAGTCGCTCGCGATCATCAGCGGCCAGACCGGCTTTATCCAAACCGAGCGCGACGGTTGTGCCTTGACGACCAACCGCGTAAAGCAAGGTTTCCGCTTGAATGTGCTTGCCCGATTCCAGGATCGCGCGAACATTCGGCACGCTGTGACCGTTGCCGCTGGGCGCGATATGCTCGATGGCGGCGACTTTTTCGCCCAGGCGAAGCGTCATGCCCATTCGGCGCATCTGATACTGGAAGGCTTCGGTGATCTCGTGATCGAGGAAGCCGAGCACTTCGTTGCGGCCTTCGATGAGAGTTACCTTCACGCCGAGGGTTGCCATCATGCAGGCGTATTCGACGCCGATGACGCCGCCTCCAACGATGATCATCGTCTTGGGCAGATGATCGAGCTTGAGCAAGCCATCGGAAGTAAAAACGGTTTTATCATCAAACGGCACATGTGTTGGCGTGGCCGGGCGAGTGCCGGTCGCGACCAGGAAATTGTCGGCTGAGACGATTTCAAAATCGTCCGGGCGCTCGATGCGCAATGTTTTCGGCGAAGCGAATTCAGCGGCGCCGAACACCAGATCGACATTGTTGCTGTCAAAATGCGTGCGAATGAGTTCGCGTTCGTGATGAATGACCTGCTGCGAGACGTAAATGAGGTCGGCAATGGTGATGTTTCGTTTAACGCGATAGCTCTCGCCAAAAATTCCGCGCTTCGATGCGCCAGTGAGGTGCATGACTGCTTCGCGCAGCGCTTTGGACGGAACCGTGCCGGTGTTGATCGCTGCGCCGCCGAGCGAGGCGTTCTTCTCGATAATGGCGACGGATTTACCGAGCTTGGCCGCCTGAATGGCAGCCTTTTGCCCGGCCGGGCCGGTTCCAATAACAGCTAAGTCATAGTGGCGCATGGGTTCCGAAAGCCTTTCAGGACCCCGCGGTGGTTGAACACATCCTAACGCGGAATGCCTGTAGTTGGAATCGGCGAGTTAAGATGGATGGTTTAGGGAAGAGATAAGAACTGTATTGGGGTGTTATTCTCAGTCCAATAAGATTTAATCAGAAGCGACTTCAGAATGGTAGCCAATGCGCTTGCGGGATCTTTCTGCTTTTTCCATTTCGCTATCGGATGCGAGCGTTCGTATCGCATCAAACACGACCTTAAACCTTTGATCGTACTTTTTCTCCAATTGATCAAGTTTGCGAGCCAGGGCGGCGTTGGACGCCAGTATTTGCCGCAAGCGGACAAAAGTACGCATAATTTGAACATTGACCTGAACAGCGCGTGGGCTGCGTAAAGCGCTGGAAAGCATGGCAACGCCCTGCTCTGTAAAAGCATATGGTAACTTAGACGCGAACTTGAGCTTTGCAAGGTGGTCACAATTTGTGACCACCTGATTCTTCTCAGCCAGCGTCAATTGAAACATAAAATCTGCAGGAAATCGTTCAATATTTCGCTTTACAGCTTGATTGAGCGCTTTAGTGGCAACGTCGTACATGTCCGCCAAATCCGAATCCAATAGCACTTTTTCATTTCGTATAAGCAGAATACGCTTCTCGATTCGCTCCGGCGGCATCACTGAATCTTGTGCCATATCAACGTCTCCGAAATAGTGACAACAAACACGGCCCATCAGAGCATTTTACTTGCCCGGCACGAGGGCGAAGAAACCGATCCCGTCGCGTGTTAGAAATCCCTTGTCGGCCAATTCCTCCCAAACCTCCTTGCCGAAACCGGCGGGCGGCTGAATTGAAATGATCTTGGTCTTTGAACCAGTCAGCGGAGAATGTCCCAGGCGAGAATCTTCTTCGAGCTGGGTGAGTTTGAGACGCTTCTTGAACGCTTTGAGCGCTTTCTTCATTTCCTCTTCGGTGGCAGGCATGATTTCTCCGGTCATTGACAGGAATCGCAAAGCCCGGCCCTTCAGGGCCGGGAGCACTTGAATTGAGCGCTCGGAGCCCCGGCCCTGAGGGGCCGGGCTTGCGAGTTGTCAGGATGCGACATTCAGCGCTCGCGCCATTGTTTCACCGATGGTGGCGGGACTTTCGCTGATGTGGATGCCGCATTCCTTGAAGACTTTGAGCTTGGCGTCGGCGGTGTCGTCGCCGCCGGAGATGATGGCGCCGGCGTGGCCCATGCGTTTTCCCGCGGGCGCGGTGCGCCCGGCGATGAATCCAACCACCGGCTTTTTCACATTCGCCTTGGCCCAGCGAGCGGCATCGGCTTCGTCGCTGCCGCCAATTTCGCCGATCATGATGATCGCATCGGTCGCGGCATCCTTGTTAAACAAATCGAGCAGTTCGATGAAGTTCAATCCTTTTACCGGATCACCGCCAATGCCGACCGCCGTGGTCTGCCCGATGCCTCGGGTTGCGCATTGCCAGACGGCTTCGTAAGTCAACGTGCCGGAGCGAGAGATGATCCCGACTTTCTTTTTCGATTGAGCTTTATCCGCAGCCAGATGGATATAACCGGGCATGATGCCGATCTTGCATTCGCCCGGCGTGATGACGCCGGGACAATTCGGACCGATGAGCACGCTCTTGGGTTTGTCTTTTAGAAACGCCTTCACCTTCACCATATCCAGCACGGGAATGCCTTCGGTGATGGCGACAATGACATGAATGCCGGCATCGGCGGCTTCCATGATCGCATCGGCCGCGAAGGGTGGGGGAACGAAGATCATGGTCGCATCGGCGCCGGTTTTTTCGACGGCTTGACGAACGGTATCAAAAATGGGCAGGCCATTGGGGTCTTTCTGCCCGCCCTTGCCGGGCGTGACACCGCCGACCATTTTCGTGCCGTATTCGAGGCATCCTTTGGTATGAAACGCCCCGGCCGAGCCGGTGATGCCCTGACAGATAACCTTGGTATTGGAATTGACCAGGATGCTCATAGGCGTCTGACATTACTTGAGCGCTGCTTTGCTGGCAAACGGTATCGCTTTTAACCGTTTCCCACGGCAAAGGCGTGGGCTTTTTCTTGAAGGTTGACCACCCTCCCTTGCCGTACTATCCTGCACTCTTGATCCCTGATCCAAACCATCGCTGTGCCTAAAATTGCTTTTGCCGGAGTATTCCCTTGAGTCTGCCCCTTCCAGTGTGCGACGAAGAAGAAATTGAGAAGAAAGAGAAATGTGGGCTGTTCGGCATTTGGGGCACGCCGCAGGCAGCGCAGATCTGCTATCTGGGCATCTTTGCGCAGCAACATCGGGGACAGGAGTCAGCGGGAATATCGGTTTCAGACGGCACAGACCTGCGCGGGCACACGGGGATGGGCCTGGTGAGTCATGTCTTTACCCCGCGCATGCTTCGCGAAGAACTCGTCGGCCATGCCGGCGTGGGGCATGTGCGTTATTCAACCACCGGTTCGAGCAAGCTTTGCAACGCCCAGCCGCTGTTGCGCGAATACATCGCCGGGCCCGTCGCGGTGGCGCATAACGGCAATTTGATCAACGCGAAACTGCTTCGGCAGGAATACGAAAAGCACGGCCACATCTTCCAAAGCACAACTGACACGGAAATCATCGTGCATTTGCTGGCCAAACCCAGTCATGTCGATAAGGCAGACCCCCTGCCGCACGTATTAAAGCATTTGCAGGGCGCGTATAGCCTGATCTTTTTGTTCAAAGATCGGATGGAAGCCTGCCGCGACCCGTGGGGCATTCGGCCGCTGGTGCTGGGACGAACCCGCCAGGGCCAGTGGTGTGTCGCCAGCGAAACCTGCGCTTTCGATGCGGTCGATGCGGTTTACGAGCGCGAGATTGAGCCGGGCGAGATCGTTCGCATCGACGACAGCGGCATATCCAGCCGGCGGTTTGAGTTGCCGGCCGGTGAAGGCGCTCGCTGCGTATTCGAACACGTCTACTTCGCAAACCCAGCGTCGATCTTATTCGGCAATAACGTGCACATCGTCCGCCAGGAGATGGGCCGGCAGCTTGCGCGAGAATCGGTCGTGCCGGCGGACTGTGTCATGCCCATGCCCGACTCCGGCCGCAGCGCCGCGCTGGGATTTGCCAAGGAATCAGGCTTGCCTTTCGAAGAGGGAATCGTTCCCAACCGATTCGTGGGACGAACGTTCATTCTGCCCGACCAGCTTCAACGTGATCGCGCAGTGGGAATGAAGCTCAACATCATCGGCGAACTGGTGAAGGGTCGGCGCATCATTGTTGTCGATGATTCCATTGTTCGCGGCACGACCACGCGTTCGAAAATGCGCGCCCTGCGTCATGCCGGCGCAAAGGAAATTCATCTGCGCGTCTCATGCCCGCCGATCCGTCATCCTTGTTTTTATGGAATCGACTTCGCCACCCGGGGCGAATTGATCGCACACAATCGGACCGTCGATCAGATCCGCGATTACGTCGAAGTGGACAGCCTTTCATATCTGTCGATCGAGGGCATGCTTGCGTGCACGAAAATTGCGGACAAGGATTGCTGCACTGCCTGCTGGAGCGGGCAATACAAGGTTCCGATTGATGAACCCACCACCAAGTTCAGCTTTGAACGCGATCAATTGAAGATGTTTTGACTCCATCCGTAGCATGGTCCAGGTCCAATAAGCTGATCTCGGAATAAAACGGACCGCTCCGCTAGAGCGGTTTTCAGGTCAGTGTACACAGTAGCCGCATTTCTCGAACCATCCCTGTGCATCGGCAGCCGTGACGCTGGCGAAGCCGTGGGCTGCGGCCAGTCCCAGTGCTGCGCCGGTTCGCGGTTCGGCTTTGACCAAGTCGCGCAGCCGCCGCCGATCTCGTTCGCCAATTCGGGGCGTCGGGCCGCGGC